>JAIXTH010000165.1 GCA_027484265.1 Alphaproteobacteria bacterium
ATATGCCCCGCATAGAGGTCGATGGCATATTCGATCAGGTCGCGTTCGATGGCTTCCAGGGTGCGCAGATGGCCCTGCGGGTCGAACAGCGACACGCTGGACGCCTCGGCCTGGGTCACCACCCCGGCCAGCAGCTGCGGCACCTGCGGCAGTTGCAGCAGGGCGTGGGCTTCCGCGCCCATGACGGGGGGCGGCATGAAGGCGGCTGCGGTGGCGGCTGCCTCGGGCACGAAGTCGGGCAGCGCCGCGCGCACCTGGGGGAAATCGTCCGGCAGGAGATAGTCGCCGTCGCACAGCACGGTGGCGCGGAAGATCGCGTTCTCCAGCTGGCGCACATTGCCCGGCCAGTCCCAGGCCTGCAGCAGCGCCAGCGTGCCAGGGGCGGCGCCGATGATCCGCTTGCCCTCTTCGGCATTGAAGCGGCCCACGAAATGCTTGACCAGCGCCGGGATGTCTTCCTTGCGCTCGCGCAGCGGCGGGGCGTCGATGGGGAACACGTTGAGGCGATAGTACAGGTCCTCGCGGAACCGGCCTTCGGCCACCAGGCGCGCCAGATCCTTGTTGGTGGCGGCCACGATGCGCACGTCCACCTTCACCGGCATCTTGGAGCCCACCGGGTCCACTTCGCTTTCCTGCAGGGCGCGCAGCAGCTTGACCTGCACATCCAGCGGCAGCTCGCCCACCTCGTCCAGGAACAGGGTGCCGCCATCGGCTTCCTGGAACTTGCCCTTGTGCCGGTCGTGGGCGCCGGTGAAGGCGCCCTTCTCGTGGCCGAACAGGATGCTTTCCACCAGGTTTTCCGGGATGGCGCCGCAGTTCACCGCCACGATCGGCCGGTGCGACCGCTCGCTCTCGCCATGGATGGCGCGGGCGATCACTTCCTTGCCCACGCCGCTCTCACCCAGGATCAGCACCGGGATGGTCGAGGCCGCTGCCCGCTGGCCCAGCTTGATCACCGGGCGCATCGCAGCCGCGCTGGCCACCATGTCGGCAAAGGTGAAGCTGCCGGCAGCCTTCTTGCGCAGGCGCCGCACTTCGGTGGAAAGTTCTCCCACTTTCAGGGCGTTGCGGATCGACACCATGATCCGCTCGGGGCTGGCCGGCTTGACGAAGAAG
This sequence comes from Alphaproteobacteria bacterium, assembly GCA_027484265.1. GTDB lineage: Bacteria > Pseudomonadota > Alphaproteobacteria > Caulobacterales > Aquidulcibacteraceae > JAIXTH01. The sequence continues at coordinate 1,117 of JAIXTH010000165.1, forward strand.
TCGGTGGCACCGGCCTGCATGGCCTTCACCACCGTGTCGATCCCGCCGGAGGCGGTCAGCACCACCACCGGCAGGTCCTCGCGCTTGGCCCTGATCTCGCCCAGCGCCTCCATCCCGCCCATGCCGGGCATGACGAGGTCGAGCAGCACCACATCCACAGCCGGATCGGCCGCCTGCGCCACCGCCTGCGCCCCGTCTTCGGCGGTGCGCGTGGCAAAGCCCTGTCGTTCCACGGCCGCCTGAAGCAAGCGGCGCTGAGCCGGATCGTCGTCGACGATCAGAACCGTGCGTCCCATCGGAGATACCCACCGTATTCTGCACGCCACCGCCAGGTTTTCCCGGTCGGCCCACCGCTTGGGCAGCAAGGGCGTTATGCCCCTTCTACAGAGCAGGGATGAATCCGTGGTTTAAAATGGGACAGTGGGTGTGGGGGCGCCCTGGACCCGGAATTCGTACATCCAAGCAACCTGCAAGGCAGACCTTTGCAGTTGCGCCGCCCTCCACTCCTCCTGGCTCTGCCCCCAACTGGTGTTGGGGTGGGTATCGGAGGGCGGTCCGCTTTACCGCGCTTCCCCCAACTGCAGCACTTCGAGGCCTGCTATGTCGGCGAAGTCGCCTGGGTTCAACGTGACCAGTGCCGCTCCGGCTACCAGGGCCTGGGCGGCGATCATGCGGTCGATCACCAGCCGCCGCGCATAGCCAGTTTCTCGCACGATCTGGCCATAGACGCGGCTTTCGGCCACGCCATAGGCGAGGCAACTGAGGTTCTGTTCGATCCGGGCAATCGCGGCGGCGCGCACCGCCGCTTGTGACGGCTCCGCCGCAACCCCGCCTTCAAGCTCGGTCAGGGAGATCGCCGATACCAGCAGCTCGCCAGACAGCAACGCGACTGCCTGGCGGGCGCCAGGCGCATTGTCACGCACGGCAATGAGAACGCTGGTGTCCAGCAGAAACCGCACTCAGAGGCCTTCCCGCTCGGGAATATCGACCGGCAAGCGTTCCTGCACGCTGTCCGGCGATGGCAGGGTGTCCAGAAGCTCCATCAGCTGGGCCGGAGTCAGCCGGACAGGGCGCAACGTGACCACACTGCCCTCCACCGTCATTTCGACTTCCGTGCCGGCTGACAGCCCGGCCGACTTGGGAAGCCGTACCGCCAGGCTGTTGCCGTTCATGAAGGTCCGGGTCCGATGCACGCCCATGAAGGCCTCCGTCTATCCATGGATATACATCGATGCCTGCGCTGCGTCCACTCACACCTTGTTGCGGGCCACCAGCTGCTTGGCGATGATGATGCGCTGCATCTCGTTGGTGCCTTCGCCGATGCACATCAGGGGGGCGTCGCGGTAGAGGCGTTCGATGACATATTCCTTGGAATAGCCATAGCCGCCGTGGATCCGCATCGCTTCGAAGGCCACTTCGGCGGCGGTTTCGGAAGCGAAGTATTTGGCCATGCCGGCTTCCATGTCGATCCGCTCGCCCCGGTCGAAGGCGGCGGCGGCGTCCTGGGTGAGGAGCTCGGCGGCGCGGGTCTTGGCGGCCATCTCGCCCAGCTTGAGCTGGATCGCCTGGTGCTCGCAGATCGGCTTGCCCATGGTCTTGCGGACCTGGGCGTACTTCACGCTCTCCTTCAGGGCGCGCTTGGCGATGCCCACCGAGCGGGCGGCGATATTGACCCGGCCGATCTCGAGACCGCCGGTGGCCATCACGAAGCCCTTGCCTTCCTCGCCGCCAACGAGCGACAGCTCGGCATCGCACTCATAGTCCTCGAAGATGAACTCGCCCGAATCGATGCCCTTGTAGCCCAGCTTCTCCAGCTTCCTGCCATTGGAGACGCCCTTGAGCGGGGCGCGGGTTTCCGGGTCGATCTTGGGGGTGATCAGCATGCTCATGCCCTTGTGGCGGGGCTGGGCCTCCGGATCGGTCTTCACCAGCAGGGCCACGCAGTGGCCTTCGATGGCGTTGGAGATCCAGGTCTTGGTGCCGTTCACCACATATTTGTCGCCCACCCGGCGGGCGACGGTGCGGATGCCCTGCAGGTCGGTGCCAGCATCGGGCTCGGTGAGGCCCAGGCCCCCGCGCAGCTCGCCGGCGGCGAACTTGGGCAGCCAGTAGTCCTTCTGCTTGTCGGTCCCGAACTTCTGCACCACGGTGGCCATCATCAGGTGCGAGTTGAAGATGCCCGTCAGGCTCATCCACTCCTCGCTGATCATGGTGACGATCCGGGCATAGGTGGTGGCCGACAGGCCAAGGCCGCCATAGTCCGGATGGATGATGGCCCCGAACAGGCCCATCTCGACCATGTCGTTGACCAGCTCGGCGGGCCACACATTGTCGTGCTCGAGCTGCATGGCGACCGGGGCCACCTTCTTCTCGATCCACTTGCCAATGGTGTCGAGCATCGCCCGCTCATCGGCCTCGGAGATGGTGCTGGTGAAATGTCCGTCTGCCATGTGTATCCCCATTGAGTTGTCCGCCGCCGCAACCAGGTCGCGGACGTCGGATTACCAGTAGTCTTTCATCAGCTCGCCAACCCAGTCGGGCTGGCGGATATCGCCGCGTGGCAGGAACTCGCGCATCACCGGCTTGATATCCAGCACAGGTGTGCCGTCCACCGCATCCAGCCCTTCGACCGTCACCCGCGTACCCTCGACTGCGACCACCCGGCAGGTGCACAGGCCGATGCGGTTGGGCCGGTTCTTGCCGCGCTGGGCGAAGATGCCGACCAGCGGCCAGTCGGTGTTGCCGCGCGGATGGCGCGCACCGGTCTCGATCTTGTGGTCCTGCACCTGGTCGAACTGGAACAGCACGTCGATGTGGCTGAAGTCCGCAAGACCGAACAGCGCTTCGGGCCCCAGCCCGTCGGCCAGCTCGATGCTGGCCTGCACCGCGCCCCAATGGTCGTCTTCCACGGCGGCACGCCCACCGCGCACGAAGCCAATCGGGGCGATCGGGTGCAGCATCAGTAGTGCCCCACCTTGTCTTCCACCGCATGCCCCTTGCCGGGGATCAGCATGTTGCGCTTGAAGGTCACCACCATCACACCGTCCTGATTGAAACCGCGGGTGAGGATCGTGACAATCCCCTGGCCGGGGCGGCTGGCGCTCTCGCGCTTGGCCAGCACTTCGCTCTCGGCATAGATCGTGTCGCCGGCAAACACCGGAGCGGTGAACTTCACTTCGTCCATGCCGAGATTGGCGATCGCCTTCTGGCTGGTGTCGGTGACGCTCATGCCGATGCACAGAGCCAGCGTATAGGGCGAGACCACCAGATTGCGCTTGAACTCGCTGGCCTTGGCGAACTCGGCATCGAAGTGCATCGGGTGGGTGTTCATCGTCATCAGCGTGAACAGGTGGTTGTCATACTCCGTCACGGTCTTGCCGGGGCGGTGCTCGTACACATCGCCCACCACGAAGTCCTCGAAATAGCGCCCGAAGGTCTCGCGATAGCGCTGCGGACCGACTTCTTTCACCGAACCCACCATGTTCCCCTACCCTCCTATGCCAGTCCGGCCCGCGCCAGCGTGCGCTGGGCGGCCAGGATCACTGGCTTTTCCACAAGCTTGCCATTGAACAGGGCGGCCTTGCCCTGTGCCTCCGCCAGCGCCGCGATCAAGGCCCTGGCCCGCTCGATTTCGGCTTCTGTGGGGGTATAGACCGCGTTGACCGGCGCCACCTGCGACGGGTGGATGCAGGCGCGCCCGGTAAAGCCCATCGCCAGGGTGCGGGCGGTGGAGGCCGCAAGGCCCGCCTCGTCCTGCACATCGAGATACGGCACATCCAGCAGCTGCACCCCGCCAGCACTTCCGCCAGCCGCCGCTGCCGCCGCCAGCCGGCCCCGTGCATAGGCCAGCGCGTCCCAGTCCAGGGTGCAGCCGACATCGGCGCTATAATCTGCGCCGCCAAACAGGATCCCCTCGATCAGCGGCGCATCGGCGATCTCGAACGCCCGCTCCAGCCCCCGCGCGCTCTCGACGATCGGCCACAGCGGCGCGGCGCGGGCGCCCAGCGCCTCCACCAGCTGGCGCAGCTCGGTGCCGCTGCCAGCCTTGGGGATCATGATGAAATCGGCCACCCCGGCGGCGTCACCATAGGCGGCCACATCCTTGAACCCGTCGAGGGTCGACAGACCGTTGAACCGCACGCCGACAGCCGGGCCATCAGTAAGGCGGCCCGCGAGCCAGGCCATCACCGTTGCCCGGGCCTCGCCCTTGGCTTCGGGCGGCACCGCGTCTTCCAGATCGATGCACACCGCATCGGCGCCAGCCGCAAGGGCCTTGGCAAAGCGCTCCGGACGGTTGCCGGGCACGAACAGAAGGGAGCGGAAGGCGGTTCGGGTCACGGGCGGTCGGTTCCGGTCAAGAACGGGCTTGCAGAAAAGTTGTCCGGACATTTAGAGAAAACTGCGGCCCCGTCCAGTCCTGAATCGCGGGCCGCACCAGGAGTGAGCCATGCGCCGTCGTACCCTGCTTGCCGCCCCGCTGGCCCTCGCCGCCGCCGGTGTCACCGAGGCCGCTGGCCAGACCGCCAGCCAGCCAGCTGCCCTGCTGGATGACGCTTACACCGGCAGCTGGTTCAAGCGCCAGCTGGTGGTGGTGTCGGACATGGACCGGGCCCTGCGCCTGTGGCGCGATACGCTGGGCTTCCAGGCGGGGGCGGTGACTCAGTCGGGGCCCCAGTCCTACTCGCGCGAGGTGTTCAACATTCCGGCCCGGGCCTCGCTGCGGTTCTGTACACTGTCGGCAGGTGCGCGGCAGGTGCGGACCTTTGCCCTGCTGGAAGTGACGGGTGTGCGGCTGCCGCGTGCGCGCGGTATCCGGACGGCCGGAGCGGTGATCGATGCGCGCGGCCGCCTCGAGACCATCATCGCGTGGGCCCGGGCCGAGGGCCTGACCGTGTTTAGCCCGCGCCCCCTCACCAATCCGGAGCAGGGCACTGGCACGGAACAGGGCTTCCTCGACTGGGATGGCAATGTGGTGGTGCTGTACCAGTTCCCGATCTCCGCGCCCCCGCCGATCCGCTAGGGCGGCGTTGGCGCGGGGCGTGGGACGGGCAGGCGAATCCACAAGAACCGTGGCGGCTAACCCGTCCCCGTGCGACCTGGATAACCAGGTGGGCGCCAGGTGATGGAGACCACGGTCTCCTCCAGAGCCAGCTCCCGACGAGCGGATTAGGTCGGCGGGACGATGTACCCCACGCGAGCCGCAGAAACGCCAGCCCCAGAGCTAGGCCTGCATCACGGGGGGCGCAAGGGGCGATGGCTTGGCAGCGCCCGCCGGACGCGCTTCACTGGCTGACCCTGGCTCCTGGTGCCAGGGCGCAGGAGCACCCATGGAAGCCCTCAAACCCGCACCGGCGGCAAGCCCCTTTCCCGAAGAGTCGGTGCCGTGGCAGGATTTCCAGCGCGGCGAGCACTTTGGCGGGCGCAGCCGGAACCTGTCGGCCCATGCGGGGCCGCAGCCCTATCAGATCGGGTTCTGCATCGAGGAGCTGCCGCCCGGCCGCCAGGGCTGTCCGGCGCACTGGCACGTGCGCGAGGAAGAGCATCTCTATGTCCTCAGCGGATCGCTGACTGTCCGGATCGGATCGGCCCGACATGTGATGGGACCGGGTGACTATGTGCGCTTTCCGGCGGGGCAGCCGGTGGAGCACGCCCTGTTCAACCACACCGGCGACATCTGCCGCTACATCATCGTCGGGCCCCGCGATCCGGATGAGGTCTGCGTCTACCCCGACAGCAACAAGGTCCTGGTGCGGTCCCAGGGGCTGCTGTTCAATCGCGATGATGCCCGCGACTATTGGGACGGCGAGGATCAGGTCACGGTGTGACGCCAACGAAAAGGACCCGGCCGCAGGGGCCGGGTCCTTGTGATCTCTGCCAGGGACTGCCCGGTCAGGCGGATCAGTCTTCCTCGCTCGCCAGCATCTCGACCAGCTCGATCGCCTTGCGGCGGCGCTTGTCGGTGGCGATGTTCGAGTAGGCGGCCAGCAGCTTGTCGGCGCCCAGCACGTGGATCACGAGGCGCAGCGGCGAATCAGGCGGCGCGGCCTCGTCATCGGTGCCTTCGCGCACGTCTGCCGGGACCGACTCGGCCAGCGGACTGGCACCATCGAAGAACCAGCCGATCTCGACTTGAAGGATCTTGGACATTTCGAACAGGCGACCGGCAGAGATCCGGTTAGCGCCACGCTCGTACTTTTGTAGCTGCTGGAAAGAGATGCCGAGTTGTGCGGCGAGCTCTTGCTGGCTGATGTCCAGCTGCTGCCTGCGGCGGCGCACTTGCTGACCGACAAACAGATCGAGCGCGCTCGCGCTCCTCACGGAACGTTCCGAGTCAAATCCAACGGTTGCTCGCACCTGGTGGCTCCCTTCTTGACATTTTGAAGATGTTCTACGTTCACGCTACAGTGATTTACAGAACGACTCAACACCCAAATTCATGTCGTGACCAATTAAAGCGGTGGCCACCCCCATAGGGTAACCGAGTATGTGGTGCGGTTTGCGAGGCCTAACTAGTCAGTAAGGCGGCAATGGTTATCGCAGTGACCGCCGCATCTCATCAGTGTAGGCGAACCCAATTGTCAGGGGATATTTCAGGTCGATGGTCCGACTGGGCCAACTCGCATCTTTGAATGGGTGTTTTGTCTGGTCACATCTCGCTGAAGTCATTTGATATTTGAGATGGCTATAAACAGAAAATACATGCTAAGCGCGTGTTGCGCCACGCTTGGCAGCATCCGTCCCTTGTTCTCGGCGGCTGCCTGACACCGCTGTCAATCTTCTGTTATAACAGAAGTTTAGGGGCGAACCGCAATGCTCCCACCCCCGGCCTCCTGAAGGGCTCGGCGAGCATCAGGCGGCTGCAAGTTCGGCCGTCATTGCAGCAGCGTCACGGGCGCCAGACTGTCCCGCGACGGATCATTCGTCGCCGCCGCCCTCGGGCTGGAAGCCGTTGGCCCGGGCGTCCGTGGCCTGGCGCGTAGCGGGGTCGAGGCGCGCGCCAACGGCCTGGGCACGGCGTGCCGCATCAGGATCGCCATTGCGGGCCGCGATGGAGAACCAGTAATAGGCGTCTGCGTCGGACCGCTCACGACCCAGACCCTGCTCGGCCATGGCCCCCAGATTGTACTGGCTGTCACGCGACCCGCGCCGGGCTGCGCGATTGAAGTTCTCGGCGGCGCGACCGAAGTCCTGCTGGGTACCCTCACCCTCTGCATAGTAGACGCCGAGATTGTGCTGGGCCTGGCGGCTGCCACCAGCGGCGGCCCGCTCGGTCCAGCGACGGGCAGCGGCCATGTCACGCTGAACACCGCCCTCCCCGCGCTCGTACATCCGGGCCAGCCGGTTCTGGGCCCGCAAGTCGCCTGCCTCGGCCGCCTGCTGCAGCAGGGGCAGGGCGCCCGCCGTGTCACCCGCCTGCTGGCGGCGTGTGGCTTCTTCATAGGATGCGCGGCCATTGGCAGCCGGCGCGGCTGTCTGGCCTGCACGCGCGGGTGCTGCAGCTGGTTGACGCGAAGCGGCTCCAGCCTGTCCCTGGGCGGCACGGGCAGGTGCGGCAGCGCCTGCGGGAGCTGCCTGCGCTGCTCCCGGGGTGCGAGCTGCAGGCGCCGCGGGGCGCGCCGTTGCGGGCACGGCAGGCGGCCGACCAGCCGCAGGCTGGGCCGCTGCCGGTGCTGCAGCCGGGGGACGGGCGCTCGCCGGGGCGGTGACCGGCGTGGGCCGGTTGGCCACCTGAGCGGCACGTTGCTGGGCTTCGCGGGCGCGGGCCTGCTGGTCGCGTTCCATGCGATCCATAGCGGCAGAGCGCTGCGGCGGAGCAGAGGTACCGGCCAGGGCCGCCGCAGGCGCGGCTGCGGCAGGCGCTGCAACCGGCGGGACCCCCGTTGCGGTGGAGGCCAACGGGATGGCTGCGGCGCCGCCGGCAGGCACTGCGGCGGCCGGATCCACCGGCGCAGCCGCCGGGTCCAGTGCCGGGTCCAGTGCCGGGCCCGCCGCCGGGGCGGTGGCCTGACCGGCGGCCGGCGCCGTCGGCGGAGCCGGCGTGAGGGCAGCAGGGCGGGGCTCCTCGTCCCCACGCAATGCATTGAATGCCAGAAGGCCGCCAGCGACAACCAGCCCTGCCGCCGCCACCATGCCGACAGGCGAGATGGGCGGCCTGGACTTGCCCGCCGCCGGGACCCGCGCCTGATCCGGATCGATCACTGCGGTGCGGCCCTTGGGAGGCTTGACCGCCTTTTCGCGGGTCTTGCGAGCGTTCTTGCGGCCAGCTTGCTCGACCTCGCGGGTCTGAGCGGCATTGATGGCTGCCTGGCGGGCGGCCGTTAGGTAGTCTGTGGCGCCGCCGTGCCGCTCGCCACCCAGCCCGGAAGTGCGTGCAGCTTCCAGCTCGTATGGATCGGAATCGAACTCGAAAGACAACACCGAGCCCGGGGCATCCGACCCGAGGATTGGGGGATCGCCCGCTGCAGAGCCCGCCGCGGATGCCATGGTGAAGTGGTCGCCGGGGTCTCCGGCCATCCCCACTTCATCGGCCGGGAACGGGCTCGCAAAGCCGCTGGTGGCGCGACGGCCGCCAGCGTCGGGCTGGGCAGGCGTCAGGTTCAAGGCAGCGCCAAAGTCCTCGCCGTCCAGAGCTACGTCCGCCGGAGGCGCGTATGCAGTCGCGGGCGCGGCAAAGCCAAGGCCGGACGGTCCAGCCCGTGATCCCGATGGCTCGGCCAGCAGAAAGCCACCGGTATTGGCGAGAGTCGGGTCGGCAAACGCGACGGTGTCCCGCGGGTTGGCGGACGGGCCGCCCGCGAAGCCAACCGTCTCGGCATAGGGCTCGATCGCCCGCGTCTCCAGCCGATCGAGCCGGTCAATCAGTGTGTCGAAGCCCCGGTGCAGCGGCGCCGAAACCGCCTTTGCGCGATCCTCGGCTGCGGCGATGTCGCGCGTAACGGTGCCCAACCGCTCTTCCAGGCGCCGGGCGCTGCGTTCGTCGGCTTCGTCGATCCGGCGTGAAAGATCGCGCGACGTCTCGTCCTGACGGGCCTGCAGCCTCTCGGCAAGGGTGCGCATCTGGTCGGTGACACTTTCAGTGGTACGCCGCTCGGTCTGCTCGAGCCGCTGCGCCAGCTGGTCGGTCATGGCCTGCATGCGGGCAGAGGCCTGCTCCAGCAACTGGCCGTCGCGGCCTTCCATCGCCGACATGCGCTCGTCGATGGCGCGGGTGATCCGGGCCAGCTCCAGACGGGCGGCCATGCCGGCATCGCGCGCACCGCCGTCGGTTTCTTCGAGGCGGGCCAGCCGCTCGGTGAGCACAGTGGCGACCTTGGCGACTTCCTCGCCGACCCGCTCCATAGCCGCGCCTGTGCGCCGCTCGCTGCCGTCGAGCCGTTCGGCCAGCGTCGCGGCCAGATCGGCGATACGGCTGTCGATGCCATCCTTCATGGCTGCCGCCAGTTCGGTCCGGGTCTCGGCCAGCGCCTTGGTCAGGCGGCTGTCCATGTCATTGAAGCGGGCACCGAAGGCAGCGACGCGATCACCCATCTCTTCCAGGGCTGACGCGCCAGACTGTTCCATCTCCTGCATCCGGCCGTCGAAGCCGCGCATCTCGGTTGCCAGCTGCTCCATCCGCGTCTTGAGACCCGCGAGATCGGTGCGGTCGGCCCCGGCCTGGGCGATGGCCTCCACTTCGGTAATGCGGGCCGACAGGTCGACCATCAGGGTCGCGAGCCGGGCGTTGGTTTCCTGCACCAGCGCTTCCACAGAACTCACCCGATCGGACACCAGATGCAGGCCGCGATCTGCCTCCTCGATGGCGCCGCTGGTCAGATCCTCGATCTGGCTGATGCGACCCGCCACACTCTCGACTGTGGTGCCCAGGCTGTCGAGCCCAGCAGCAGTTCTGGCCGACAGCTCGTCCATGCGGGCAGCAATCTCGCCACCAGCTTCACGGCGGGTCTCGGCCAGCTCGCGGGCCATGGAGGCGGTGCGTGCCTCCTGTTCCTGCATCTGGCCGACGAGCTGCGCCAGCGCCGCCTCGAGGGTGCGCAGGGCGCCCATCGACTTATGGGCAGGGTCGGTATCCTCCAGGCGGCGCAGCCGGTCGGCCACCATGGTCTGGGTCTGACGCAACTCGGACAGGGCGGCATCGATATGACCGAAGGTACGGTCCGAGCGGCGCTCGGCATCCTCCATGCGCTCACCGATCGCCATCAGCGCGCGGTCAACACCGCCCAGCCCTGCGGGGTTCAAGGCCGGCCCCACGACCGGAGCCATCACGGGCCTCGGCGCCATACTCGCAGCGCCAGTCGGAAGGCCCTCCAGGCGCCGCGTCAAGGTCTCCAGCGCCTGGGAGAGACGGCTGGCATCGCCGCTCTGCGGCGCACCGCTGGGCCAGGTCGGCTGGGAAACGGGAAACGGTTCGGTGCCCTGCGGCGTCGGCCAGCCCTGCAGGCCGGTGGCCTGCTGCCCGGCAGACCGGTCGTCCTCCGGTGAACCGATATCCTCGATCAGGCGGTTCATCCATTCGCCGATGGTCAGTCCATCGCGCTGGGCAAGCCCCTTGGCAGCCTCGCGGGTCTCCGCGCGAATGCCCTTGATGCTCCAGGGGGTCTGACCGCTCATCGAATCACTCTCCCCGCACCTGACTGTGCGGCTGCTCCGGGCCTTGGATCCCACGAAACGCCCTCAAAGCGGCAGAATTCGCTGCTTCGGTTGACTTGGCCAGACTTTTTCCGGTCGGACCACTCGCGGGACATGGACTGACAAGCGTTCAGACCCGTAAATGCCGCGTTAAGACCGGTTAAACCCGTGTGCATTCATCAGGTCCAACGGGACATCCCCGGTCAGCCTGACAGGTAGTGCGCTGGGTGGTTTCCGGAGGTCGGAGGGGCGGATGGCAGGATCGGTCGTGGACATGACGCTCCTGCGTGAGCCGCTGGTGGTGCTGACGGCTGCAGCCGTGATCGTACCTCTGCTGCACCGGTTCCGGATCAGTCCGGTGCTGGGGTTCATCCTGTGCGGGGTGGTACTGGGCCCTTCGGTGTTGGGCGCGATGGCGCGCGAGCTGCCGCTTCTGTCGGTCGCCACGATCCAGGACGCTGATTCCATCGCCATGGTGGCCGAATTCGGCATCATGTTCCTGCTGTTCGCGGTGGGGCTCGAGCTGTCGTTCGAACGCTTGAAGCTGATGCGCAGGGCCGTATTCGGGCTGGGGTCAGTGCAAATGGCCGCCAGCGGGCTGGTGATTGCGCTGGGCTGCTGGCTGGTGCTGGGTCTGGGTGGGACCGCTTCGGCGGTGATCGGCCTTGCGCTGGCACTGTCCTCCACAGCGGTGGTGCTGCAGACCCTGGCCGAGCGGAAGCGGCTGACGGCCCCCGACGGGCGCGCCGCCTTCGGGGTGCTGCTGTTCCAGGATCTCGCAGTGATCCCGATCCTGTTTGCCGTGTCGATGCTGTCGCCGGAGCGCATGGGGAGCGGTGCGGCACCCTTGCTGCAGTCGCTGGCCGGGGCGGCTCTGGCAGTGGCGCTGGTGATCCTGCTGGGGCGGGTGATCCTGCGGCCGCTGTTCCGGATGGCGGCCCGCACCGGCAGCCCCGAGATCTTCATGGCACTGTGCCTGCTGGTCGTGATCGCCACGGGGCTGATCTGCTCGGCAGCGGGCCTGTCGATGGCGCTGGGCGCCTTTCTGGCCGGGCTGCTGCTGGCCGAGACCGAGTACCGGCGCGAAGTCGAGGCCACCATCGAGCCGTTCAAGGGCCTGCTGCTCGGGGTATTCCTGGTGTCGGTGGGCATGAGCGTGGATGTGGCGGCCATCGCCGCGCAGCCGCTCCAGATCGCAGCTGCCGTGGTTGCGCTGGTGGCCCTGAAGGCCGTGGTGGTGTGGCTGGCCGGCCCACTGTTCGGGGTGAAGCGGCCCACGGCCCTCAAGGCCGGACTGCTTCTGGGCCCGGGAGGCGAGTTTGCCTTCGTGGTGCTAGGCATCGCCGTGACCACCGAAGTGGTGCCCGAGGCGCAGGCGGACTTCGCGCTCCTGGTAGCTGCCATCACCATGTGCCTGATCCCGCTGCTGGCGTCCGCCGATACACTGCTGGGCCGGGTGGTGAGCCGTCCGGCTAAGGTTGCCGACGAGGCGGAGCTGGTGGAGGCCGAGGCCGGGGCCGAGAGCAACCATGTGCTGGTAGCCGGGTTCGGACGGGTGGGCCGCACCATCGTGGCGCTGCTCGAGCATCACAAGATCCCCTACATCGCCGTGGACGCCGACCCCGAACGGGTACGCACCGCGCGGCGCGAGGGGCACCGGGTCTATTATGGCGACGCTACCAAGCCCGAGTTCCTGCGGGCCTGCGGCCTCGACAGCGCCCGCACGCTGGTGGTGACGATGGATGGCGGGCCGCTGGTGGATGCGCTGGTGCAGGCTGCACACCTGACCCGCCCGGGCCTGCCGATCGTCGCCCGCGCCCGCGACGCCTCCCACGCCGCCCACCTCTATGGTCTGGGGGTCAGCGAGGCGGTGCCAGAGACCCTGGAGGCCAGCCTGCAGCTGGGCGAGGCGATGCTGGTAGAGGCAGGCGTGGCGATGGGGCCGGTGATCGTCTCGATCCACGAGATGCGGGCGAGCATGCGCGACGAGCTGTTGCAGGCCTCCACAACGTCTACCCCATCCGAGCGATTGCGCGCTGTGCGCGAAACGCATCTTGTAGACCGGACCTGACGTATTCAGGCCGCGTTCAAGCTGGCATGGGCAGATTCGGCCTGTCGAACTGGGAGAATGGGCATCATGACTGGTGGATTTCGCAAAACGTTCCTGATCGCCGTCGCGCTGGCAGGCGTTGCGGGCGTCGCAGCCTGCGAGACGATTCCCTACGAGGAACGAGTCGCCGCCTATGAGGCCGCTGTACGTCAGCGCTTCGTGGGTCAGTCCGCCGACACGCTGGTGCTGGCCCTCGGGCCGCCCGAGAGCACTTACACCCTCTCCGATGGCCGTGAGATGTTCCAGTACAGCCTGGATGAAACCCGCACCCGCGGCGGCGACAGCTACACCACCTATGAAACCTCCACCCGGATCCGCGAAGTGCGGGCTCCGGACGGCAGCGTCAGCCAGGTTGAGGACAAGATCACCGTCCCTGTGGTGCGCACCAACCCGGTCTATACCGAGCACAGAACCTGCAGCCGCCGCTTCATCATCGACCAGAATGACGTGGTCCAGGACTTCGCATGGGAAGGAAACGCCTGCTTCTGAAGCCGCACACCGTGCTGCGCCCCATCCGCCCAGTGGACTTTGGATGGGAATTCCCGACCATCACCCCTCTCCTGACGCACCCGTGAACTAGGTTCTGTTGCAGGCTGTCACAAGCGACACCAGATACGGGCCATGTCACGCAAACGTACAATCCTCCTCGTCGATGACGACGCGGACCTTCGCGAAACTCTGTCGGAGCAGTTCATCCTGACCGGCGAGTTCGATACCATCCTGGCCGAAGACGCCTCCAGCGGCGTGAAGGCGGCCCGCGACCGGGCGCCCGAGCTCGTGCTGCTGGACGTGGATCTACCCGATCTCGACGGGCGCGAGGCCTGCCGGGCCATGCGCAATGCCGGCTACTCCGGCCCGATCGTCATGCTGACGGCGCAGGATACCGACTCCGACACGGTACTGGGGCTCGATTCCGGCGCCAACGACTATGTCACCAAGCCGTTCCGGTTCGCGGTGCTGCTGGCCCGTGTGCGGGCGCATCTGCGCGCCCATGACCAGACCGATGTGGCCACCCTCAAGGTCGGCCCCTACGAGTTCAAGCCCTCCACCCGGATCCTGGCCGAGAAGTCGGGCCGCCGCGTGCGCCTGACCGACAAGGAAGCCGCGATCCTGCGCTATCTCTACCGAGCCGGCCCGAAGGCCGTACCGCGCGACGAGCTTCTGCGGGAGGTATGGGGCTACAACTCCACCGTCACCACCCACACGCTGGAAACCCACATCTACCGCCTGCGCCAGAAGATCGAGCCGGCCGTCGGCCGCACCGAGCTTCTGGTCACAGAGGGCGGCGGCTACCGGCTGCAGCCCTGAGGCACCGGCATCCCTGCCGGCACAAACAGATGACCCGACCGGGTGCCGCCCGGTCGGGTCATCGCATTCTGGGGTCTGGCAGGGGCCAGACAGGGCCCGATAGGGGCGGGATGAACCCGCCCGCAATGCGTCGCCCGAGGCTCTAGCGGCTCGCAGGCGCCGTGGCACCCAGCCCGAAGATCTCGCGGAAGAACAGGGTTTCGGCTTCGCGCTGGGCGTCGCGGTTCGACTTCTTGGCGAAGCCATGGCCCTCGTCCATCGCCAGCATGTACCAGACCACGCCGCCATTGGCCCGCACCCGCTCGACGATCTGCTCGGCTTCCGAGCGCGGCACGCGCGGGTCGTTGGCGCCCTGGATCACGAACAGCGGCTTGGTGATGCGATGGGCATTGGTCAGCGGGCTGATCCGCTCGAGGTGCTCGCGCATCGCCGGATCACGCTCGTCACCATACTCGACCCGCCGCAGGTCACGGCGATAGCCTTCGGTGTTCTGCAGGAAGGTCACGAAATTCGAGATGCCGACGATGTCGATGCCGCCGGCCAGCCGGTCATTGAAGTGCACCATCGAGGCCAGCACCATATAGCCGCCATAGGAACCGCCATAGACGGCCACCTTGTCCTTGTTCAACTGCGGCTGGGTAGCGATCCAGTCGAGCAGCGAGCCGATATCCTTGACCGAATCCTCTCGCTTGAAACCGTTATCCAGGCCCACGAAGGTCTTGCCATAGCCGGTCGAGCCGCGGACGTTCGGCACGATCACCGCGATGCCCAACTCGTTCACCCAGTATTGGATTGTGGAGGAGAAGCCGGGGCGGCTTTGGGCCTCGGGTCCGCCGTGGATCTGGATCACCACCGGGTGCGGGCCAGGGCCTGGCGGGGTGTAGACGAAGGCCGGGATGGTGCGGGTGGTGCCGGTTGCCGGGTCCTGATCGAAGGTCGGATAGCGGATCAGGGTCGGCTCCACGAAGGTGGCCGGGTCGAGGCCGCCGATCTCGCTTTCGGTCCAGCGGGTCAGGCTGCCGGCGGCCACGTCATAGACATAGGCATCCGCCGAGGACCGTGCCGTGGAGATGGTCAGGCCGATCTTGCTAGAATCCGGCGACCACTCGAGCCCGCCGGCGGTGCCGATCGGCAGGTTCACCGGGCGCGGCTGCGCGCCGGTGCGGGTCTCGATCAGATAGATTTTCGACAGGCCGTCCTCGTTCACGCCATAGGCCAGGGTCCGGCCATCCGGCGACAGTGACAGGCCTTCCACGTCCCAGTTCAGCGCAGGGCTCACCCGGGTCCGGGCGCCGGTCGAAAGGTCGACCCGGGCGATATAGGAGAATTCCGAGCCCTCGTCGGTGCCCACGAAGATCGCGCTGCCATCTTCCGAGAAGGTGCCGCCATCATAGGACACATTGAGGTCCGGGTTGATGGGCGTGATGGTGCCGGTGGCCACATCCATCACCGACCGCCGCGAGCTGGTGACCGAGATATACTGGCCCAGCAGAAGCTTGCTCTTGTCTGCGCTGATGTCCAGCACGCTCCAGCCGCCTTCCAGCGTGGCGAGGGTGCGGCGGCTGGCCGGATCGGCGGGGTTCATCACCACGATGTCACGGCGCGGCGTGCCGGGGCGGGTCACCGACCAGGCCAGCATGCTGCCGTCTTCAGACATCCGCCCGCCTTCATTGCGGGTGCCAACTTCGCTGAGGCGCGTGACGCGGCCGGTGGCGCGGTTGAAGCGGAAGGCCTGAAACAGCTCGTTGCCGCCCTCGTCCTTCACGAACAGGAAGTCGTTCGAGCCGGGGATCGGGGCCGCGCCCGCCACCCGCTCGCTGAAGAAGGTCAGCTGGGTACGGGCGCCGCCGGGGCGGGCCACCGCATGGACCTGCGCCGTCTCGCCAAACCGGGTCGAGATCAGGATGCCGCCATCCGGGGTGAAGCCCGAGAAGCTGGCCGAGCGGGTATTGTTGTACTGGATCAGGCGCTCGCGCACATCAGCCGGGGTTTCAGGCACGCCCTGCATCACCAGCGGGCCGACCGTACGGCTGGCAACCGGCGCGCCGGACGACTGGGCTTCCAGCGAGGCTGGGACGAAGGCGGCTGCGCTGGCCAGAACGGCGAGGGCAGCGACGGCGGCAAGGAGCTTGGTCTTCATGGCGCTGGTCTAGCAGCGCCACAGCGGCGCGCAATGCCTAAGGCGAGTCGAGCGCCACGATGACAACGGACATGACCAACTCTTGACCTGGCTCCAGCATTGGCGGTCCCCCGGGCTGGCCGATTTCGGTTTCGAATGCGCCAGACCGCGCAGTCTGTGGTTCGAGGCAGAAGCGAGTTCCGCCGGCCGGTGTGTAGATATGCAGCGCATCGGGGACCCCTGGTACCGGTGGTCCCGACGGTGTCCGGGCGATCAGCAGGAACCGGTGCCCGTGCAGCTCTATCTCTGCCTCGCCGTCCCAGCCGGTCAGGCAGGCATCCAGAGGCTGGTCGGAAGGTGCCATGTCTTCAATGGCTGTGCAGGGCTCAGACTGCGTGCAAACTCCGGCCATGTCGGGCCGCCACAGCTGGCCGGCGCGGGCGCTGAACCGTGCTGCCGTGGCGGGGAACCAAGGATGCAGGCCGACGGAGGCAGGCATGGCCTCCGGACCCGGATTGCCCAGCATCAGAGTGGCTGAGAATTCCTCTTCTCGAATGCCGAACAGCATGCTGGCCTCGAATGGCCAGGGCCAGGCGGCGTCACCTTCATGTATCAGGGTGAGGAACGCGCTGGTCGGGTCGGCTGACGCCACCTGCCACGGGCGCAGCCAGCCGATCCCGTGCAGCGGATGCACGCGATCCGCCACCCCGCCAGCAGCCACTGTCCGGTGTGCCCCGCCCGGCAGCCGCACCACACCATCACGGATGCGGTTCGCGAATGGCACCATTGCGAAGCAACCCGCCCTCAGCACGGGATGGTCAGCCGTATCGTCTGAAGCCAGCACCGGCATGGCATTCCAGCTGAGCGATCGCACCGAACCGCCGATCTCCGGGCTGATGTCCATCCGCCAAGGACCGGTCTCGACGATCATGGCTGGGCCGCAGCCTCCGGCGACTGACCCGGTTCGCAGATGACCACCACCTGCGCCTGATCAGGCCGCCACGGACGGGTCCGGATCAACGTGGCTTCGATACAGCCGCCCCGGTTCTGCTCGAGCAGGCAGGCTGTCTCGGTGGGCACCGACGGGTCTGGACCGCAGAAATACCCGTCTGCCGACAGTGCCGCCTCGAGCCGCTCGATATCCGGCGCCATGCCGAACTCGCGCACGAGACGCGTCCGCAAAGCCGCACTGCCCTCCATGTCGGTGTCGAAGGTGGCCTGCACCTGCGAAGCGCTATCCTGCGGCGCGTTGCTGCCGCCGTCACACCCGGTCACAAGCGCAGCACAGAGCAGCCCCGACAGACACCAGGTCACCATGCGCCCGGTCCGCGAGATCGGAGGGCTGCTCATATCATCCGCCAGCTGGAGCCGTCCTTGGTGTCGGTCACCTCGACACCAAGAGCGGCGAGCTCGGCCCGCAGCCGGTCGGCCTCGGCCCAGTCGCGGTCGGTACGGGCCTGGCGGCGGGCGGCGACCAGCTGCTCGATGTGGGCGGCGTCCACGTCGCGTTCGGCAGCGCCGCTGCGGGCGGCGAACCAGTCGGCCGGGGCCTGGGTGAGGATGCCCAGCAGCTGGGCTGCCCCCAGCAGTTCGGCCTTGGCACGCACCCGCTCGTCGTCGGTCTCGGCCTTGTTGGCATGGCGTGCCAGCATGGCCAGCTCGGCAAGGGCCTTGGGGGTATTCAGATCGTCGGACAGCGCCGCGAGCAGGCCCTGCGGCACCACCGGGGTGGCCTCCACATCCCAGACCGCCTCCAGCGCCCGGTAGAGCCGGTCCAGCGTCTTCACCTGTTGCAGGATCAGCTCCTCGGTCCACTCCAGCGGAGCCCGGTAATGGGCCGACATCAGCGACAGGCGCAGGGCCTCCGGCGGCCACTTGCGCACCAGATCATGCACCAGATCCACATTGCCGAGCGACTTCGACATCTTCTCCGAACCCATGTTCAGGAAGCCGTTGTGCATCCAGATATTCGCCAGTGGTGCGCCGTCATGGGCGCACTGGCTCTGGGCGATCTCGTTCTCGTGGTGCGGGAAGATCAGATCATGGCCGCCGCCATGGATGTCTATGGTGGTGCCGAGGTTCTTCTCGATCATGGCCGAGCATTCGATGTGCCAGCCGGGGCGGCCCGGTCCCCACGGGCTGTCCCAGGCGGGCTCGCCCGGCTTGGCCGCCTTCCAAAGGGCAAAATCCGCCGGATCGCGCTTGGCTTCGTCGATGTCCACCCGTGCCCCGGCCCGCATTTCGGACAGGTCACGGCCCGAGAGGCGCCCATAGTCCGGCATGCTGGGGACGTGGAAATACACCCCGTCCGGGGCGGCATAGGCGTGACCTTTCTCCACCAGTCGGTCAACCACCGAGATGATCTCGGCAACATGACCGGTCACGCGCGGCTCGATGCTGGGCGGCAGGACACCCAAGGTCCGCATGTCCTGGTTGTATATCGCTGCATACTTCTCGGTAATCACCGAGATATCCACGCCCTCGCGGGCCGCTGCGGCGTTGATCTTGTCGTCAATGTCCGTGATGTTGCGGACGTAGCTCACCTGCAAGCCGCTGGCCTTGAACCAGCGCTGCACCACGTCGAAGACGGTCATGGTGCGCGCATGGCCAACGTGGCAGAGGTCGTAGACCGTGATGCCGCAGACGTACATCCGCACCCGACCCGCCTCCAGGGGCACGAAGTCTTCGAGGCGGCGGCTCAGGGAGTTGTGGATGCGCAGGCTCATGGGCAGACACCGCAGCGGACCCTGCGGGTCGGGACGGGCGGGCGAGGGAGAGGGGCCAGACGACAAAGGCCGCATGCGGTCGGGCGTCGTGGCCCG
Organism: Alphaproteobacteria bacterium; assembly: GCA_027484265.1. Lineage (GTDB taxonomy): Bacteria > Pseudomonadota > Alphaproteobacteria > Caulobacterales > Aquidulcibacteraceae > JAIXTH01. Next base: position 20,102 of record JAIXTH010000165.1, read on the forward strand.
GCCGGGCATGCGGCCCGGGGCGTGCACCGCAGGGCGCAGACCCGGATGCAGCGAAATCAGTATAGCCAGCGCCGCCTGCCGGCCGCAGCCGCTTCATGGGCCCTGCGGCCTGCGCGCTGCGGCGTCTGCGGGAGAATCCGCGGCTGCTGCCCGCCCGCCCGCGGGCCCTTCCCTTCACGCCGAGGATCGTCATGCACGCTTTCTTCCCGTCCCTGCCCACGCTCCGCCGCCGCCTTGCGCTGCGCGGGGCGGCACTGCTGCCCTTGCTGCTGCTTGGTCTGATCGGCCTGCAGCAGCCGGCTGCGGCCGCCGAGCCCAAGGTGCGCCTGAGCACCTCGATGGGCGACATCGTCATCCAGCTCGAACCGGCCAAGGCGCCCAAGACGGTCGAGAACTTCCTGCAGTACGTGAAGGACGGCCACTACGGCGGCACCGTCTTCCACCGCGTGATCGACGGCTTCATGATCCAGGGCGGCGGCATGGACGCGAAGATGAGCGAGAAGCCGACCCGCGGCCCCATCCCGATCGAGAGCGACAACGGCCTGCTCAATGCCCGGGGCACGGTGGCGATGGCGCGCACGCCCGATCCCAACTCGGCCACCGCGCAGTTCTTCATCAATGTCGGGAACAACGTCTTCCTCGACAAGGCGAATGCCCGGGACGGTCATGGCTACACCGTCTTCGGCAAGGTCGTGTCCGGCATGGAGGTCGTCGACCGCATCCGTGTCGTGCCGACCGGCAACAAGGGGCCGCACCAGAACGTGCCGCTGACCCCGATCGAAATCAAGAAAGCCACTTTGGAGCGCTGAACCATGTCCACCCAGGTCGAACTGCACACCTCCGCCGGTCTGATCCGGCTTGAACTCGATGCCGAGCGCGCGCCCAAGACGGTCGCGAACTTCGTGCAGTACGTGAAGGACGGCCAGTACGACGGCGTCATCTTCCACCGCGTGATCAAGGGCTTCATGATCCAGGGCGGCGGCATGGACGTCGCCATGAAGGAAAAGCCCACCCGCGGCTCCATCCCCAACGAGGCCAACAACGGCCTGAAGAACGACAAGTACACCCTGGCCATGGCGCGCACCA
>JAIXTH010000058.1 GCA_027484265.1 Alphaproteobacteria bacterium
ACGCCGATGCCAGGCCCCCGCGCGAGCTGACGCCTGCCTTCTATGGCTGCTTTGACTGGCACAGTTCGGTGCACGGCCACTGGCTGCTGGCCAGGCTCGCCCGGCTGCATCCCGATGCCCCTTACGCGCCAGCGGCCCGGGCAGCCCTGGCCCGGTCCCTGACCGCCGCCAATATCGCCGGGGAAGTGGCCTATTACGACGGCCCCGGCCGGGCCTCGTTCGAGCGGCCCTATGGTCTCGCCTGGCTGTTCCAGCTGCAGCGCGAGCTGAAGGCATGGGGCGCAACCGATCCGGACGCGGCGCAGTGGGCGGCGAACCTGGAGCCGCTGGTGCAACGGGCCTCGGCGCGGGTGGTGGGCTGGCTGCCCCGCCTTGGCGGACCGATGCGCACCGGCGAGCATTCACAGACCGCCTTCGCCCTCGGCCTTACCCTCGACTATGCGCTGGATGCGGGCGACAGCGCCCTGGCCACGACGGTGCGTGACCGCGCCATCGCCTTCTTCCAGAACGACCGCGACTGCCCGCTGCACTACGAGCCCGGCGGTGAGGACTTCGTGTCGCCGTGCCTGGCGGAGGCCGACCTGATGCGCCGGATCCTGGCGCCGGACGCCTATGCACAGTGGCTGGCGGGCTTCCTGCCGCGCATCCCGCAGACCGGCAGCGCCGACTGGCTGGCACCGGCCATCACCACCGACCGCACCGATGGCAAGCTCGCCCATACCGACGGGCTCAACCTGTCGCGGGCCTGGATGCTGGAGGGGATCGCCGCTGGCCTGCCCGAAGGCGACAGCCGCCGCCCCGCCCTCCTGGCCGCCGCCCGCGCCCACGCCGACGCCGCCCTGCCGTTCGTGACCGGCGAGCATTATGAAGGCGGCCACTGGCTGGGGACGTTCGCGGTCTACTTGACCACGCAGGCGGGGCTCTAGCACAGTCCCTCCAGGGTCGATTGTCCGGCGCGCTTGCTTCAGGCAGAGTGCGCGACAGACGGCGGCAGGCATAAACGGGGGGCCACCATGATCCGGTCGATGCTGTTTGCGGTCGCGGCCATCGCCAGCGCGACCGGTGTGGCTGCGCAGCCCCTGCCGGCCGCGCGCCTGGGCGAAACCGCCGAGATCACGGTCACCAGCAACTGGGAGAACCGCCGCAGCCTGAGCAGCGGTTCCGGCAGCAGCAGCCATCGCCTGATCGAGCGCGTCATCGCCGTCGACGGGGATGCGATCGTGCTCGAGTATGACCTTCCGCCCGGCGCGACGCCCCAAGTGCGGGCGGCATCCTGGCAGTTCCCTGCCCGCATCCGCAAGGCCCCGGGCGAGCACCCGACCCTCCTGAACGCCGACGAACTGCAGGCCCGATCCGATACCTGGCTGGAGGCCACAGGGTTCGAAAGGGAGCGGTGTGGCAAGTGGTTCTTTACCTGGACGGCGATGAAGATCGAGTGCGATCCGCGGTCTGTTCTGGGCGTCATCAGTGATTTCGATCTCTGGACCGGCAGGCTCGAACCTGGCGTGATGCATGCGTTGCCCGGCACAAGCGGGCCAGCGCCCCTGACGGCAGTTTCAACTGGCACGGCTGGTACAATCCTGGAAGCCCGGTTCCAGATCGATCCCGACGGCGTGCGCGCCGAAGGCGTTGGAACGGCCTTGATTCTCGCCACCCTGACCGGGGACACCAGTCAGACGCGCGAGGCGCTGACAGCCGAATGGCAGGCCAAGGACATCTCCGGCACCAGGACGGTCACCTATGAGCTCGACAGGACTGGCGCTGTGCTCCGCCGCACGGTCGTGACCACTGTCCGCACCACAACGGCCACAGACGTCGAGACAGCGACCAGCACCCATATCACCGAGCGGCACGTCATCACACCCGCGACCGGGCAGGCCAGCCCGTAACGCAGTGCCTTCCCGGCGACGCGTTCCGCTCCAGAAGTTGGACCTGGTGCCGCGGTAGCGCCTGCGTCAGTGCAGGCAAACGCGCTTCCGCCGTCAGGGCGCCACGCCGAGATTGTCGATCAGCCTTGTCCCATCGAGCCAGGCCGCCGCCAGCAGGCGCGCGGGACCCGCCAGCGGTGCGTCATCCGGCAGGGCCTCCAGCGTGTGCGGCTCGCACACGGCCACATAGTCCACTGGCCCGAACCCTGCCGCCGCCAGCGCCGCCAGCGCCCGCGCCACAGAAGGGCCGACCACAGCCCCGGATTCCAGATCGGCTTTCAGCGCCAGTAGCGCCTGCGGCAGGGCCACGGCCCGCGCCCGCGCTTCGGGCGACAGGTAGGCGTTGCGGGACGACAGCGCCAGGCCGTCGGTATCGCGCTCGGTTGGGGCGCCGATGATCCGGGTGGGGATATCCAGATCGGCCGCAAGGCGCCGGATTACCTGCAGCTGCTGCCAGTCCTTCTCGCCAAACACCGCCACATCGGCCCCGGCCTGGATCAGGAGCTTGGTGACGACCGTTGCCACGCCCTCGAAGAAATGTGGCCGGAACTGCCCCTCCAGCGGCGCACTGACACCGGGCACGCGCACCCGGGTGACGGCGCCGGGCGGATACATCTCTGCCACCGCCGGGGCATAGACAAGGGCGCAGCCCGCTTCCGCCAGACGCGCCACATCCGCCGCCTCGGTCCTGGGATAGCGGTCAAGATCCTCATGGGGCGCGAACTGGGCCGGATTAACGAAGATCGACACCAGCGCATGGCTGGCCTCGGCCTGCGCCGCCCGCACGAGGGCCAGATGGCCGTCATGCAGGGCGCCCATGGTGGGCACGAAGCCGATGGTGCCACCGGCGGCCCGGATGCGGGCAACGGCGGCACGCAGGTCCGCGATAGAGCGGACAATCAGGGGCGGCGCGGAGCTGGAGCGGGGAGGCTGCGTCATGGCGCCCTTAAACCGGCCTTTACCCTGATCTTCTAGCTGCCTTGTACATGCGCGCGCACCTGCTCCAGCTCTCTCGGCACTCCGCAGCCACGGCCCTGATGCTGGCCGCCAGCCTGTCGGCGACCCCGGCACTGGCCCAGACAATGGGCGGCCTGCAGTCCGCAAGGGCGCTGCCGCCACCGCAACTGGCGCCAGCGCCCGGCGTTGCGCCTGCCACTGGAGCCGGAACCGGATTCCAGCCGCCAGCTCCGGCCGTCGCTCTCCCTGCCCGTCCGCAGCAGCAGCGCACAATCCGCGACCTCGACGCCGCCGCGCCGCAGAACATCCGGCCGCCCTGCGACTGCCCGCCGCCGCGCCATCCGACTCTCGAGCCCACAGCAGTGGTGATGTTCCGGGCGGCACCGCCGCCACCGGTTCCGCTGGCCAAGCCACCCACCGTGACGGCTGCGCTGGCAGCGGAACCCGTCGCTGCCCTGGCCGATCCGCAGCCAGCGCCGCCCCCGTCGCTCCAGCCACCACCGCTGCCGGCCTGGCCACCGCTGCCGCCGGTGCAGCCCGGTGAAGGGCCGTTGATGATGGCACAACCCGGTGCCCCCCTGCTGGCCGATCCGACCATCCGCACCCTTGGCCCCGCCCGCGAGCCGCGCGGGCCCTTCACCCGGATCTGGCAGGACAGCCAGCGCCTGGTGGTGCGCGATGCCCCCGAAGCCCTCGCCAATGCCCTCCCCTGGGTCGACCGCGACCGCAAGGACGAGCCGCTGGACGTGGTGCTGGGCCGGGTGGCGGGCGAGCTGTCGCGGGCCGATGCCGCCGATCCGGAATGGGCGCTGGGGGCCGAGCGCGAGCTGCGCGCCCTCGATGCCCGCCTGCAACGGCTGCCCGAGCCGCCTCCGGCCCAGCCGGTAGTGATGGTCCCGGCCGAGCTCGTACCCGCAGGACCCGACGCCCGTCCGTTCCAGCCGCGCCCGGTCTGGCCCGGCGCCGGTGTCACCAGCGAGCCGCAGCGGCGTCCCACCGCGCTGGGCAGCGGAACCGAGCAGCTGGACGGTCCCGCCGCCGCCGGTCGCGGCGGCAGCTGGGCACCGCCCGCAGACCTCGCCCCGCCCGCTCCCCCGCCGCCACCGCCGCCACCGGCCCGGACCCGCCGGAGCCGCTCCTGATGGCGTCCGGCGAGGAAGCCGGAACCACGCGTCCGCAGGATCCGGCCAGGGACACCAGTGCCCCGCGCACCGTCAGCTCGCCCTGGATCGCCCGGATCGCCGGACGGCTCGGCCTCCAGCTGTCGCCGCCTGCGGCTCCCGAAGCGGCCGAGGCTGCAACCAGCCCTGCGCCTGCGGCACAGGCACACTACCGGCCCGACGCGCCCCGCGCTATCGATACCACGCGGATTCGGACCGGGAGGGCGCGGATGGCGCACGTCATAGTTGTGGGCAATGAGAAGGGCGGGGCCGGCAAGTCGACCCTGTCGGTCCACATTGCCGTCGGCCTGAGTTTTGCCGGCCTGAAAGTCGCCGCCATCGACCTCGACCGGCGCCAGCGGACGTTCGCGCGCTATTTCGAGAACCGGAAGCGGTTTGCCGACGCGCACAGCGCCGAGCTGCTGGGCCCGGGCTTCCACGAGCCGGGCGCCGTGCTCTCCGCCGACCGGGCCGGTGCCGAGAAGGAAGAGGGTCAGCGCACCCGCGACCTGATCGCCTCGCTGACCGACGCCCATGACATCGTGCTGGTGGATTCCCCCGGCGCCGACACGCCCGCCTCGCGCGCGGCCCACGGCATGGCCGACACGATCCTGACGCCGATGAACGACAGCTTCGTCGACTTCGACCTCCTGGCCAATGTCGACCCGCTGACCGGCGATGTGCAGAGCCCCTCGATCTATGCGCAGATGGTGTTCGATGCGCGCAAGGCGAAGGCCCTGGCCGAGCGCAAGCCGATCGACTGGATCGTGGTGCGCAACCGCCTGTCGGCGTTGGAGGCGCGCAACAAGCGGCGGGTGGGCGATGCGCTGGCAACCCTTGCCACCCGCATCGGCTTCCGGGTGGCCCCCGGCCTGTCGGAGCGGGTGATCTACCGCGAGATGTTCCCCTCGGGCCTGACCCTTTTGGACCTGTCGGATGAAGGTACCGAGGGCAGCTTCACCATGAGCCATGTCGCCGCCCGCCAGGAACTGCGCGAGCTGCTGAGTACCCTGCGCCTGCCAGCCCTTGCCACCCGCGAAGCCGGCTTCTGAACAGCCACGCTGCGGCACCCGGCACGGGGAGCCGAATTCACAACCCCGACGGTTTCGTCTAGGCCAGCAGCCTTGCTCCAGCCACAAGGCCACCCGCGTGCCGCGTACCGTCACCATCACCCCCCGCTCCTGGCCCATGGCGCAGGTGTTCCGCATTGCCCATGGCGCGCGCACCGAGGCGCGGGTGATCGAGGTGGCCATCCAGGACCAGGGCGCCGTTGGCCGGGCCGAGTGCGTGCCCTATGCCCGCTATGGCGAGAGCCAGGAGAGTGTGGCGGCGCAGATCGAGGCGGTGCGCGGCGCCCTCGAAGCCGGGGCCGACCGGGAGGCGGTGCAGGCCCTGCTGCCTGCCGGAGCCGCCCGCAATGCGGTGGACTGCGCGCTGTGGGACCTGGAGGCGAAGCAGACCGGCACGCCGGTCTGGCAGCTGGCCGGGCTGCCTGAACCGAGGCCGCTTGTGACAGCCTATACCATCGTGATCGACGAGCCGGCGGTGATGGCCGCCGCCGCCGCCCGCGCCAGTGCCTATCCGCTGCTCAAGATCAAGCTGGGGGGCGGCGATGACCTTGCGCGCCTGGCAGCCGTGGCTCAGGCCCGGCCCGATGCCCGCCTGATCGTGGATGGCAATGAGGGCCTCGACGCCCGCACCCTGCCCGCTCTGCTGGAAGCCGCCCGCGACTGGCGGATCGAAGTGATCGAACAGCCGTTCCCCGCCGCCGATCCGGCTGCGCTGCGCAGGATCGCCGCGCCCGTGGCGGTGTGTGCCGACGAGAGCTTCCACACCAGCGCCGATATCGAGACCATCGTGCAGGGCTATGACGCCATCAACATCAAGCTCGACAAGGCCGGTGGCCTGACCGAAGCCCTGAAGGCCGTGCGGATGGCGCGCGCGGCGGGCCTCGGGGTGATGGTGGGCTGCATGGTGGGGTCGAGCCTGGCGATGGCGCCGGCCGTGCTGCTGGCGCAGCTGGCCGACTGGGTGGACCTCGACGGTCCGCTGCTGCTGGCGCAGGACCGCGATCCATGTCTTTCTTATGAGGGACCGCTGCTGCATCCGCCCACCCGCGCCGTGTGGGGCTGAGCCGCAGCAGGGCACGAACAAGGCCTGCCGCAACGGGCCAGCATCATCAGGGAGCCGCAAGCCGCCATGTCACAAGCCGCCATGTCAGACCTCGCGCCGGAAAGCTTCTTCAGTCCCGACTATTACGTCGCCCGCGAGCGCTTCGTCACTGCCGCCCAGGCTGCGGGCGCCAGCCTCACCGAGAAGCGCCACCCGACTGCCACCGGACCTGGCGGGCGCCCGCTGTGGATGGACCTGGCCGTGCTGGGACCGGCGGATGCCACGGCCGTGATCACGATGATCAGCGGCACCCACGGGCCGGAGGGCTATTGCGGCTCGGGTGTGCAGACCGGCCTTCTGCTCAGCGGCCGGGCGCGGGCTCTGGCGGACAGGGGGCTGAAAGTGGTGCTGCTGCATGCCCACAATCCCTATGGCTTTGCGTGGGATACCCGCTTCAACGAGGACAATATCGACCTCAACCGCAACTATCTCGCCAGCTTCGAGGCGCCTCTGCCGGCCAACCCGAACTACGACGCCATCGCCCCCCATGCCGCCCCGGCCGATCGCACGCCGGAGGGGCTGGAAGCAGCCGAGGGCGCGCTGCTCGCCTATGCCGCCCAGCATGGCTTTCCCGCCCTGCAGGCGGCGCTGTCCGGCGGCCAGTACAACCATCCCAAGGGGGTGTATTTCGGCGGCGTGGCCCCGTCCTGGTCGCATCTGACCCTCAAGAGCCTGCTGTCCGGGGTGATGGCCGGGGCCGCGCGGTTCGGCTGCATCGACATGCACACCGGCCTCGGACCCGAGGGCCACGGCGAGATCATCACCGAGAGCGATCCGTCCAGCGACCACTACCGGCGCCTCGAGGCCATCCTGCCCGGCGAAATCTGCTCCACCAGCGACGGCAGCTCGGTGTCGGCCAAGCTGTCGGGGACCATGGACACCGCTCTTCTGGGCCTGGCCGGCGACCGCTGGAGCGCGATCATGGCGCTGGAGTTCGGAACCGTGGACACCATGAGCGTGTTCCGCGCCTCCCAGGCGTCGAGCTGGCTGCATGTCCATGGCGACCGCGAGGGCCCCGAAGCGGGCGAGATCCGCCGCCAGAGCCGCGCCGCCTTCTATGTCGAGACCGACAGCTGGAAGCGGGCGATCTGGACCCGGGGCACCGAGGTGTTCGACCGCACCGCCGCTGCCCTCTTGGCCTAGGCCCACCTCCCGCCCATCTGCAGCTTCCCGCCGCCAGGGGCTGTGCGCGGCGGCCAAAAGCGGCTAGAGGCCGCGCCGTCCAGCCTCCGGTGCGCTGTGCACCCCGGTGCGCGCCCCGCACCGGCGGGCACACACCATCCTCCCGGGAGATTGTCTCATGGCGCTCGAGCGCACCTTTTCCATCATCAAGCCCGATGCCACCCGCCGCAACCTGACCGGCGCGGTCAACGCGATGATCGAGGCCGCTGGCCTGCGCATCGTGGCCCAGAAGCGCGTCCACATGACCCGCGCCCAGGCCGAGACCTTCTATGGCGTCCACAAGGAGCGCCCGTTCTTCGGCGAGCTGGTGGACTTCATGATCTCCGAGCCGGTCGTGGTGCAGGTGCTGGAAGGCGAAGGCGCCATCGCGAAGTACCGCGACGTGATGGGGGCCACCAACCCGGCCAATGCCGCCGACGGCACCATCCGCAAGGCCCATGCCCTGTCGGTGGGCGAGAACACCGTGCACGGCTCGGACGCCCCGGAAACCGCCGCGATCGAGATCGCGCAGTTCTTCGCCGGCAACGAAATCGTCGGCTGAGGCCGGCGCCGGCAGCTTCAGTTCGAGACACGGGGCGGACGTCATGGCGGTCTGGACCGAACCGAGCGACAGCGAGCTGGCTGGCCTGATGGCCGGGTGGGGTCTTTCGGCCCCGCTCACCTTCAAGGGCATCGCCGAGGGGATCGAGAACTCGAACTTCCTGCTGGCGACAGCCGAAGGCCGTTTCATTCTCACCATCTATGAACGGCGGGTCCGCATCGCGGACCTGCCGTTTTTTCTGGGCGCCACCGAGGCGGCGGCTGCCGCCGGCCTGCCGGCAGCGCGCCCGGTGCGGACCACGGACGGGGCGCTGACCCAGATGCTGGGTGGCAAGGCGGTCGCCCTGTGCACCTTCCTCGACGGGATCTCGCCCCGCCGCCCGTCCGCCGCCCAGACCCGGGCCGCAGGCGAGGCCCTCGCCCGCCTGCACCTGGCGCTGGCAGGTTTCGCTCCGACACGCGCCAATGACCTGTCACTGGATGGCTGGCAGGAACTGTGGAGCCAGCTTGGGGCCGCCGCTGAGGAGCTGGAGCCGGGATCGCGGCAGCTGGTGGATGCGGATCTCGCGCTGCTCGCAGCCCTCTGGCCCCGTACCCTGCCCTCAGGTTTCGTGCATACGGACCTGTTTCCCGACAATATCCTGTTCACCGGCGAGACCGTCACCGGCCTGATCGACTTCTATTTCGCCTGCACCGATTTCCTGGCCTATGACCTCGCGGTGATGCTGAATGCCTGGTGCTTCGAGCCGCTGGGGCGCGAGTTCGACAGTACGCGCGGGCGGGCCCTACTGGCGGGCTATCAGGCGGTGCGGCCGCTGGAGGCAGCCGAGGCGGCGGCCCTGCCGGTGCTGGCCCGGGGAGCGGCGCTGCGCTTCTATCTGACGCGCCTCGCCGACTGGTCGGCGCCCACCGAGGGGGCGCTGGTGCGCAAGAAGGACCCGCGCGAGTACGCCGCCCGCCTCGCCTTCCACCGCGCGGTGCGCTCGGCTGCGGACTACGGGCTTCAGGCGGCGGGCTGAGCGGTCGCCAGCAGGCGCCGGAGTTCGTCGAGATACGCGATCCAGGCCTGCCGTCCCGCCTCGGTGAGCATGATGGTGGTCAGGGGCTTGCGGCCTTCATAGCCCTTCTCGATCACCACATGCCCGGCCTCCTCCAGCTTGCGCAGATGGATCGACAGATTGCCGTCGCTGGCACCGATGGCGGCTTTCAGCGTGGTGAAGCCAACGGTCTGGGCACCCGACAGATAGGCCATGATGGCGAGGCGCACCTTGCCATGGATCGCATCATCCAGCCGGGCCGCATCGAAGCCGCTCACACCCGACCCCGTCCGGAGCGGATCATGATCACGCCGGGCACCAGCGCCAGCATCGCCATCAAGGCCGCGATCAGAGGCATCACCAGCACATCATCCGCCACCAGCCCGCACGCGAGCGCTGCCAGGAACGCCCCATAGCCCGGCACCTGCAGCCAGTGCTGGCGCGACAGGCCAGCGGTCACGAGGAAGGCCACACCAAACTGCAGGAACGCCACCGTCGCGATGGCGCCCATCACATTGGCCGGGGTCGGCAGCCCCATCAGTCCGCGCAGCACCAGCATGGCGGCGAACACACCCGTTGCCAGGCCTCCAAGCCCCCAGACCATCCCCTCGGCCCGCGCCAGCACGGTGCCGCGGGCGATGGCAGGCGCGAGCTGCCGCAGCAGCATCTGCCCGCCGATCCCGCCAAGCACGCAAAAACCGAGCAGCGCCGCAATCTGCAGCGGGCGTGCCACATCCGGCACCAGCGCCAGCATCCATCCGCCGATACAGGCAGCGGGCACCAGCAGCCCCGCCAGCACCAGCACCGGCCCCACAGCCAAAGGAGCCTGCCGCCCCTCCTCGGCCAACGCCCGCAGCGCGGCAATGTCGGTATCGGTATGGGGTGTCATGGGCTGTGCCCTCCTGCTGTCTTCCCCACCTGGGTAGCCCGCTTACTTTGTGATGTAAAGCACTTTTCCATGGGCGGGGCGGATACCGGTGGCAGTCAGCCGTCCTGCCTGCGGATACCACTGCTTGTTCCTTTTTTGTTCTGGACGCCGCATCCGCATCGCGGCACTAGATACAGGTGTCAGGAGTTCCAGTGTATGTCCGAATTGCCATTCATCCGGGTGCGCGGTGCGCGCGAGCATAATCTGAAGGATGTCACCGTGGACATCCCGCGGGGCGAGCTGGTGGTGCTGACCGGGCTGTCGGGCTCGGGCAAGAGCTCGCTGGCGTTCGACACCATCTATGCCGAGGGCCAGCGCCGCTATGTCGAGAGCCTGTCGGCCTATGCGCGCCAGTTCCTCGAGCTGATGCAGAAGCCGGATGTGGACGCGATCGAGGGCCTCAGCCCCGCCATCTCGATCGAGCAGAAGACCACATCCAAGAACCCGCGCTCTACTGTCGGCACGGTGACCGAGATCTATGACTACATGCGGCTGTTGTGGGCGCGGGTGGGGGTGCCCTACTCCCCCGCCACCGGCCTGCCGATCACCAGCCAGACTGTCAGCCAGATGGTGGACCGGGTGATGGCGATGCCCGAGGGCATGCGACTGTATCTGCTGGCCCCCGTCGTGCGCGGCCGCAAGGGCGAGTACAAGGCCGAGATCAAGAGCTGGATCAAGCAGGGCTATCAGCGCGCCCGCATCAACGGCACCTTTGTCCAGCTGGAAGAGGCCCCCGAGCTCGACAAGAAGCTCAAGCACGACATCGATGTGGTGGTCGACCGGATCGCGGTGCGCCCCGGCCTGCAGGGGCGGCTGGCGGAAGGGTTCGAGGCGGCCCTGCGCCTCGCTGACGGCATCGCCGTGGTGCTGCCTGCCGATGGCGATGACGCGGAGCCCACGCTGTTCTCGCAGAAATTCGCTTGCCCCGTCAGTGGCTTCACCATCCCCGAGATCGAGCCGCGCCTGTTCAGCTTCAACAATCCGTTCGGCGCCTGTCCCACCTGCGACGGCCTCGGCGTGCAGCTCAAGTTCGACCCGGACCTGGTGGCCCCCGACCGCGACAAGAATTTGAACGAAGGCGCCATCGCCCCCTGGGCCAAGGGCCCCTCCCCGCTCTACACCCAGACCCTGCAGGCGCTGGCCCGCCACTATGGCGCCAAGATGGAAACCCCCTGGGGCAAGCAGCCGGAGGCGTTCCGCGAGAAGGTGCTGTTCGGTTCGGGCGAGGAGAAGATCCGCTTTGTCTATGACGATGGCCTGCGCCGCTATGAGACCACCAAGACCTTCGAGGGCGTGATCCCGAACCTGGAGCGGCGCTGGCGCGAGACCGACAGCGCCTGGGTGCGCGAGGAGCTGGGCCGGTTCCAGTCGGCCCAGACCTGCCCCACCTGCCACGGCGCCCGCCTGAAACCCGAGGCACTGGC
>JAIXTH010000190.1 GCA_027484265.1 Alphaproteobacteria bacterium
CCGGAAACAGCACCCCGGCATAGGCCCACACCGCATCATGCTCGGCCGCGCCCACCAGCCCCGGGACAAAGCCCATGGCGCGGGCGCTCTCCATCGCCAGATGCAGGCCCTCTGTGGCGCCGCTGGTGAACACCACGCTGTCGGGGCGCGCATCCAGCGCTGCTGCCACCGCCTCGCGGGCGGCTTCCAGGGGGGCACGTGCGACCCGTCCGGGGCCGTGGACCGAAGAGGGGTTGCCGCCTTCCTCCAGCGCGCGCGCCATCGCTGCCCACGCTGCGGGGCGCAGCGGCGTGGTGGCGTTGTGGTCGGCATAGAGGTGGGGGCGGGCGGTCATGGTCAGGGCCTTACTCCGCCGCCACGGCGATCGGGGCCGAAGGCAGGGCGCGCCCGCGCACCCGGTCCTCGATCACGTCCGCCAGGGTCACGGCACCGAGGAAGCCCTCGATATGGTGCGTCAGTTCGGCCCACAGATCATGGGTGATGCAGCGGGTGGAGCGGCCCCGGCAGCCGACGGTCTCGTGCATCTGGCAGGCCGTGACCTTGATCGGCTCGTCCACCGCCCGGATCACCGCTGCGACCGAGATCGAACCGGCCTCGCGGGTGAGGGAATAGCCGCCGCCCGGCCCGCGCGCCGCCCGCACCAGTCCGGCACGGCGCAGTCGCGCGAACAGCTGCTCGAGATAGCTCTGCGAGATGTCCTGCCGCGCCGCGATATCCGCCAGTGTTACCGGCCGGCCAGCGCCGCCATGGCGGGCGAGATCGGCCAGCGCCATCACGGCATAGCGTCCCTTGGTGGTCAGTTCCATCGATCGGCTCCCGCCTGCGTCCGGCACCGGGGTCTGTTGCGCCGCGGCGGGCCCCGTTCAGGCGCCGCGCGCCTTGCGCACCGCCCCGTCACGACCCACCTGCATCAGACCTTGGCTTTTTGCGCCCGCCCCATGCTAGAGCGCGCGCCTTCCTCGCGCCGTGGGTCTAGAATTCCCGAGCGCTGCGGTCAAGAATTCAACTGCGTCCTGCCCGGCTTCTGGCCGGTGTGCGGACAGTTTGCGAAGGGTGCGCCACCTATGGCCGAGATCATTATCCCCGGTCCCTCCGGACGTCTGGAAGCCCGCTACAATCAGGCCGAGAACGAGGGGGCGCCGATCGCGCTGATCCTGCACCCGCACCCCCGCGCCGGCGGCTCGATGCAGGACCGGGTGACGGTGATGCTGCACAAGCTGTTCGTCGAGCGCGGTTTTTCCACCCTGCGCTTCAATTTCCGCGGTGTCGGCAAGAGCCAGGGCAGCTTCGACAATGGCGTGGGCGAGCTGTCGGATGCCGCCAGCGCCCTCGACTGGCTGCAGGGCTACAATCCGGCGGCCAAGCTGACCTGGGTGGCGGGCTATTCGTTCGGCTCCTACATCGCGCTGCAGCTGCTGATGCGGCGGCCCGAGATCGACGGCTTCATCGCCGTCGCCGTTCCGGCCAACCACTATGACCTCGCGTTCCTGGCGCCGTGCCCGTCGTCGGGCATGGTGTTCTATGGCTCGAACGATGTGGTGGCGCCGCCGCTGGACGTCGAGCGCTCGGTCTCCAAGATCCGTACCCAGAAGGGCGAGGAAGTGGAGTGGGAGCAGATCGAGGGCGCCGACCACTTCTTCCGCAACGAGCTGGACCGCCTGCGCGAGCGCTCGGCCGCCTATCTCGACCGCCGCCTCGCCATGCCCAAGCGCGCAGCCCCGCCGCCGCGCCGCTAGGGCACCAGCGGGGGCTGCGCCATCGCGCCAGCGCAGTGAACAGCCCCCGCCACCGCGCCTTGCCAGCCTGCCAGTGCTTGACTATCGCCTGAGGCAACCGGTCGGCGCCGCTTGGCGCCACAACAAGCCGGACCGCAATACGCCGGACAGGGACGCGCCATGCACGACATTCTCGCAGCACTCGAAGCCAAGCGCGATGCCGCGCGCCTCGGCGGCGGCCAGCGCCGGATCGATGCCCAGCATGCCAAGGGCAAGCTGACGGCGCGCGAGCGGATCGAGCTGCTGCTGGACGAGGGCAGCTTCGAAGAGACCGACATGTTCGTCGAGCACCGCTGCACCGACTTCGGCATGGATGCGCAGAAGTTCCCCGGCGACGGCGTGGTCACCGGCCACGGCACCATCAACGGCCGCCTCGTTTATGTGTTCTCCAAGGACTTCACCGTGTTCGGCGGCTCGCTGTCCAAGGCCCATGCCGCCAAGATCGTGAAGGTGCAGCAGGCCGCCGCCCGCAACGGCGCCCCGGTGATCGGCCTGTTCGATGCCGGCGGCGCGCGGATCCAGGAAGGCGTCGACAGCCTGGCGGGCTATGCCGACATCTTCATGGAGAATGTGCTGTCGTCCGGCGTGATCCCGCAGATCAGCGTGATCATGGGGCCGTGTGCTGGCGGCGACGTCTATTCCCCCGCCATGACCGACTTCATCTTCATGGTGAAGGACACCAGCTACATGTTCGTGACCGGACCCGATGTGGTGAAGACGGTCACCAATGAAGTGGTGACGGCCGAGGAGCTGGGCGGGGCGCGGGTGCATACCCAGAAGTCCGGCGTGGCCGACGGTGCCTTCGAGAACGATTTCGAGGCGATGGCGCAGGTGCGCCGCCTGATCGACTTCCTGCCCGGCTCCAACCGCAGCCCGCTGCCGCTGCGCCCCACCCACGACGATGCCGAGCGCCTCGAACCCAGCCTCGACAGCCTGGTGCCCGCCAATCCGAACCAGCCCTATGACATGAAGGAGCTGATCGAGAAGACGGTGGACGAAGGCGATTTCTTCGAGATCGGCAAGGATTTCGGCAAGAACATCATCGTTGGCTTTGCC
>JAIXTH010000226.1 GCA_027484265.1 Alphaproteobacteria bacterium
CGATGTCGGCATCGCCCATATCGACGATCCGCACATCGGGGCCGAGGTAGACCGCGTCATCCTCATGGTCATAGGCGCCCGCATGTCCGAATGAGAAGAGAGTCGAGGCCTCTCGCACCGCGCGCGGCCCAAAGCGCGCGCCGGAACGGAACTGCGTGCCAAAGTCGAAGGGCGCGCCAAGGATGGCGACATCGGCGTCGATCTTGTCCCATTCTGCCACGTAAGGTCTTTTGCCAAATGTGGAAATCCCGACGAAGGGCAGGTTCAGGCGGCCGGTGTCATAGCTGTTGGCGGTCAAGGGTTCGCTCCATCCAAGGCCGGGTCATTGCCCCCGGCGCGTTCTTTGTGAAAGGATGGCGGCGGAGTCGAAGGGGGGCTAGCACGATGGCGACAGGTCTGGATCAAATCGTGACGGATCAGATGGTGGCGGATTTCCAGCGCGATGGCGTGGTGCTGGTCAAGGGCCTCTGGGCCGATTGGGTCGATACCCTGCGCGCGGGGGTGGAACGGAACATGGCCGAACCCTCGGAATACGCGGCGGAAAACCTGAAACCGGGGGAGGGCGGGCGCTTCTTTGACGACTATTGCAACTGGCAGCGCATCCCGGAATTCGAGCGGGTGATCCGCGAGTCGGCGGTGGCCGATGTGGCGGCGCGGCTGATGGGGTCGGACTATGTGCAGCTTTTCCACGACCATGTTCTGGTCAAGGAACCCGGCACATCCCGCGCGACGCCGTGGCATCAGGACGGGCCTTACTACTTCGTCGCCGGGCGGCAGACCGTCAGCTTCTGGTCGCCGCTCGATCCGGTGCGCGAGGCGTCGCTGCGCTGCGTGGCCGGAAGCCACCGGTGGGAGAAGGAGGTGCTGCCCACCCGCTGGCTGTCCGAGGCGAATTTCTACGCCGATTCCGACAAATACATGCCGGTCCCCGATCCCGATGCCCAAGGCATGCGCGTGCTGGAATGGGAGATGGAGCCGGGCGATGCCGTGGCCTTTGACTACCTGACCCTGCATGGCGCGCGCGGGAATGAGGCCGCGACCCGGCGGCGGGCCTTCTCGCTGCGGCTGGTGGGCGAGGATGCGCGCTACGTCGAACGTCCGGGCCGCACCTCGCCGCCCTATCCGGGGCACGGGATGCGGGCAGGGGAGCGGTTGCGGGAAGACTGGTTCCCGGTGCTGCGCGGCTGATCGCCGCCTTTTCGCAAGGGGTGGAACAGGTTAGCTCTGGGACATGAGGTGCCCGTGATGTCCGAACCGCTGCGTTTCCGCCCAAAGTCCTTTCCGCCGCCGGAATTCCCGCCGCGCCGTCCCGCGCGCTTTGCCCGGACACCTCCGGCGGTGTTTCCGGTGATCCTGGGGCTGCTGGGGTTGGGATTGGCGGGCAAGCGTCTGCTGGGGGCGCTTGGGCTTGATCCCGGTCTGGCGGAGGCGGTTCTGGGCGCTTGTTCCGCGCTTTGGGCTTTTGCGGTTTTTGCCTATCTTGCCAAGATGTTCCGGCGAGTTTCGGTGGTGCTGGACGATCTGCGCGTCCTGCCCGGGCGGGCGGGGTTGGCGGCGGCGAGTATGGGCGGGATGCTGGTCGCGGCGGCGCTGGCGGGGTTTGCGCCGGGACTGGCCAAGGCGCTGCTGGTGCTGTCGCTGGCGGTGCATCTGGCGTTGGCCCTCGCGCTGATCGCCGTGCTGCGCGGACTGCCGCCCGAGGCGCGCGAGGTCAACCCGACCTGGCATCTGGCCTTTGTCGGCGTCATCGTCGGTGGCGTCGCGGCGGTGCCGCTGGGCTGGACGGCCTTGGCGCAGGGCCTTTTGCTGGGGACGATCCCGCTTGCCGTCGTGATCTGGGGGGTAAGCCTGTGGCAACTGATCCGCCGCATCCCCCCGGCGCCGCTGCGTCCGCTTCTGGCGATCCATCTGGCACCAGCGAGCCTATTCGCCAGCGTGGCGGCGTTGACGGGGCAGGGCGCCTTGGCCCAAGGCTTCGCAGCTTTGGCCGCCATCTTCCTGATCTTGCTGCTGATTTTTCTGCGTTGGATCGCCACGGCGGGGTTCAGCGCACTTTGGTCGGCCTTTACCTTTCCGTTAACAGCCTGCGCCACGGCCCTGATCCTTGTGGGATGGGTCTGGCCGGGAGCGGCGGTCTTTCTGATGGCGCTTGGCACGGTTCCGGTGATCGCGTGGCGGGTGCTGACGCTGTGGGGCAGCGGTCAGCTCGCCGCAAAGACCAATGCGGCGGAGGCTTAGGCCGCCTCTGCCGCCGCTCGGATGCGGGCGATGTTCGTGCCGTAAACGCCCGGATTATCGACAGAACCGCCGTTGAACACCGCCGATCCCGCCACCAGAACATCCGCGCCCGCCGCCGCGACCAAGGGCGCGGTTTCCACGGTCACGCCGCCATCCACCTCGATATGCACGGGCCGGTCGCCGATCATCGCCTGCAGCGCGCGGATCTTGTCCAGCGTTGAGGCGATGAATTTCTGCCCGCCGAAGCCGGGGTTCACCGTCATCACGCAGATAAGGTCCACCAGATCCAGCAGATGCGACACCGCGTCGATCCCGGTGCCTGGATTGATGGCCAGACCTGCCTTTTTCCCCGTATTTCGAATGGCTTGCAGCGTGCGGTGAATGTGCGGCCCAGATTCCAGATGCGCTGAAATCACATCCGCGCCGGCATTGGCATAAGCCTCGATGAACGGATCGACCGGCGCGATCATCAGATGCACATCCATCACGCCTTTGATATGCGGCCGGATCGCCGCACAGGTCGCAGGCCCAAAGGTCAGGTTCGGCACAAAATGCCCATCCATAACATCCACATGCACCCAATCCGCGCCTTGCGCCTCAATCGCCCGACACTCGGCACCAAAGTTCGCAAAGTCCGCCGACAGGATCGACGGGGCAATCTTGATCGCACGCGAGAATGTCATGACAGGTCTCCGGAAACCGTGGCAGGGTTGGCTTTCGCGGCTTCTAACGCAATCCATGGCGCATTGCCAGCAGCGCGCTACCATATCCCGTACATTACATAATATTGGTTATCGGATACATGGATAAAGCAAACGAACGCCGCAACTCCCCCCTCATCAAACCAAAAGCAAACACCCGGCACAAAGCGCCGAACCGTCCAAACTTACCCTGACAAAGAAACTGGCGCACCCAATAGGATTC
>JAIXTH010000145.1 GCA_027484265.1 Alphaproteobacteria bacterium
CGGCGGCGCTGGCACTCCTTTGGTCACAGGTGAGGCCATTGGCAAAGCCAGTACGCATGATCTGGCGCGTGCACCCTGCATCGCAGGGCGATACGGGATGACGCCTGGGCTTGTCGCCGACGACAGCGGCCATGGACTGTGCGACCGTGCGTCTGCGCGGTGCGCTGGCACAGCAAGGCCTCTATAACTTCATTGGCCTCGGCCGCTGTCCCGGTGGCAGAAAGCCGCCCCCGCCAGCAAGGTGCGTCATGACCATCTCCGCCACGCCTTCCGTTGCCCTGATCTATGTCCTGGCCGCTCTGGCCGAGATCGGCGGCTGCTATGCGGTGTGGTCGGTTGTGCGCAACGGCGCACCGCAGATCTGGCTTGTGGTCGGGGTTGCTCTCCTGGTCCTGTTTGCCTGGTTGCTGACTTTCGTCCCCGTCAGCGCAGCGGGCCGGGCCTTCGCCGCCTATGGCGGGGTCTACATCATGGCGTCGCTTGTCTGGATGTGGCTGGTCGAGCGCACACGCCCCGACATCTGGGACATCAGCGGCGGTCTCCTGTGTCTGGCCGGAGCAGCCGTCATCCTGTTCGGTCCGCGTCCGGGCTCCCTTTGATCTGGCAGGGCGCTCAGGCGGACGAATTTGAACATCATGCGACCCAACTGAATCTGGCGGACTTCAGAGCGCTGCGCACATGATCCAGTGAGGCGGGTTTCTGCTCCCGGCGAGAGATCATTTGGATCCCGGGGAGCACCTGTGCTTGCGGCAACGTGCGCTTCCATCCATGCTGATGCCTGATCTCTCAGAAGGACGGCACGGTTGAGCAGCGGCGTTCCATACATCCTCCGGGATACGGCTGGCGAAGCCGAACCACTCAGCCGCCGGTCGCTGGGCGCTGCGGACAAGCCCTCCGGCTCGACTTTCAACGAGGCATGGCTCCAGGCCCTGATCCAGCAGCATCCATCTTTGCTGCCAGCCGGCGACATCGAACCGCAATACAGCCGGCTCATCCCTGTCTGCACCGAGCTGCCGCTCGCCAGCGGCTATGCCGACAATCTCTTCATCACGCCAGGCGGCAAGCTGGCCGTGGTTGAAACAAAGCTCTGGCGCAATCCCGAAGCGCGCCGGAAGGTGGTCGCCCAGATCCTCGACTATGCCAAGGACCTCGCAGCCCTGTCGGTGGAGGGGCTGGAGAATGCGGTGGCTCGGGCCCTGCGGGTGGCCCGCTTCCGGCTGTTCGACCTTGTGGCCAATGAAGAGGATGCCCCCGACGAAGCAACCTTTCACGACAGGATAGCGCGAGACCTGCGACTGGGCCGCTTCCTGCTGCTGGTGGTAGGCGATGGCATCCATGAGGGCGCAGCCGAGCTGATCAGTCACCTGAACGAGGCGATGAGCCTCGAGCACACGCTGGCCGCCATCGAGATCAAGGTCTGGGAGACGACCCTGGGCGAGCTGATCATCGTTCCCTCGATCCTGATGAAGACCGAGACCATCATCCGCGGGGTCATCCGGGTAGACGATGCCACGCCTGGGCGCGTGCGGATCGAGCCCCTTGCTTCAGCGGCGCCCGCGTCAGCCCGGCAGAGCGCAGCCAGCATGAGCGAGCGGGAGTACATCGAGTCCATTCTGGGCCAGCAGCCCGGCGGGGTGGCCGCCTTTGAGGCCTTCCGGAGCAAGGCCGAGGAGCGTGGCTTCGAATTCGTGATGCGCAAGCAACTCATGATCCAGGGCCGTCTGCCTGACAGCAGTCCTGTGAGCCTTTGCCTGATCATGAGCGACGGGCGGTTCGATACGACCTACGCGAATGCAGGCCCGCAAGGGTGGGGCTTGATCGATGTCGCGCATGCCTTTCAGGCCCGTCTGGCCGGCCTGATACCGGGCGGCCGGGTCAAGCAGACCCCCAAGGCCAGTGGCTGGTACGTTGCGGACGAGACCGGCCGCTGGCCGATGCTCGGCACGCTGCTTGCGGATCCCGATGCCTGGCTGGACGCATTCGACACGTTCCTCGCCGAACTGGCCCAGCGGCGTGACGGTCCGGGGGCCTAGGCCGAACACAGGCAGCGAAGACGCGCTGCAGACCTTGGGCCTGCAGGTTCCGACTCAAAGATCGAAAACCAGAGGCAGGTGGTCGCTATGGCCCAGCCATTGCTGCGGATCGCCGATCGAGAAATCCGGCCCGCCCTCAGGGATCATGCTGCGATGGACGAATGCGTAGTCGATATGAAACGGCTTGGCCCGATCACGGTGGAGGTAGAATGTCGGGCAGGTTTCCCGGCCGTGCTCTTCGCCGGTGGTATGATGATACAGGCTGACGAGGCCGTCAGCCGCCAGATCCAGGGCGCACTGCCCATGGGTCCATCTGGCCTTGGGCTTGTCCAGCGTTGTGCTGGAATTGAAGTCACCCGCCATGATGGTTCGCCGGTTCAGGCGTTCCCGGTTCGCGACAAGGTACTGGCCGAGCTGCCCGACATAGCGCTCGGCCGGCGCCTCGGCGGTCTGGGTCCAGACACCGACCAGCTGGATGTATTCATCAACCAGAACCGGCAGGAAGAATGAGGCCCCAGCATCGGGCCAGGACAGCCTTTTCAAACTTGCTCCATTCCTGGAAAAGATGCCGAGACCCTTGAACGGGAGCGCGCCGATCCAGTGGTGCTCGCCCGCCCAGGCCCGATAGTCCGGCGCGCTGGTCGTTGGGTCCTCACACTCCTGAATGATCAGCACGTCGGCGTTGAACGGCTCCAGCAGCTGAAACTTCCGGCGAAAGGCACCGCCACAATTCCAAGTCAGGATGCGCATGCCCGCTCCCTTGAGCATCGCGGAGCTAATGGTCCGAAGTCTGGTTCGCGCCGCACCCCACACTTCAAGTTCAGCGCACCATTTGCAAGTGCGACCGCTTGCGACGTAGGCTTGGTGGCTTGTAGCCCATCCCGATCAGGAAGGAGGCGAAAATGGAACTAGGACCGATCCTGGATCGTGATGCGTGCGCAGCCAGGCTGAACGGGCTCCGCAGCTGGACTGGCACGGCTGTTTATGTGCTCTTGGACCGCATCCGCACTGAGCCC
>JAIXTH010000039.1 GCA_027484265.1 Alphaproteobacteria bacterium
AGGACATCGAGGTCCGCCAGCAGGGTCTGCGGGTCGGCATAGGGCTCCGCGACCAGATCCGACGGGCGCGGGGCGGCTGCACCGGTCAGTGCCTCGAGCGTCGCCGCCAGCCGCGCGAAGATCCCGCGCAGGGCGCGGCGGTAGGGCTCGTCAGCCCGGTGCGGCGAGGTATCGCCCGACTGCCGCGCCAGTGCCTCGAGGTCCGCCGGCACCGGGACCAGCCGCGACGAGATCGACAGCTCCCCGCCCAGCTGATGCAGTTCATCCAGATAGGAGGCGAGCAGCGCCTCGCACTGGCGGGTGAAGGCCCGCTCCAGCGTCGATCCATCCACGAACGGATTGCCGTCGCGGTCGCCGCCCACCCACGAGCCCATCTCGATCAGTCCCGGCAGCGGTCGTCCCGCGATCCGCTCGCAGGCCCGCACCAGCCCCGGCAGCTCCTTGAGCAGGGAACCCGCCAGCACCGAGACCACATTCTCGATCTCGTCGCGCACATCGATCCGGTCGGTGCGCAGCACGCGGGTGTTCCACAAAAGCCGCACCTCGCGCCGCAGGCGGGTGTCGGCCAGCTCATCATCGTCGGCATGCCCTGCCACCACCGCATCCAGCACCGCGGCAATCGAGGCCTCGCGGTCGATCACGCTCTTGCGCCGCACCTCGGTGGGGTGGGCGGTGAGGACAGGGGCGATGCTGCACCCCGGCAGCTGGCGGGCCAGCCAGTGAGCCCCGCGTGCGGGATCCTGCCGCAGCCTGTCGAGCGGACCTGGTCCCTGCCGCGCGGCGGCCCGCACGGCGGCATCGTCTGCGATGTTCGCCAGCTGCGAGAACACGCAGAAGCCGTGGATGAAAACCGTGGTCTGGTCGGGCGCGAGCCCCGCCAGCAGGGCAGCTGCCGAACCGGCCGGGCGCGTGCCGGCATGCTCGCCCACCGATGCCGCCCGGATCGCCTCGATCCGGTCCAGCATATCCTGTCCCGACTGGTCCTTGATCACATCCCCCAGCAGGCGGCCGAGACGGCGCAGGAGCGGGCGGGAGACATCGGTGCTGGGTGCAGGTACGGACATGCCCCCTTGCTAGCCGACTGGCGGCCACGGGCAAGCACCAAGCGGTGTCCTGGCTGCCGTTGCGTCACCTGTGCCTGCGCAACGGGCGCTGGCCGGTCTCAGCCGGGGCGGAACACCAGCACCACGCCATTGATGCACCAGCGCTGGCCGGTCGGTCGCGGCCCGTCCGGGAAGACATGGCCCATGTGGGTGCCGCAGGTGGCGCAGTGGCACTCGGTGCGCAGGGTGAACAGGCTCCAGTCCGCCTTGGTACCCACCCGCTCCGGCGCGATCGGCTGCCAGAAGCTGGGCCAGCCGGTGCCGGAATCATACTTGTGCTCGCTCGACCACAGCGCCGTGTTGCAGCCGACGCAGTAGAAGATGCCCCGGCGCCGCTCGCGGTCGAGGGGCGAGCTGAAGGCGCGCTCGGTGCCATGCCGGCGACCGACCCGGTACTGTTCGGGGGTCAGGAGGCGGCGCCATTCGGCATCGGTGCGGGTGACGGGGAAGTCGGCCATCAGGTCTCTCGCTGGTGTTGGTCCTGTGCTGTTACGCTGGCGCGGGCTTGCCGGTTTCACCGCCGTGCCCGACAAGCAGGGCCTCTGGCAGCGACCGTTCGCCGCCAGGCCATGCCGGGCCCCGCACCATGACCGCACCGACCCTGATCCTGACCCACCCGGACTGCCTCGAACATCACCCGCCGCCCGGCCATCCCGAAAGCCCGGCGCGGCTCGAGGCCGTGCTGGCAGCGCTGCGGGCCGAGCCCGCCCTGCCGCTGGTGTGGGGTGAGGCACCGCTGGCGAGCGATGCGGCGCTGCTGCGGGTGCATCCGCAGGCGCATCTGGATGTCCTGGAAGACCTGCTGCCCGCACCGGGTGCGCGGGCGGTGGCGGTGGATCCCGACACCAGCCTGTCGGCGGGCTCGCTGGCAGCGGCGCGGCGGGCAGCCGGTGCCGTGGTGGCGGGGGTGGACGCGGTGATGGGTGGCACGGCCCGCGCGGTGTTCTGTGCCGTGCGCCCGCCAGGCCACCATGCCGAGCCGGACCGGGCCATGGGCTTTTGCCTGTTCAATTCCGTGGCCGTGGCCGCCCGCCATGCCCGCGCCGTGCACGGGCTGGAGCGGGTGGTGGTGGTGGATTTCGATGTCCACCACGGCAATGGCTCCCAGGCTCTGGCCGAGCAGGACCCGACATTCTTCTATGCCTCGATCCATCAGATCCCATGCTATCCCGGCACCGGCCATGCGCACGAGACCGCCCAGGGGAACCTGATCAATCTGCCCGTGCCGCCCGGCACCGGCAGTGCTGCCTGGCTGGATGCGTTCGAGACCCGGCTGCTGCCCGCGGTGGCGGCGTGGCAGCCGCAGCTGGTGATCATCTCGGCAGGCTTCGATGCGCACCGCGACGATCCGCTGGCGGGCCTCGCCCTGGCGGCGGACGACTATGCCCGGGCCACCGCTGGCCTGTGCGCCATTGCACCGGGGCGGGTTGTCTCTGCCCTGGAGGGCGGATACCACCTCGGCGCACTCGCAGCCTGCGTCAGAGCCCATGTCGGTGCCCTGACAGCGGCCTGAGTGACGGCATTTCCGGCCTGCGGCGGCGGGCCGACGCGTTGGGGGGCGCGTGATCGATGCGGGCAGGGGCTCCGATCCTTGATGTCAGGGCCCTGGCCCGGGCCGGTCACGTGATTGTGATCGGGCGGCACGGCAAGCCGGCGCTCGACCGGTCGCGCGCCATCCATGCCCGCGCCTATGTGGACTGGTGGGCGCAGTATGATGCCGGCGGGCTGCTGCCCGATCAGGTGGTGCCGCCGCATCTGATGGATGCGCTGGCGGGCTGCGAGCGGATCTGGAGCAGTACCCTGCGCCGGGCGGTGGAAACCGCCGAGGCAGCTGCGCCGGGCCGGATCTTCAGCCGCGATCCCGTGTTTGTGGAAGCGCCGCTGCCGCCGCCCCTGTGGCCGGACTGGCTGTGTCTCAAGCCCCGGACCTGGGGGGCGGTGGCCCGGATCAGCTGGTATCTCGGGCATCACCGCGAGGCCGAGAGCCGCGCACAGGCCGAGGTCCGGGCGCGGCTGGCAGCCGACCGGCTGATTGGAGAGGTGGAGGAGGCAGGCGCCCCGGTTGCCCTGCTGGCCCATGGCTGGTTCAACCGGATGATCCGCCCGAACCTGATCGCGCGCGGCTTCTCGTGCGTGCGCGACGGCGGCGACACCCACTGGTCCTACCGGATTTTCCTGCGCCCGTTTCCCTGAGGCTGGCGGGCAGGGCGAACGTCAGGCGGGCGTGATCCAGTGCGGGTCGGGCGCCCCCGCGCCCGCCAGCTCCTGCAGGCGGGTGCGGGTGCCGGGGCTGGTGCCTTCGGGCA
Source organism: Alphaproteobacteria bacterium (assembly GCA_027484265.1). Classification (GTDB taxonomy): domain Bacteria; phylum Pseudomonadota; class Alphaproteobacteria; order Caulobacterales; family Aquidulcibacteraceae; genus JAIXTH01. The sequence continues at coordinate 3,410 of JAIXTH010000039.1, forward strand.
GGGCGTCGAGGGGATAAAAGCCCCATTGCGCGATCTCGCGCGGGTTCGGCAGATGGTCTGACGGCGCGAAGCGGTGGCAGGCATAGAGCAGCACGTGGTCGCCGGGGAAGTTCACGAAATTGGCGTGGATCGACGCGAGGCGCAGGTCCGCCGGATCGATCGCAAGCCCCGCCTCTTCCCGGACCTCCTTCACCGCAGCCTCGATGGCCGTCTCGCCCCGTTCGATGCCGCCGCCCGGCAGGTACCAGCCCGGCATGTAGCTGTGCCGCACCAGCATCACCCGCCCTTCGCCATCGAACACGGCGACCCGCACCCCCAGCGTCATCGGGCGCACCAGCCGGAACCAGGTCCGGGCCGCCAGGCCGATCAGGGCGCGCAGCATGCCTCAGTCCGGCCCGACGCCGTCATCGAACCCGCGCCGCGACGAGATGAAGGACAGCGCCATCAGGCCCGCGCCCAGCGCCAGCGACAGCACGGAACCCAGGGTCAGGGCGATCCAGCCATGCATGCTGATCCGCGACATGGAATCGCCGCCGAACGCCACGGTCACGGCCACCACGACTGCCGCCAGCAGGATGAGGAGGACGGCCCACAGGAATACGGTCTTCATGGCGCCACCTTGCGACTGCCAGCGCTGGCGTCAATGCTCTGCATGCACCGGCACGGGGCCGCAGGGTGCGCGATGTCCGGCATCGCTGCCCGCTGTGGCCCGTGTGCCACCCCCTGCAGATGATGCCGTAACCGTTCAGGGTGCGCCGCGCGGCTTTTCCGAACGGTGCTGGCTTGCTAGTCAGGCGGGGCAGGGCCGCGCTGGCGCGGCCTCGCGGGGTCCTTAGCTCAATGGTTAGAGCCGGCCGCTCATAACGGTCTGGTTGCAGGTTCGAGTCCTGCAGGACCCACCACCCCGTTTTCTGCCGCCCTCCGCGCAAGGCGCCTTCTTCCATGACCGTCTCCGCCATCCCGCCCGTCTCGATGAAGAGCTATGACACCGACTTCGACGGCTTTGCCGCCGAGCTGGGAGGCTGGTTCACCCGCACGGGCTTTGCCGTGGTGGGCGATCATGGCATGGATCAGGGCGTGATCGACCGGGCGCTGGAGGTCACCAAGGCGTTCTTCGCGCTGCCGCCCGAGATCAAGCGGACCTATCTGGTGCCCGGCGGCGGTGGCCAGCGCGGCTATACCGCCTTCGGGGTGGAGACCGCCAAGGACCACACGGTCGCCGACCTCAAGGAGTTCTGGCACACTGGCCGCAGCCTGGCCCCCGGCCACCGCTACGAGCCGGTGATGCCCCCCAATCTCTCAGTCACCCATATCGAGGGCTTCGATGCGGCCATGCAGGCCTTCTATGCCCAGCTCGACGGGCTGGGGGTGCGGATCCTGCGGGCCGTGGCCCATCATCTGGGCCTGCCGCCCGACTGGTTCACGCCCAAGGTGGCCGAGGGCAATTCGGTGCTGCGCCTGCTGCACTATCCGCCGGTGACGGGCGAGGTTACGCCGGGGGCGGTGCGGGCCGGAGCCCATGGCGACATCAATGTGATCACGCTGCTGCTGGGGGCCGAGGAGCCGGGGCTGCAGCTGCTGGGCCGCGATGGCGACTGGCACGACGTGGTGGCGCCGCAGGGCCATGTGGCGATCAATGTCGGCGACATGCTGTCACGCCTGACCAATGATGTGCTGCCCTCCACCATCCACCGCGTGGTGAACCCGGCGCCGGAGCGGATGCGGATCGCCCGCTATTCCACCCCGTTCTTCCTGCATTTCGCGCCCGATGTGCTGGTGGAGACCCTGCCGATGGGCGGTGCGCCGAAACATCCCCCCATTACGGCCCACGCCTTCCTCGAACAGCGCCTGCGCGAGATCAAGCTGGCCTGAGCCTGCGCCCCGCGTGCGGGGGCGGGGGCAGGGCCATGCGTCCTGCACCGCCCCGTTTCCCGCTCCCGCTCCGGCGTGCTAGTGCCCGGCATCCATGACCGATACCACCGCGCCTCACCTGCCACCTGCCACAGGACGTCCCGGTCTGGGGGCCCAGTTTGCAGCCGGGGTCGATGCCGAGCGGGCCAAGCGTGCCCGGTCCAGTGACATTGCCCCGCTGGTGCGGCTGCTGCCCTATCTGGCCCGGCGCCGCGCGGATCTGGCGCTGGCCGGCTTGTTCCTGGTGCTGGCGGCGGCGGCGACGCTGGCGCTGCCGGCTGCAGCCCGCCAGCTGGTGGATGGCGGCTTTGCGACCGCGCAGGCCACGGCGGTCAACCGTGGCTTTGCGGTGCTGGTGGCCGTGGCGGTCCTGATGGCGGTGTTCTCCGCCAGCCGGTTCTATTTCGTCACCAAGCTCGGCGAGCGGGTGGTGGCCGATCTCAAGACCGACTTCCACGCCCATCTCACCCGCCTGTCACCGGCCTTCTATGCCCGGGTCCGGGTGGGCGAGGCGCTGTCGCGGCTGACGGTGGATGCCACGCTGATCGACACGGTGGTCAGCTCCTCGGCTTCGATCGCGATCCGCAACGTGCTGATGCTGACCGGGGGCCTCGCTATGATGATGGCCACCAGCGCCTGGCTGACCGGCCTGACCCTGCTGATCATCCCCGCCGTGCTGGTGCCGATCCTTACCTTCGGACGGCGGGTGCGCACCCTGTCGGCCACGGCCCAGGACCGGGTGGCCGAGGCCGGGGCAGAGGCTGGCGAGACCCTGGATGCGCTGCAGACGGTCCAGGCCTTCGGGCGCGAGCCCGAGGCGCGGGCGCGGTTCGCCGGCGCGGTGGAGGCCAGCTTTGCCGCGGCCCTCGCGCGGGTGCGGGCGCGGGCGCTGATGACGGCGCTGGCGATCACCATCGTGTTTGGCGGCATCGTGCTGGTGCTGTGGGAGGGGGCCCGCTCGGTGATGGGCGGGACCATGACCCCGGGCGAGCTGACCCAGTTCGTGCTGCTGGCCATGCTGACCGGTTCGGGCGCAGGCGCGCTCGCCGAAGTCTGGGGCGACCTGCAGAAGGCGGCCGGTGCCAGTGCGCGCCTGTTCGAGATCATGGACGAGACCCCCGAGATCGCGGCGCCCGCCAGTCCGGTGGTGCTGCCGTCACCGGTGCGGGGCACCCTGGCCTTCGAGCACGTGTCGTTCCGCTATCCCGAGATCGAGGGCTCGACCGCACCGCCGCCGCCGGCCGTCACCGATGTCAGTTTCACGGTGCAGCCGGGGGAGACAGTGGCGATCGTCGGCCCCTCGGGCGCTGGCAAGAGCACGCTGTTCAAGCTGGCCCTGCGCCTGTTCGACCCGCAGACGGGCCAGGTGCGTCTCGACGGCGTGGATGCGCGCGATGTGGACCCGGCTGCTTGGCGCGACGCCTTTGCCTGGGTCTCCCAGAGCCCGGACCTGTTCACCGCCAGCGCCGCCGACAACATCGCCTGGGGCCGCACCGGTGCCACCCGCGCCGAGATCGAAGCCGCGGCCCGCCGCGCCGAGGCCGAGCCGTTCATCCTGTCGCGCCTCGGCGGCTGGGACAGCCCGGTGGGTGACCGGGGCCGCGCCCTGTCGGGCGGCGAGCGCCAGCGCCTTGCCATCGCCCGCGCCCTGGTGCGGGCCGCCCCCGTCCTGCTGCTGGACGAGGCCACCAGCGCGCTGGACGCCGAGAACGAGCGGCTGGTGCAGAAGGCGTTCGATGAAGTCATGCACGGGCGCACCACCCTGGTGATCGCCCACCGCCTCGCCACGGTGCAGCGCGCCGACCGGATCCTGGTGATGGAGGACGGCCGCATTGTCGAGGAAGGCCGTCACGACACGCTGGTGGCCCAGGGCGGCCTCTACGCCCACCTCGCCCGGCTGCAGTTCGGCGGCTGAGCGGACAGCTGCCGCCGCTATCCAGAGCCAGCCTGCGCGCTCAGCCGCCAGCGTCGTCCGTGGCCGCCGGTTCCGGTGCGCCAAGGCGGATCCAGATCGGGCGGTGACCGCTGCCGGTCAGGGCACCGGTGGTGCGGCAGCCGGTGACGGCAATGCCGCGCACGAAGGCATGATCCAGCGCCAGAAGCCCCTGGGTGGCGCCAAACAGGCCGCCGCAGCGCACCCGAGTGACGTTCCCGTAGCTGGTGAACTGACTGATCGCGCCATTCCAGGGCACCACGCCGAACGCGCCGATCGCGAGGGTCGGGGTGGTCTGCACACCGGCACGGGCGGCGCTGCGGTTGATCTCGGCATCGCGGCCCCGGGTGTCGCCGGCGGCCTCGGGCGGGTTGACGCCGATCACGGTCACCGAGCCGTCCTCGCTGCGGGCCATGGCCGGTTCGCCCGCCACATTGGCGGCGCGCCAGCCGCCACGCGACAGGATGGTGATGGCTGCTCCGTCGCCGGGCGTGGGACGCGCGGCGATGATCCACCCCGCTGGCGGAGCCGACAGAAGGCTGTCCGGGGCATTGCCCAGCAGCAGCAGGCGCGCTTCCTGCCGGCCGGCCTCGCGCAGCACGTCCTCGAGGGCCGCCTGCGAGCCCGCCAGGGACGCCCAGCCGATGATGGTGCGGGTGTCGCCGCCAGCCGGTCCGCTGCCCAGGCTCGGCACCACGATCACGCCCTGCACCAGCAGGATCAGGGCGGTCAGCAGGGCCGGGACGACCAGACGCGCGGCAATCCAGAGCCCCAGCGCCACAACCGGCAGCACCATCACATACATCAGATGGTCGGAGAACAGCTGGAACGGCCCGCCCAGCGGCGCTGCCAGCGCCGCTCCGGTGATCAGCACCGAGCCGCCCGCAAGAAAGCTCGCGGTGAACAGCATCCACAGCGGCGGCAGGCCTTCGGCCTTCCGTGTGCTGCGGCTTGGGGCGCGGCTGGTGCGGCGCTGGGTGCCCTTGCGGGCTGCGCCGGGCCGGCCGCTTCGGACGGCAGGGCGCCCCGGACCGGTCTGGCGCGCCGGGCGGGCGGTCTCGGCCTGTGGCGGCGCGGGGGCGGCCACCGGGAGGTCGAGCGGTTGCGGCCCGTCATCCCCCACCACAGGCTCCATCGGCCGGGCGCTGGCCTGATGGTCCTGTTCCGTTGGCGGGGCCACGTCGGGCAGCGGCCCGGCTTCCGGCGGCTCTGCGGGCTGTAGGGAACTGGCCTGTACTGGACTGGCCTGTGCTGGACTGGCCTGTGCTGGACTGGCCTGTGCTGGACTGGCCTGTACTGGACTGGCCTGTGCTGCACTGGCGTCGGTGCCCACCCCAAACGGCCAGCGCGGCGGCGCCGCGGCTTCAGCGGGTGCCGCATCCGCAACCGGCCCATCCGCAGCCGGTCCATCCACCAAGGGGCCATCCACCGAGGGGCCATCCACCGAGGGGCCATCCACTATGGAGCCATCGACAGGGGGGCCATCCACCGAGGGGGCGTCCACAGGGGGGCCATCGACAGGCGGCCCGTCCACAGAAGGTCCTGAAGCGAGGGCTGCCGCAGCCCCGGCTGGCAGGGCCGTGTCCGCCGGGGTCGCGGGGCCACGCCAGGG
>JAIXTH010000253.1 GCA_027484265.1 Alphaproteobacteria bacterium
CATGATGGAGTGCCTGGTCCCGGACTGGACGCTGGGCGGGGCGATCCGCGAGCGCACCGGTCCGGTGCTGCCCAAGATCGCCCCCTCCAACATCTACCGTGCCGCCGACGGCATGGTGGTGATCGCCGCCAACCAGGACACGGTGTTCGCGCGCCTGGCCGAAGCCGTGGGCCAGCCCGGCTGGGTCAGCGATCCGCGCTTTGGCGGCCACCGTGCCCGGGGCGAGAACCAGGCCGAGCTCGACAGCCTGATCGAGGCCTGGGCGTGCCGCCAGACCATGGACGAGCTCGAGGCCGTCTGCGAAGCCCATGGCGTCCCGTTCGGCCGGGTGAACCGCGCCCCCGAAATGCTGGCCGACCCGCAATTTGCCGCCCGCCAGTCGATCATCGAGCTGATGCATCCGGTGCTGGGCGCCTTTGCGATGCAGAATGTGTTCCCGCGCCTGTCGGCCACGCCCGGCCAGGTGCGCTGGCTCGGCCGCGACCACGGTGCCGACACCGACTGGCTGTGCCACGAGGTGCTCGGGCTCGATGCGGACCGGGTGGCACAGCTGCGGGCCGCAGCCGTCATCTGATCCTAGCCACTGCGCCCGGCTGTCAGTCGCGCGCCTGCGCGAAGGTGGCCCGTGCCTTGTCGGTGCCCTCGAACCTCCAGTGCCAGGGCTCGTACATCACGCCCTGGCTGTTGCCCGACGGGAAGCTGAGCACGAAACCGAAGCGAGGGGCATTGGCCGCAAGCCACTGGCCCACCGGCGTCTCGGCAAAGCAGGCCTCAAGGTCACACTCGGGCCGGGTGCGGTCGCCAAAATCGATGGCATAGCCAGTGGCATGCTCGCTGAAGCCCGGCGGAGCCGAGGCCTCCGCCCGCTCGGCGAAGCTCAGCTGCGGCTTGGAGCAGAAAATGTCCGCCTGCCGCTTGATCGACCGGAAGCACGAAAGCCCCACCATTGCATCGGCAATCGCGGGATCCTCCGCCCGCGCCGCCGCCAGCATCGCGTCGAGCGCGGCGCCGGCGTCCGCATGCAGCCGGGTGCAGCTGCCGGTTGCAAACCCCTCCGGCGGCCGCACCAGGTCACCCGAGGGCGCCTCGCGATAGGGCAGATGCCCCAGCATCCGCCCGTCTGCACCGGCCGTCTCGCGGCGTCCGGGCTGGTTGGGGCAGCTCAGCACCCCTTCAGGCGGCTTGTCCGGTACCGGCGGCTTGTGCACATGTGGCGCAGACGGGGCCGTGTGCGGCGGGGCGGTGTGGGGCGGAGCAGGCTGCATCGGACCTGGCACGGGTTGCTGCTCCTGCCGCTGCGGCCCGCATCCGGTTGCCAGGGCGAAGGTGGCGAGGGCGGCTGCCCATACCGCGCGCGCCGGCCAGCGGTGGGTTCTGAATGCGGGCACGGTAACCTCCACGGACAGCGTGCCGATCTCCGTGCGGTCTGCGCTGCCATCACGCCCAGCGGGCGCAGCCGCAGCACCTCCGCTCCTGCCAGCCTGATCCGACTGCATCGGTCCATCCTGTTGCCCGCCGCCCGCCCCTTGCATGCCTCCGCCCATCCAGGCTGGCAAGCCCGCCGGCAACGCGCCGCCACGCCGGTGGCGGACGCAGGAGCGGATTTTCAGACCGGGCCATCAGACTTGGCTGGCATCGGCCCTGCCTGCGGTCAGGGTCTCCAGCAGGGCCAGCTGGTCGGCAAATCTGGATCGGGTCATCAGGTCACGGGCCCGGATCTCGATGTGAAGAACGTCCTGGAGATGGCGGGTCATCCTCACCAGGGCCAGCGACTCGCCGCCCAGGTCGAAGAAGTCGGCGTCGGGCGAATCCGGCGCGGTGCCGAGAAAGGTGCGCCACACCGCCGCCAGGGCCGGCGCCACCGCCACCGCTGGCTCATCGGGCGGACCAGGCACGGTATCCTGCCCCGGCGGCAGCCCGTCTTCCGAGGCGCCCGTGGTCGCACCAGGTGGCATGCCCGGCGGCGGAGCTGCCCCATCCCGTGCCGGTGCCGCAGCCGGTACAGCCGCAAACCGACCGTCCGCCTCACTACGGTGGGCGGTATCAAGGATCGCACCATGAATCACTGTCGGCCCTGCAAATGGGCATAGCGGTCCGCGCGCGCGCCGAACCCCCGCGGTCAGCCGCGCCGCCAGGGTGCTTGCGTGCCCATCAGCGAACAGGGCGCCAAGGCCTGTCTGAAGTGCCACCAGCGGGTCGCCGGCGGCTCCGGCGCCCGATGCCAGCGCAATGGCGGTCGAGCCCCCGGCTTCCCACAGGCTGCTCAGGGCGGACCCGGGGCCGATCTCGACGGCGATGATGCCGGGCATGGCTTGTTGAAGCGACTGGCAGGCCGCGTGGAACAGGACGGGCTGCCGGGCCTGGTCGGACAGCCGCCGCGGGTTCAGGCCTTGTCCGGGCATCAGGAGCGTTCCATCCACATTCAGGGCTATCGGCATGCGTGCCGCCATCGGGCCGAGTCCGGATGCCAGACGATGCAGGTCCGGCAGCGCAGGGTCGATCAGCTGGCTGTGAAATGCGCGTCGACCGGGCAGCAGGCGCCGCCGGACATGAGCCGGCAGCGATGCACGCACCTCTTCGATTGCGGCCGGGGTCCCTGCGAGTGTGGTCGCAACAGGACCATTGATGGCGGCGATCTCGACATCAAGATCGAGGGCGGTGACATGCGCCAGGGCATCAGCTGCGGTCATGGCCACGGCCAGCATGGCCCCGTCCGGGCAGGCGGCCATGGCCGCGCCGCGCGCGACGACAAAGTCGCTCGCCTGCCGGGGTGACAGGACACCGCCGGTCACCAGGGCGGCAAACTCACCAAGGCTGTGACCCAGGCAGGCGTGAGGCTGTATACCGGCCTCGGCCAGGGCCTTTGTGGCTGCGCAGCCCAGAACGAACAGGGCAGGCTGCACCGTGGCGGTGTCCTCCACCAGCGCCTGCGGCGCCGCAGGATCCAGCAGCAGGGCGCGCACCCCTGCGCGCAGCTCTGGTGGCAGTGCTTGGAGCAGGTCTTCCAGATGATCCTGAAATCCGGCCATCAGCGTAGCCCATGGCCGTGCCATGCCAGGATACTGGCTGCCCTGTCCCGGATACAGGAAGGCAAGCCGGGCAGCCTGGGCCGACGGCGCGCGCGCAGGCGCGGTGCAATGGCCAGGCCCGAGCCGGGGAGCCGAGCGGATCTGAGCGGCCAGCTCGCGACCGTCCCGTCCCCAGAACAGTTGCCCCACCGGCTTGTGATCGCGAGTCGCGAGGCTGGCAGCCAGCGCGCGCGCCTGCCCGTGCCCGAGGGGATCCAGCCTGTCGGCCCAGGAATCCGCCAGTTCCTGGAGGGCCTCGGCTGTATGGGCGGACAGCGGCAGGGGGATCCAGCTGGCCGCTGCGCCGGGGTCTTCGGCATCGGGCCCGGGCGCCTGCTCCATCAGGTCCGGGGCCGCCGCCGGGTTGCCAAGCACGATGGCATGGGCGTTGGTGCCACCCACACCGAAGGCGCTCACGCCGGCGGCGCGCGGACAGTCCTCGGGCCACGGCGCCAGCCGTTCGGGCAGACGCAGAACGCTGTTCTCGGCATCGAGAAGCGGGTTGGGTGACGCAAAGCCGGCCAGTGGCGGAACACACCCGGACGCGGCCACCAGAACCGACTTCAGGCAACCCGCGAGGCCCGCCGCGCCATCGATATGCCCGATGCTGCCCTTGACCGCGCCTACGGCAATCTGGTGCCGGCGCGCGCCCAGGGCCCGATAGGCTGCATCCGCCGCCTCCCACTCGATCGGGTCGCCGATCCGGGTCCCGGTGCCATGCGCTTCCAGATAGCCGATGGCAGTGGCCGGCAGGCCCGACCGTTGCAGCGCAGCCCTGATCGTGCGCTCCTGTCCCTCCGGCGAGGGGGCGTTGAAGCTCATCTTCTGACGGCCATCATTGCCGACGGCCGTTCCCAGCACGAAGCCGTAGGGGGCGGGTGCGAGCGGGTCCATCCGCTCTGCGCGGCGCAGCACCAGAGCGACCGCTCCAGATCCCTCCACCACGCCATCGGCGGCGGCATCGAAGGGCCGGCATCGTCCAGCCCGGCTCTTGATGCCACCCTCAAGATACCAGTGACCCGACTGTGGAAACCCGATTCCGACCCCGGCCACCAAAGCCTGGTCACAGTCCATCCGTTCCAGGGCACTCACGGCCAGATGAAGTGCGACCAGGGAGGACGAGCAGGCCGACTGCACCGTCATCGCCGGGCCGGTGAGGTCGAGCTTGTAGGCCAGGAGCCCGGCAAGAAAATCAGGCTCGCAGCCGTGGAGGGCGGTATCGAGGGCCGCCGGGTCGAGGCGTGCTGACTGGATCAGGGCCCGCAGGTAACCGCTTGGGCTGCCTGAGACGAACACGCCCGTGCGAAGTCCGCCACGACTGTCGGGCCGGTGTTCGGCATCCTCGAGCGCCTGGTGCGCGGTCTCCAGAAGGATCCGGTGCTGCGGGTCCATCAGGGCCGCATCATAGGCCGATATCCTGAAGGCTGCATGGTCGAACCGGAACATGTCCTGCAGGCTGCCGCGGGAATCCACATAGTCGGGTTCATCCGGATCCCCGGCGAAGTGCAAATAGGCCCGGTCATCCGGGTGCACCGGACCGATCTGCGAGCCACCCTCGCGCACCAGCCGCAGAAATTCCCGGACGCTCCTGCACCCGGGCAGGCGTACGGCTGCTCCGATGACGGCAATCGCTGGCTGGGCCGACATCGCCATGAGCTCATTCCTTCGGGTTCGTACGCCGGATGCAGAGGAGGCGATACATCCTAGGCTCGTATCAAACGGCCAGCATGTCAATCATAGGAATTATTGCACTTGAATTCATCCAAAAGGACTGCAAAGTGCACGCTCGAAAGGCCCTGATGTAAGGATATCTCTCTTTGGTGGAGTCCTGGCCGCGGGCGAGCGAGACAGGTTGCGCACATGCAGGAGGTGCAGTGGCCGCGCCGACATGGCTTGGATGTCGGCGACTGGGCGCGGGATGGTGGGCTCGAGGCCTGCCTTGCCCGTCGCGTCCGGACCCATCCGGACTGGCCGGCCATCGTTCATGGCGAGGCTGTCCTGACCTATCGGGAACTTTGGTCGGCTGCCGGCGAAACCGCGCGACAGCTGAAGGGCCTGGGATTTGGAAGCGGAGATCGCGCTGCTCTCCGGATCGAGCGCTCGCCTGCTCTCGGCATTGCGCTGGTGGGCTGCCTGCGTGCGGCTGTCACCTCCATGGTTGAAAGTCCGCAGTGGTCGGACCCGCTCCGCAAGACCCTGGCCAGCGATCTGCAGCTTGGCGCCTTGATCACGGCGGATGTCCGGACAGGACGGATCGATGTGGGAGCGCATCCCCTCCAGTCAGCGGAGAGCGACATCGGGCAGGCTGGCGGCGGGGGAGGGGGCGGTGCCCTGTTGGCCCGGGACGGTTGGGAGCGGCCGCTCGCGATTGTCTTCACGTCTGGATCAACCGGGACGCCCAAGGCGGTCCAAGTGCCCGAACGGGCGGTGCGGCGGCTTTTGGGCGATCCCGCCGTGGCCCCCTTCAGGCCCGGCTGGCGCTTTGGCCTTGCGGCGCCTGCTGTCTGGGATGCGTTCATCCTGGAATTCTGGGCTCCCTTGCTGACGGGGGGAGTCGTCGTGATGGCGGTCGACGCCAGCCATAGCCCGGAGGGGATCCGGGACCTGTCAGCCCGGCACGGGATCCATGCCCTGTGGCTGACTGCCAGCCTCTTCAACCTGATCATCGACCAGGACCCGGGATGCCTGGCGGTTCTGGACTGTGTGGTCACCGGCGGCGAGCAGATGTCGCCCCGGCATGCGCGGCGGTTTCTGGACGCCTGCCCCGCCACCCGTCTGATCAATGGGTATGGCCCGGTTGAATCCACTGTGTTTGCGACAACGCATGCGGTCAGCCAGCTCGATGTGGCGGCGCAGGGGCCGGTGCCCGTGGGCCGGCCGGTCAGCGGCACCGCCGTGCATGTGGTCGTGCACCCCGCGGAGGGTGGCAGCGACGCAATCTGTCCTCTGGGCACGGTCGGCGAGATTGTCCTGACCGGGGAGGGGCTGGTGCCGGGCTATCTCAATGCGCCCGAGCCTTCGGCCACCCGCTTTGCGCCGCTCCGGCTGGGCACGGCGGCGCTCCCTGCATTCCGGACATCGGACATGGGGTGGTTCGACGCGACAGGTTGCCTGCGCGTCCTGGGCCGCTCTGACAGCAGCGTCAAACTCAACGGACGCCTGCTCGACCTCGCCCGGTTGCAGGAGGAACTTGAACGGCTGGTGAGCCCATCAGGGCAGATCCGCGTGGTGCCGGTCAGGGATGACCTCGGTATCTGCAGCGGGATCGTGGTTGCGGTGGTCCCGGCAGGGGGGCGCGGATCTGAGTCAACCGGCACGGCGGGGGCCGTACCGGACTTTCCGGCAGAGCGAATGGCAGAGCGTCTGGCGGATGATCTGGCCGGGCGCGGACTGGCGGCGCGGCTGCTGGTGCTGGGGTCGTGGCCGCTGACACTGACGGGCAAGCTCGATGCACGCGCGATCGTGGATCAGGCCATGGTGCAGGCGCCCGTCGATGGCGGTGTCCCGGACCGTCCCCAGGCGGGGCCACCGGAGGGACCGCTGGCCCATGGCA
>JAIXTH010000185.1 GCA_027484265.1 Alphaproteobacteria bacterium
CCACAGATACTGGGCGACATTGGTGTCCTGATACTCGTCCACCAGGACATATCTGAACTTGTCCCAATAGTCGGCCAGGAGGTCCGGATCGGAGCGGAAGATCGCGATCATGTGCAGCAGAAGATCGCCGAAATCACACGAATTCAGAACCTTCAGCCGCGCCTGATAGGTGGCATAGAGCGCGGCGCCGCGCCCGCCGGCAAAGGCAAAGCTTTCCTCATGCGGCACCTTGTCGGGGGTCAGCGCGCGGTTCTTCCAGCCATCGATCAGGCTGGCGAGGAAGCGCGGGGTCCAGCGCTTGGGGTCGATATTGTCGGCCTCGATCACCTGCTTGAGCAGACGCACCTGATCATCGGCATCCAGCACCGTGAAGGTGCTCTTCAGCCCCACCAGCTCGGCATGGCGGCGCAGCATCCGGGCACTGGTCGAGTGGAACGTGCCGAGCCACTGCAGGCTCTGCGCCGACGGGCCCACCAATGCCTCGGTGCGGTGGCGCATCTCGCGGGCGGCCTTGTTGGTGAAGGTGACCGCCAGGATCTCCCAGGGCCTCGCCCGCCCGGACTGGATCAGGTTCGCAACCCGCGCGGTCAGTACCTTGGTCTTGCCCGTCCCTGCCCCGGACAGCACCAGCACCGGCCCGTCCAGCGTCTCCACCGCCCGGCGCTGCTCGTCATTGAGGCCCTGCAGATAGGGGGCGGCAGCGGCGCCCAGCCCCGCCATCGCCCGCTGCGAGATCGACAGGCCACGGCCCTCTGCGCCCGCACCGGGTAGGGCATCGGCCGGTGGCAGCCAGTCTGGATCAGGCTCGTGAGACATGGTGGCGATTCGCCCCTGCAGGAACAACGGCAGAACATAGCCGCATCCGCGCCCGCTGTCCCGGTTCGTTGCACCGCCGATCTCAGCCCGATGGTTGCAGGCAGCCAAGCAAAACCCCCGCAGCCGGGGCTGCGGGGGCGTTTGCTGTGCCGGTCGGCCGGGCCGGGTCAGGCCCGCCCTGGCCTGGTCAGGCCTATCAGGCCGCCTTCTTGGCCAGGGTTTCCGACAGCTTGCGCACGGCGGCGTCGCGGTCGACCTGTTCGATGGCGGCCACTTCCCGGGCCATGCGGTCGAGGGCGCTTTCATACAGCTGGCGCTCGGAATAGCTCTGTTCGGGCTGGTCGGAGGCGCGGTGCAGGTCGCGGACGACTTCGGCGATCGAGATCAGGTCGCCGGAGTTGATCTTGGCTTCGTATTCCTGGGCGCGGCGGCTCCACATCACCCGCTTGATCCGGGCCTTGCCGGTGAGGGTCTTGAGGGCGTCGTCCACCACTTCACCGCTGGCCAGCGGCCGCAGGCCGCCGGTCTTCACCTTGGAGGTCGGCACGCGCAGGGTCATCTTGTCCTGCTCGAACGCGATCACGAACACTTCCAGCGTCATGCCGGCAACGGACTGGGTTTCGATCCCGGTAATGCGCCCGACGCCGTGGGCGGGGTACACGACAAAGTCACCTGCAGAGAAAACCGGCTTCTTCACTTCGCTCATGGCGGTCTGGCCCTTTGCACTGCCCGCCGGGACAGAAAAACGCCACCGCAGCGCCCGTGATCCTGACGGAAAGACTGGCGTGTGGAGGCGTGAAAATCCGGACGGGGTTTACGACGGGGTTTCATGGGGCGGCGCGGAGGTGCGCCGTCCTGCATTCATGTATCAGAAACCAGCCGAAAAGTGAAGCGTCTGAATCGGTTAACCTGCCCGGCACCGCGCAAGCCTGCCCGCGCCGCCCCTGCACCGCACTGAAACCCGACTGACAGCACCCCTTGCATCCCCCCGTCCCCACCCGTAAACGCCGCAGCTCGCACGACCAGGCGTCTTCCGGAGAGGTGGCTGAGTGGTCGAAAGCACCGCACTCGAAATGCGGCGTACGGGCAACTGTACCGTGGGTTCGAATCCCTCCCTCTCCGCCATCAACAACAGTCGGCACGAACCCACAGACAAAAGAGTGCCGCGCACAGCGCGGCGGGGTTCGAATCCCACCCTCTCCGCCATCACCAACAGTCGGCACGAACCCACAGACGAAAGAGTGCCGCGCACAGCGCGGCGGGGTTCGAATCCCACCCTCTCCGCCAGTCTTTCCTGTCTCACGCCGCAAGGCGGCTCCGACGGGGCGGCCCTCGCTGGATGTCGCGGTGAACTGGGAAGACGGCTCTGCCGCCAGCCGGTTCGCGGCGACGGGCGGCACCGGCAGCGTGCTGATCGGCACCCCGCGCGACAGCGCCTATCTGGATGCCGAAGTCGGCCTCAGCCTGACCCACAACAGCTCGGGCCTCGAGCTGTTCATCCAGGGCACCGGTCGCAACGGCGGCGCCGTGGAAGGCCAGGCGATTACCGTGGGCGCACGGCTCCAGTTCTGAGGGGTTGCGCGGGCACACGGCTGGTGGCTGCCACACTGTCTTGGCTGCCAAATTGTCACGGTGCGGCGCCGCCGATCCAGGCCGCATCACCGCGGGTGCCGCCGGCTTGGATGCCCGAACGGTGTGGCCGGTTCAGGCTGCAAGCCTCGACTGTGCCGGACCGCGCGGGGCTGTCGCCATGGCGGCAGAGGCGAGGACAGCATCGGCCATCGCGCGCGGAGCAGCATAGCGGCGGGCAGTGGTGATCTCGTCGATGTTGCGTAGGAGCCGGGCCCAGCGGCGGCGGAAGGGGGCGCCGGAGGCCAGATAGGCGGTTCCGGATTGGTCCTCGTTCAACTGGCGCCGCAGCGCCGCCACCAGCGGCGGGTTGCGCCAGTGGACAGGGTCGGCCCCGGCCTGCGCGCCCGCGCTGTCCGGCGACCTGGCAAACACCAGCGAGGTGCCATCCAGCTTCTCGCCCGGCAGAGGCTGGAAGCCGGCCCTGGCCAGCAGGCCGGTGAGGGTGTGCGGGGCAAAGTTCCAGATATGGGCATAGTGGAACAGGTTCGCGCGCTGCTTGGCCACCCCGACGATGTTCGGCACTTCGATGAACAGCAGGCCGCCCGGGGCCAGCCAGTGGCTGATCGCACCCAGCACCGCGACCGGATCGCCCAGATGCTCGAACACATGGTTGAGTGTGATCAGGTCGAACACGCCCGCACCAAAGGCGCACGGTTCAAGGCGGCAGTCGGTGATGTCCACGCCATAGGCCTCCACCCCGAAAGCCCGGTAGCCCGCATTGGGCTCGATCCCGGTGGCGCGAAAGCCGAGCTGGCCCATCATGTAGACGAACTCGCCGGACGAGGCGCCGATGTCCAGCACCCTCGCCCCCGGCGCGATCAGCGGCGCCAGCCGCGCGGCCCGCAGCACCGCGCTGCGCTGCGCCCGCAGGCTGTGCTTGGGCTTGGGAGCCCAGCGGCCCTTGTAGGCCATGCGATAGCGGTCACCGTAGAACCGCTCGAGCTCCTCGATGGTGGGGATCGGGTCGTGGCTCACCAGCCCGCACCCGTCACAGATCACCGTGACCAGCGGCGTCATGCCCCGTCCGGTCGTGGCAACCACATGGCGGCCGGTCTCGTGGCACAGGATGCAGGGGGCGGTTGTCAGGGCATCGCCGATGCGCATGGTGGTCTCCCGGAGATTCAGGAGCACGCCCCTAGTACGGCCCTGCCGCAGCCACCTGACACGCGCTGTCAGCGTCCTGTCAGCCAGCGCCCCACACAAGCCGCCGGTCCGGTCGCGTCCCCCCACGCCCGATGCCCCTTGGAGACAGACAGGTCCGATGCGTGTGCTGATTGTCGAGGATGAAGAGCCGATCGCGCGCGGCCTGCAGCGGGGCCTCGAGCGGGCGGGCTTCCAGCCCGAAACCGTCGCCGATGGCGAGGCTGGCTGGGCGCTGGGTGACGTGGAGCCGTTTGCAGCGGCCATCCTGGACCTGGGCCTGCCGCGGCTCGATGGCCTGTCCGTCCTGCGCCGCTGGCGGGCCGACGGGATCGCGATCCCGGTGATGGTGGTTTCGGCCCGTGACAGTTGGAACCAGCGGGTGGAAGCCCTCAATGCCGGTGCGGACGACTATCTGGTCAAGCCGTTCGTGATGGACGAACTGGTGGCCCGTCTGCATGCGATCCTGCGGCGCGGCGCCGGCCGGGCGGGCAATGCCCTGCAGGATGGGGAGTTGCTGGTGGATCTGGCAGCCCGCAAGGCAAGCCTGGCGGGCGAGCCCCTGGACCTCACAGCCCTCGAGTTCCGGCTGCTGCACACGCTGGTGCACCGGTCCGGGGAGACGGTGTCGCAGGCAGATCTTGGCGAGGCGCTCTATGGCGACCGGCTGGACCGGCGCGACAATGCCATCGAAGCAGCGGTGATGCGCCTGCGCCGCAAGGTGGGACGCGAGCGGATCGAGACCCGGCGCGGATTTGGTTATGCCTGGTGCCCGGCCGGCAGTGGTTCTGGGAGCAGCTGATGGGCAACTCGCTGTATCTGCGCGTCCTGCTGGTGGGGATTGTGGTGGCGGTTGTCCTGCCGCTGGTGGCAGCGCTGGGCCTGCGGGTTGCATTCGAGCGCCATGCGGAACGGGCCACGGTGGCCGAACTGGAAGCGGACCTGCGCTATCTGACCCGCAGCCTGTGGCAGGTGGATGGTACCGTGCGGCTGGTACCGGCGATGCTGCCCGACCCGCGGTTCCAGGAACCGCTGTCCGGCCTCTACTGGCAGATTGTCGACGATACCGATGGCTCGGTGACACGGTCGCCATCCCTGCTCACCTTCACCATCGCCCTGCCCCGGGACGAGCTGGATATCGGCGTGGTGCACCGCCATCAGCTGCAAGGTCCCGACGGGTCGAGCCTGCTGGTGCTCGAGCGGCGCATTCCCCACGTGAATCCGGCCAAGGCCGTCTACCGGTTTGCCGTGGCGGTCGATACCGCCCTGCTGGACAGCCAGACGCGCGCCTTCATGGCAGGGCTCTGGCCCGTGCTGGGGGCCAGTGCCGCGCTGCTGCTGCTGGCGGCCTCGCTGCAGACGGGGATAGCGCTGGCGCCCATCCAGGCCGCGCGCCGGGCGCTGGGCGACGTGCGGGCGGGGCGCAAGGCCGGTCTGTCCGGAACACTCCCGCGCGAGCTCGAACCGCTGGCGGCCGACTTCGATGCGTTGCTGGCTGCCCGCGAGAGCGCAGCGCGCAAGGCCAGGGAGCGGGCTGCCGACCTGGCCCATGGCTTGCGCACGCCGCTGGCGGTGCTGCAGGTGCGGGCTGATGAGGCCGACGCAGCGGGCGCTGGACAGATCGCCGCCTCGATCCGGGAGATTGCACAGGACCTGCAGTACAAGGCGGCCCGGGAGCTGGCGCTGGCGGGCATCCAGGGGCCGATACCCGGGCGGACCGGGACGGTTCCGGTTGCCGCTGCCATCAACCGGGTTGTCTCGGCGCTGTCGCGGATTCCGGCAGAGCGGACGATTGACTGGGAGGTCGACATTCCCGCAGGCCTGCGGCTGCGGATGGACCCCGGCGATCTGGTGGAGATGCTGGCCCCGCTGCTCGAAAATGCCGCGCAGTGGAGCCGCAGCCGGGTGCGCGTCAGCGCGGCCGCCGCCGGGACAGACCTGTCTTTGCAGGTGGATGACGATGGCTGCGGGATTGCACCCCAGGACCGACGCACCGCCCTGACGCGGGGCGGGCGGCTGGCACCGCAGCCCGGCGGGAATGGGCTGGGTCTCGCCATCGCCAGCGAGATCGCCCAGGCCTATGGTGGCTCCCTCACGCTGGACGACAGTCCGCTCGGTGGCCTGCGGGTCCAGATTGCCCTGCCGGGGCTGTCGGTGCCCCAGCCAGCGGGCAAAGCCTGATCGCAGCCGGGTGGATCAATCTGCCGGAGTGGATGCGACCGGCTTGGCCATCTCCTCGAGGATCAGGTCGCGGCCCCGGGTCCAGCCCGGTGCATCATGCACGCTGGCAAGTGCCAGGGTCGCGCCAGTGGCGCGATAGCCGCGGCGCTCGTAGAAGGCCCGCAGTTCCGGGCGCCCTTCGATGACCGTCAGCGTCATCACCCCCCCGCCCCACTGGCTGGCCAGCCAGTCCTCGCAGGCCGCCAGCAGCCGCTTGCCAATACCGCCCGACTGGAGCGCGGGGCGCACTGCGAACTTGCCGAACTCGGCGCCAGCCTCGGTGCGGGTCAGGCCCGCGCAGCCGATCGGCCCACCATCCTCGCCCGCCACCAGCAGCATCACCCGGCCATCACCCGTGATCGCCTCCGCCAGTTCTGCCTGCGACATCCGCTGCCCGTCCAGCATACCGGCCTCGGACGTCCAGCCGGTGAGGCTCTCGGGACCGCGGTAGGCGGCCTCGATCAGGCCCGACAGGCTCTCGAGATCCGCCAGCGTGGCGCGGCGGACGGGCTGTGGGACAAACGCGCTGCCGGTCATGGACATGCCATCAGGATGGGGGCGGGACCGCCCGGTCGAGGATGGTGCGGGCCTCTTCCAGCCGCACCAGGGCCCGGCGCAGCACCACCCCTGCCGCGGGCGAGGGTCCGGTCCGGGCCGGCGCAGCCGACACGGTGGTGGCCGGTGCGGCGGGAGCTGGTGCCGCCATCGGCGGGGCAGAAGCAGCTGTCACAGCTGCGGCAGGCGCGGGGTCCTCCCAGGGCGGGCTCTCGCCCGGGACGTCGCTGAACCCGGCCGCGTCGGCGTCGTCATCCCAGTCGCCATCGGCCGCCAGGGCATCATCGCCATCGTCATCGGCCAGGTGGTCCCCGGCCGCGGCCGGGCCGCCGTCATCCAGATCGTCCCAGGCCGGAAGATCGCGGGCGGCACTGCTGCCCCGGCGTGGCGGCGCTGCGGGCGCCAGGCCCTCCAGCGTCTCGCGACCACGGGCTCGCACTGGCGCAGCCCCTTGTTCGCGCATCAGTTTCTGGACCGCCTTGATCGGCTGGCCGTCGGCATAGATCAGGTCGCGGATGCCGCGCAGCAGGGTGATGTCCTCGGCCCGATAGAGCCTGCGGCCCCCGGCGCGCTTGAGCGGACGCAGCTGCGAGAACTTGCCTTCCCAGAAGCGCAGGACATGGGCTGGAATGTCCAGCTCCTCGGCGGCTTCGGTGATGGTGCGGAAGGCCTCCGGTCCCTTGTCCACGCGCGCCCTGCCCTAGAAGCCCCGCTCGACCCGGACCCGGAGCAGCTGGGACGGCTTGAAGCTCACCACCCGCCGGGCGGAGATCGCAGCCGCGATACCGGTCTTGGGATTGCGGCCCATGCGGGGCCGCTTCTCGCGCACCGTGAAATTGCCGAACCGGGCGAGCTTCACAAGCTCCCCCTTCTCCAGCGCCACCGCGATATGTTCGAGCATCGATTCCAGCAGATCCGAGCATTCGTTGCGTGGCAGGCCAATGTCCCGCCCCAGTGCATCGATCAGATCCGCACGCGTCAGTGTCTTCGACACAGGCGTTCCCCCTGCGCTATCCGCGACGCCGTTTCTCCCGGCGACTTTCGACAGACGATAGACCGCACACTGTACCAGCGTCCAGCCCTTCAGGCCAGCATTGCAACAGCTTTTTCAAACCCTGACCAATGTGGCGCCCCAGGTGAGGCCGCCGCCCATGGCTTCGAGCAGCACAAGGTCGCCCGGCTTGATCCGTCCATCGGCCCTGGCAGCCGCAAACGCCAGCGGTACGGAGGCCGCCGATGTGTTCCCGTGACGGTCCACCGTGACCACCACCTTGTCTTCCGGGATCGCCAGACGCCGGGCCACACCGTCGAGGATCCGGCGGTTGGCCTGGTGCGGCACGAACCAGTCGACATCGGCCACCGCGATGCCGGCGCGCGCGCAGGCAGCCTCGATCGCTTCGGAGATATTGGTGACCGCCTGCTTGAAGACAGCCTGGCCCTGCATGGCCAGCTTGCCGGTGCCACCACCGCTGGACGGGCCGCCCCTGACGTGCAGGATCCCGGCCTGGCGCCCGTCGGCGCGCAGGGCATGGGCCAGCACCCCCCTGCCCCCGGCCTCGGACTCAGGCACCGCGCGCAGCACCGCGGCTCCTGCCCCATCGCCGAACAGCACGCAGGTGGTGCGGTCGGACCAGTCGAGGATGCGGCTGAAGGTTTCGGCGCCGATCACCAGAGCGGTGCGGGCCTGGCCTGCCTTCATCATGGAATCGGCGACTGCCATCGCATAGACAAAACCGGTGCACACCGCCTGCACATCGAAGGCAATGCAGACCGGGATGCCCAGCCTGGCCTGGATCAGGGCGGCGGTGGCCGGAAAGGTCTGGTCCGGCGTGGCGGTGGCGCACACGATCAGCTCGACGTCCTCCGGCGCCATGCCGGCATCGGCCAGGGCGCGGCGCCCGGCTTCGGCGCCAAGGCTCGCGGTGGTTTCCAGCGGTGCGGCGATGGCACGCTGGGTGATCCCGGTCCGCTCGCGGATCCAGGCGTCGGTGGTGTCGACCATCGCCTCCAGCCGGGTGTTGGACACCACATTGGCCGGCAGATAGGCACCGATCCCGACCAGCATGGAGCGGACGGCCTGTGTATCGGTCACGGGGACTTGTCCTTCAGTTGGTGGCGTCCAGAGCGTCGTTGCCTGCAGGAGCCACGGCAGAAGCGGATGTGGCCGCCGCACGCGCTGCGGCAAGGCGGGACAGGGATGCCCGCACATCATCATTATAGCTGCTGGCCGCCAGTTGGTGGGCAACCCCCAGAGCCGAATCGAAGCCAACCGGGTCAGACCCGCCATGGGCCTTCACCACCAGGCCATTCAGCCCCAGGAACACGCCGCCATTGACCTTGCGCGGATCCATCCGGTCCTTGAGACCATTGAGGCCCTTGCTGGCGATCAGGGCCCCCAGCATCGAGAATGGCCCGGATTTCAAGGCCTCACGAATGAAGCTTCCCACCAGCTTGGCGGCACCTTCGGCGGTCTTCAGGGCCACATTGCCGGTAAATCCATCGGTGACCACCACGTCCGTGGTGCCCGCCGAGATGTCGTTGCCCTCGACAAAGCCGTGCACGTTCATCTCCAGCACAGTGCCGTGCTGGCGCAGCAGGCGCATCGCCTCGCGGATGTCGTCATGGCCCTTCTGGTCTTCCGAGCCGATGTTGAGCAGGCCGACGCTCGGCCGCTCGATCCCCAGCATCGCGCGGGCAAAAGCCTCGCCCATGATGGCAAAGTCGATCAGCTGCTCGGGGTCGGAATCGGTGTTGGCGCCCACGTCCAGCACGATCGAGCGCCCCCGCAATGTCGGCCACTGCGCTGCCAGCGCGGGCCGGTGACAGCCATCCAGGGTGCGCAGCTGCAGCAGCGCCATCGCCATCAGCGCCCCGGTATTGCCTGCCGAGACTGCCGCCTGGGCCGAGCCGTCCTTCACCGCCGCCAGGGCCGAGAACATCGAGCTGTGGCGCTTGCGCATGGCAGCGGCCGGCTTCATGTCCATGGTGATCACGTCGGGGCAGTCGACGACGGTGGACACCGCTGCTGCCCGGGGATGAGCGGCCAGCAGGGGCGCCAGCGCCTGGGCCTGGCCATGGAGCTGGAAGCGCGCACCGGGATGGGCGGCGGCGAACTGCTCGACCCCTCCGATCACGCTGGCGGGGGCATGGTCTCCGCCCATCGCATCAATCGACAGTACTACGCTGCGACCCATCCTGTCAGACCCGTTCTCGACCGGGGCCCTGCGGCCCCCGTTGCACCCGGGGCCTTCTAGCGCCGTTCGGCAGGGTCGCACACCGGATTTCTCAGGATGCCCCCGCCACCACTTTGCCGTGTCTGCGGCGGGGGGCTTGATCGCCGCGCCATTCACCCCGAACAGCCTTGGCTGATGACCGTTGCGGATGCGCCCTCTCCCCTGCCGGCCAGCCCGGCAGGTCCGGATATCGCGGCCCTGCGCGCGCGGCTGCTGGAGTGGTACGACCGGCAGGCGCGGGTGCTACCGTGGCGGGTAGGACCGCATGGACGCGCCCTGGGCCAGCGTCCGGATCCCTACCACGTCTGGCTCAGCGAGATCATGCTGCAGCAGACCACGGTTGCCGCCGTCGGCCCCTATTTCGCGCGGTTTCTCGAGGCCTTCCCGACACTGGAGGCACTGGCGCAGGCGCCCGAGGAGGCCGTGCTCGGCCGCTGGGCCGGGCTTGGCTATTATGCGCGGGCGCGCAACCTGCATGCCTGCGCCCGGGCGGTGCTCGCGCTGGGCGGATTTCCGCAGACGGTGGAGGCGCTGCAGGCCCTGCCGGGTATCGGCCCCTATACCGCAGCCGCCATCGCCGCGATCGCCTTCGACCAGCCGGTCACCCCGGCGGACGGCAATGTGGAGCGGGTGCTGGCCCGGCTGTGGCGGATCGAGGCGGCCCTGCCAGCGGCCAAGCCGGCCTTCCGCGCAGCCGCCGCCCGATTCGATGGCGGGGCGCGGCCGGGCGACTTCATCCAGGCGCTGATGGACCTAGGCGCCACCATCTGCACCCCGCGCGCCCCGGCCTGTGCGCTGTGTCCGTGGATCGAGCCGTGCGGGGCGCGGGCGGCGGGTGATGCCGAGACCTTCCCCCGCAAGACCCCGAAGGCTGCCCGTCCGGTGCGCCACGGCCTCGCCTTCGTGGCCGAGGATGGCCAGCGCCTGCTGCTGGGGCGGCGCCCGCCCAAGGGCCTCTTGGGCGGGATGCCCGAAGTGCCCGGAACCCCTTGGCGCACGGAAGGGCCCTGGAGCCTGGACGAGGCCCTGCCCCATGCGCCGGTGGAGGGCGCAGGCTGGCGGGTGCGCGGGACGGTGCAGCATGTGTTCACCCACTTCGAGCTGGTGCTCGTGGTGGCCCACGCCCGGGTGCGACTGCCCCGGGGCAGCTTCAGCTGCCCGGTGGATGATCTCGACGCGGGCGGCCTGCCCTCGGTGATGCTCAAGGCCGCACGCGCGGGCCTGTCAGCTGGCGTGGCCGGCAAGCCGGTGGGCGAGCGCCGCCGGACCTAGGGCACAGACGGTGCCGGCTCCGCCGAAGCTGGCGCCGCAGCAGCGGCAGTTTCGGCGTCGATCGCGGCACGGATCGTGTTGTAGAAGGCGTTGTTGCCCGCATCCTGGCCGGTAGCGCGGGGCCAGTTGCTGTTGACCGCCACCACCAGCTGGCGCGCCGGGTCGATGAAAATCCCCTGCCCGAAGATGCCCTGGGCCTCGAAGCTGCCGTCATCGAAGGTCCACCACTGGAAGCCATAGCCGGCGCCCGGCATACCGATGGGCAGGATGGTGCGGGTCGCTTGGGCGAACCAGTCGTCCGGCACCACCCGCCGGCCGCCTGCCATCCCGCCTTCCAGCACGAACAGGCCGAACCGGGCATAGTCGCGGGTGGCAGCCTGGATGCAGCAGCCGCCGATCTCGGCACCGGTGGTGCCCAGGATCCAGGTGGCATCGGCCTCCATCCCGAACGGCTGCCAGATCTTCTCCTGCAGATAGGCCGCCAGCGGCTTGCCGGTGGCCTCGCGCACCAGCACGCCGATCAGATTGGTCTCGCCGGTGTTGTAGTTCCACACCGTGCCGGGCGGATGGGCCCGTGGCAGGGTCTTGAGATAGGAGACCGTCACATCTTCGCCCGGGGCGGCGGTGTGGCTGTTGAAGCGGGCCACATCCGACTGCGGGTCCTCATAATCCTCGTTCCAGCGCACGCCGGACGACATGGTCAGCAGCTGGCGCACCGTCACATCGTCATAGGCCGAGCCCTTCAGGCCCTGCACATAGGTGCTGACCGCATCATCCAGCGAGCGGATCGCGCCATCCGCCACGGCTGCGCCCACCAGGGTGGAGGTCAGCGACTTGGCCACCGAAAAGCTGGTCCAGCGGCCTTCTGCCGAGAAGTCGAGGCCATAGCGCTCCAGCCGCAGCTGGCCCTTGTGGATCACCACCAGGCCCGCCACCCGCTGATCGGCCATATAGGCATCCACATCGGCCTGCGGCACCGCCAGCGGCGCCCCCGGCGGCAGGGCGCGGGGCGCCTGCGAGGCGCTGATCGGCGCCGATTCCGCCAGCACCGGCAGCCGGTCCAGCATGCGGAAAGCGGCGTCGCGCTGCGGCACGGTCCAGAACAGCACGTCGCGGTTGGTGGGCAGATGCGCCACCAGCGCCCGCCACTCCGGCCCCATCGCCACCCAGGCAGTCCCGGCGATCACCGCCAACGCCGCAACAGAACCAAGCACCCAGCGCATCATGACAGCCTCCCCTCACCAGCCCTGTGCAGTCGCTGCAGGGCAAACAGCGTCGCCTTGAACGGCCGGAGCAGGCCGATCACCACCGCAGCCGACACCGGCACCATCAGCGCCAGCACCAGCCACACCGGCAGCTTGACCACCATCAGCGCGATCACCGCCATCGGCACCAGGATCGCGCCGGCTGCCAGGGTCACGAACACCGCCGGTCCGTCACCGGCATCGGCATCGTCGAACCGGTTGCCACAGGCAGGACACGCCGCGCGGATCGTCAGCAGATTCTCGAACAGATGGCCCTCGCCACATTGCGGACAGCGGCACAACAGCCCCGCCCGCCACCACGCCACAGCCATTGCTCCGCCCCCCTGTAC
This sequence comes from Alphaproteobacteria bacterium, assembly GCA_027484265.1. Classification (GTDB taxonomy): domain Bacteria; phylum Pseudomonadota; class Alphaproteobacteria; order Caulobacterales; family Aquidulcibacteraceae; genus JAIXTH01. Next base: position 12,463 of record JAIXTH010000185.1, read on the forward strand.
CAGACACCGCTCCGCTGCCAGCGATAGTCCGCATGCGGCCTGCAAGTCCAGCACAAGAGATGGCCGCTCGGAATGGACCCCGCCGCGAACGCCCTCTCGCGCCGCGCCCGGGGCCGGGCTATACTGAAGCCTGCAGTCAGTCGGAGATCCAGGCGGTGGCGAATTCGCTGGAACAGGTGCGGCCCTGGCGGGCCATCATGCGGCGCAAGAGCCGTCAGATCATGGTGGGCTCGGTGCCGGTGGGCGGCGATGCGCCGATCTCGGTCCAGACCATGACCAACACGCCCACCCATGATGCGGGTGCCACCATCGACCAGATCCGCCGCTGCGAGGAGGCCGGGGTCGATATCATCCGGGTGTCCTGCCCCGATGTGGAAAGCACCGCGGCGCTGAAGACCATCGTGCGGGCGGCCAAGGTGCCGATCGTGGCCGACATCCACTTCCACTACCGCCGTGCCATCGAGGCGGCGCAGGCCGGCGCTGCCTGCCTGCGGATCAACCCCGGCAATATCGGCTCGGCCGACCGGGTGCGCGAAGTGGTGCAGGCAGCCAAGGACCATGGCTGCGCGATCCGGATCGGCGTCAATGCCGGCTCGCTCGAACAGGACCTGCTCGAGAAATATGGCGAGCCTTGCCCCGATGCGATGGTGGAGAGCGCGCTCGACCACGCCCGCATCCTGCAGGATCACGACTTCCACCAGTTCAAGATCTCGGTGAAGGCCTCCGACGTGTTCCTGACGGTGGCGGCCTATCAGGCCCTGGCGGAGGCCATCGACTGTCCGCTGCACCTCGGCGTCACCGAGGCAGGGGCGCTTCGCACCGGCACGGTGAAGAGCTCCATCGGCCTTGGCAGCCTGTTGTGGGCCGGGATCGGCGACACGATCCGGGTCTCGCTGTCGGCCGAGCCCGAGGAAGAGGTGAAGGTCGGCTACGACATCCTCAAGAGCCTAGGGCTGCGGGTCCGGGGGGTGAACATCATCGCCTGCCCGTCCTGTGCCCGCCAGGGGTTTGACGTGATCCGGACGGTGGAGGCGCTGGAGCAGCGTCTGGCCCATGTGGCCGAGCCGATCTCGCTATCGATCATCGGCTGTGTGGTGAATGGCCCGGGCGAGGCGCTGTTCACCGACCTTGGCTTCACCGGCGGCGGCAAGGGTTCCGGCATGGTCTATATGGCGGGCAAGCAGGACCACAAGATCTCGAACGAGGACATGATCGAGCACATCGTCGGCCTGGTGGAAGCCCGCGCCGAAGAGCTGCGCGCCGGACGCGAGGCCGAGGCGGCCTGAGAGGCCCCCGCCTTTCTGTGGCGGGAACAGGGCGGGTTGAGCACCACTGGATCACCACTGCTTGCAGCAGTGCAGGCGCGCCAGCGCCACGACGGTCCAGGTTTTGCGCCTCACGATGCAGCGTCGCTCCGCGCCGCTTGCACCGCTGCAAGCAGCGGTGATCCAAAGGTCAGGCCGCGCTCCGCCCCCCCTTTTCTTTGGCGAGCCCCGAGCGAACGGCGGGCGGAGGACCTCCCACCATTCACCGCCAACCTACGGGCAAGCCGCCGGAGCCCCGCTGCCGGCAGCGGGGCGTCAGGTCGCCGAAGCAGAACCTACTGCGGCGCGGCTGGCGCTTCGGCGGGAGCCGCGGCCACCGTGGTCGTGTCAGTCACCGCGGCGCCGTTGGCGCCTTCGGCGGCGGCCACTGCCGCCACAGCCGCGGCGAAGCCAGCCGCCTTGGCTGCCTCGTCGGGCGCTTCGCCCGAGGCAACCACGCCGGTGCCATCCGGTCCGGCCGCGAGGGTGAGCCACGGATAGGTCGCCTTCAGGCCATCGGCCACGGGGGCCAGCCAGGCCGGCGCCTCTGCGGATGCCGCTGCCTCTGCGGGGGCTGCTGCGGGCTCGGCTGCTGCCGGGGCCGCCACGGGGGCTGGCCGCTCGGGCACGGGCGGGACGTTCCACTCGTTGTGCATCAGGTGCATGCCGCCCCAGGCCAGCAGCACGGCTGCAGCCGCAGCGGCCACCACCGGCAAGGCCACGGTCACCGGATTGAGATCATCGCGTCCGAGATTGGCACCGAAGGTGCCGCCGCCCGACGCCGAGCCACCGGTGGCCGCGCCACCACCGCCGGTCAGCTTGGCACCAAGCCCCGTGACCGCAGCCGCCGCACCGCCGACCGCTGCCGCGCCGGCTGCCACCGCGCCTGCCCCGGCCTGGCCCACCGCATCGGCGGCGCCCTTGGCGGCATCCACCGCATCGCCTGCAAGGTCGGCCGCACCGGCCGCCACATCACCGACCGCTTCCTTCACCGCATCCACGGCATCGCCGGTGACCTCTGCGGCCTTGTCGGCCACGGCCTTGGCGGCATCAACCGCATCGCCAGCCGCATGGCTCACCGTCTCGCCGGCCTTGGTGGCTGCCGCGCCGGCGGCATCGGCTGCATCGGCGGCCACATCCTTGGCCGTCTCGGCAATGTTGCCCAGGATCCCGCCCACGGCGCCCAGCGCGCCCTTGGCCGCATCCACGCCCGCATCCGCCGCGCCCTTGGCCGCATCAGCCGCCGCATCGACGATGTCTTTCTTCTTGCCAGCCATGGTGATCACCCTTCCCGCACATCAGCCGCACGCCCACAGCGCCAGCCAGCAGCTCCTAACAAGCCCGAACACCCCCCTGTGTCAAAGCTTTCGCCCGCCTGCCAGCGTGAACACGGCCTGACACCACACAGCGGTGGGACAGAGCACACCTGACATGGCTGGTGGCCACGGTGACCGGGGCTCTACCGCCCCAACTCGCGCATCGCGCTGTCGAGGCCCTGGAGGGTCATGGGGAACATGCGGTCGCGGCCGATGATGTCGCGGATCAGGCTGACCGAGGGGGGGTGGTCCCAGTGGGGTTGGGGGGTGGGGTTGATCCAGATCAGGTGGGGGTAGACGTCGGCCAGGCGCTTGAGCCAGATCGCGCCCGGCTCCTCGTTCCAGTGCTCCACCGAGCCGCCGGCATAGGTCACCTCATAAGGGCTCATGGTGGCGTCGCCCACGATCACCACCTTGTAGTCCGCCGGGTACTTGTGCAGCACGTCCCAGGTATCGAGCTTCTCGGTGTTGCGGCGGCGGTTGTCCTTCCACACCTGCTCGTACAGGCAATTGTGGAAGTAGAAGTATTCCAGGTGCTTGAACTCGGTGCGGGCGGCGCTGAACAGCTCCTCGCACACCTTGATATGGGCATCCATCGAGCCGCCGATGTCGAAGAAGGTGAGCACTTTCACCGTGTTGCGCCGCTCGGGGCGCATGATCACATCCAGATAGCCCTGGCGGGCGGTGGAGCGGATGGTGCCATCAAGATCGAGTTCGCTGGGCGCGCCGTCGCGGGCCCATTTGCGCAGGCGGCGCAGGGCCACCTTGATGTTGCGGGTGCCGAGCTCGACCTGGTCGTCGAGGTTCTTGTATTCGCGCTTGTCCCACACCTTCACGGCGCGGCCGTGGCGGCCTTCCTTCTGGCCGATGCGGATGCCTTCGGGGTTGTAGCCCTGGGCGCCGAACGGGCTGGTGCCGCCGGTGCCGATCCACTTGTTGCCGCCCTCGTGGCGTTCCTTCTGCTCCTTGAGACGCTCCTGCAGCGTCTCCATCAGCTTGTCCCAGCCGCCCAGCTTCTCGATCTCGGCCTTCTCTTCCTCGGTGAGGTACTTCTCGGTGACCGCCCGCAGCCAGTCTTCCGGGATGGTGGCGGTGAGATGGCCGTCGAGCTTCTCCATCCCCTTGAAGACATGGCCGAAAACCCGGTCGAACTTGTCGAGGTTGCGCTCGTCCTTCACCAGCGCCGCGCGCGAGAGATAGTAGAAACTGTCGATCTCGCGCTCGATCACCTCGCGGTCCAGCGCCTCCAGCAGCAGCAGATACTCCTTGAGCGAAACCGGCAGCCGCGCCTCGCGCAGCTCGTTGAAAAAGCGCTGGAACATGAGTGGTGCCTTTCCGGCGGCCCTGAGCGGATTTTGTCTGACAAAGGTTATGGGGCGGGGCGGGTGCGGCGGCAAGGGGGCGGGTGTGGGTGGGTGGCTCGGGTGCCCGGCTCCGGGACCGGCCCCGGAACCGGCTCTGGGACCGGCAACGCCCCGCTTCCCCCGCCCGCCCCGCCTCTCGCCACCTCACAAAACCGTGATACAACAAGCGCGGCCAAACTGGGCCCCGCCAATCGGGCCCTGGCGCGGGGGAGGACGATATGCGTGTTTTGGGGTTGAAGGCGCCTGCTCTGGCGGCGGCGGCTGTGGCGGTCTATGCCACCGGCTTCCTGATCTATGGGGTGCTGTTCTCGGCGCAGTGGATGGCGCTGTCCGGCTACACGGCCGAAAGCTTTGCGGGGCAGGAATGGCGGATGGCCCTGTCGCCAGTGATGCCGGTGGTGATCGCAGTGGGCATGGGTCTACTGGTGCGGGATCGGGGGATCACCACCTGGCAGGCCGGGCTGAGACTCGGTCTGATGGTCGGGATCTGCTTTCTCGTGACGGCGCGGGCCTATAACTTTGTCTATGGCACCGAGCCCGTTGGACTGCTGGCACTCGACAGCCTGCATCTGCTGCTCAATGGCGCAGCCGCCGGGGCAATCCTGGGCGGGATGAAGGCCGCAGCCCCCTAGGTTGTCACCCGCCGCAGCCTGACCTGTCACTGCATCTGGCGCTGCCCCGAACGGCGGCAGGTTTACCCCATCTCAACCGCAGCCGCGCTAGTGTCACCATCCAGCAAACACGCACGCCGTCGGGACGTGCGGGATCGCCGGACGGGGTGGGACCAAGGGTATGGGCGACGACCCATTTATCAAACTGGATGCGCGGCGCATTCTCGTGGCGGATGACGATCCGATCCTGCGGGAATTTGCGGTCGCGCACCTGGCCACACCCGACACCATGGTGGAGACCGCTGCCGACGGGGTGGCGGCGCTGTCGCTGATGCAGGCGAGTGCGCCGGACATTGCCCTGATCGACCTCGACATGCCCCGGATGGACGGGTTCGAGCTGATCACACGGTTGCGGGCCGATCCGCGCCTCGCGCACCTGCCGGTGATCGTGGTGACCGGGCGCGAGGACACGGCCGCCATCGACCGGGCGTTCGAGGCGGGGGCCACCTCGTTTACCGTCAAGCCGCTGAACTGGCGCCTGCTGACCCACCAGCTGGCCTATGTGCTGCGCGCCGCGCGCACCGAAGGCGAGCTGCGCATCGCCCACGAGCGCTCGCGCCGGGCCGATGCGGTGAAGACCAACCTGCTGCGGATCGTGCGCCACGAGTTCAACACCCCGTTCAACGCGATCCTGGGCTTTGGCAAGCTGGTGGAGGCCCATTCCAGCGATGCGGCCGCCCGCTCGCACGCGGCCCATATCCTGACAGCTGCGGGCGGCCTGAAGGCCATTCTCGACCGCATGCACCTGGCGGGCCGGGCGATGGCGGGCGAGATCGAGCCCGAGACCTCGCGGTTCGGCTGCGCCGACCTGCTCAAGACCGGCACCCGGGGCGGGCTCGCGGGCAAGGCCATCCCGGGCGAGGCGGTTCGGGTGAGCGACCGCACCGGCAATGTGGAGATCCAGGGCGACTGGCGTCTGCTGGTGACGGCCCTTGCGGGCCTTGTGGACAATGCCTGCCGCCATGGCGCGCCGCCGCTGGCGGTGACCGCCTCGATCGCAGCCGGGGGACTGGTGGAGATCTGCGTGCGCGACAGCGGGCCGGGCCTGCCGGAAACCGCGCTCAACCGGGTGCTCGACCCGTTCGAGCAGGAGCATGGGGCGCTGAACCGCCCGGCCGAGGGGATTGGCCTCGGGCTGCCGCTGACCAAGGCGCTGGCCGAGCTGCATGGCGGGACCCTGCAGCTGCGGGCCGCGGTGGGTGGCGGACTGGATGCCGTGCTGTCGTTCCGAAGCTGCGGACCGGTGGAGATGCGCGATCAGGCGACGCGCGACTTCGACGCGGCACCGCCGGCCCTGCGTGCGGTCTGAATGCCCTGAAGGCCAGGCCTGCTGAAGCGGGCGGCCCTGCCGTGCATGGCCCCGACCCGACGGCGCCTCAGACGGGGCACAGTCCTGCGCATCGGAGCCATCCCCTCAGCTCAACAGGTCCTTGCCCGGACGCCCGTCCGGTGTTCCCAGGGCCACCATCGCGGCAATCGACAGCAAAAGCTCGCGCCGCTCGAACGGCTCGATCTGGCTGAACAGATCACACAGCAGCGCCATCTGCTCGAGGCGCAGGGGATCAGCGCCGACGCGCTCGATCGCACCGGCCATCAGGACTTCGGCCCAGCTCTCCTCGGTCAGGCCGCCGGAATCCGGGTCGGCCAGAGGATCGGGGAGGGCTTTGGACAGGGGTTTGGGAGCACGCCGGACCATGGGGCTGACATGGTCCGCAGGCCCGGCCCGCCCAGGGTGTGGATGCAGGTGCTGATGTCTGTCCCGACCGGAATGACGCACTTTCCGGCGATGCGTCCAACTGGTGGCCGCCAGGTCAGGCCGCGCGCTGGCCCGCTGGCGAGCGCCGGAACAGGTCGCGGGCAAGACCGCGCCCGAACACCGACACGGCCATCCCCTGCCCGGCATCGCGCTGGGCGAACACCCGCGCCAGGCCGCTCGCTGCCGCCAGCACCTCGGCCACCGCACCGGCCTCGTGCCGCACCACCAGCGCATCGCAGCGGGCCGCAGCCACCCGGACCAGGTCCGCCGGGACAGCACCCGCCGACCAGAACACCCGCACACTGTTGCGGCAGTCGGTCTCTGCCCCCAGCTCCAGCACCTGGCCTGGGAACTGCCGCGCCAGCAGCTGGATATGGGCGCTGGCATCGGGCCCCACCACTTCGATCACGTCGGCGCAGGTCAGATCGAGCACCTGCCCGACTTCACGCAGGAGGCGCCAACAGCCCTGCTGGGCTGCGGCAGACCGCTGACGGCTGTCACTGAAATCGGAAAGGCTCACCACTGACTGCTCCACACGGCCGGGGCGCCAGACCTTGGCCCCCGGTGATTCGCTGCAAAGTGAGTCGCTCCGGTGAATGAAGGATTACCAGGCAAAGCCGTTTGGAATCAGGGAGCCTTCTTCAGGCCCGCTCGAACACGCCATAGGCCAGCAGGTCGGCCAGCGCCGCCAGCAGCCCGGCGCGATCCTCGGCTGCGAGGTCCGACGGCATGAAGGCCGACCCCTCCAGCGCCTGGCGCAGCGCCGGCTCGAGCGCCAGCGCAAAAGCCCGCGATCCGCCCGCCGTGACGATCCGCACATGGGCCTCGTCGATCTCGATCCGCCAGGGCGCGAACCGGCGCCGCACCAGGCCGGTCTGCTCGGTGAGGGGCCTGCCGGCCTCCAGGATCGCTCCGCGCGTGTCGGCCCCGCGCGAGCGGATGAAGGTGTCGGCGAACAGGTCCATGGCCGGATCGAGCTTGAGCCCCGCACCGATGCTGGCCGCCATCTGCGCGAACAGCGGCCGCACGCTGTCACGGTCGAAGTCGGCACGGGCATAGCCGGGCGGCAGCGAACGGCGCATCAGCGGCTCGCGCAGCGCCACTTCCGACACCGCCTCCAGCATCAGCTCGGCCCAGGTCTTCACCATGATGCCCATGGTGATGTGGAGCGACGGCTCGTCACCGCTGGTGCGCGCATCATGCATCAGGCCGCGCGGCAGATAGGCCACATCCCCGGCCTTCAGGGTGAAGGAGCGGGTGACCTCGCCAGTGGGATGGACCTGGCTGTTGAAGCCCTCACCGCGATAGGCCAGGTCGAAGGTGTTATAGAACCGCCACTCCTTCTGGCCCGCCAGCTGGATCACGAACACATCGTGGTTGTCGTAATGGGTGCGGAAGCCCTGGTTGGAGGGCGGTGTCAGATAGATGTTGGTCTGCACCATGCAGCTGAACACATGCTCCATCGCCACACAGAAGCGCGACAGCACCGGATCGAGCGCATGCAGCTGCTGCAGGATGATGGTGGCGCCATCGCGGTAGAGCCGCGCGATCGCCCCGCGGTCCGCATAGCCGCCGCCGTCGATGTAATCCTCGCGGGTGACATTGCGGGCGGCATTGGCCAGGTCGATCTGGCCTTCCTTGAGGTCGGTGCCGGCAATCAGCCGGTCGATGGCGGCAATCGACAGGAGTTCGGCAAAGCGGCCTGGCTCGTCGCGCTGCACCACCAGCGGCGCCTGCTCGTAGGTATTGGCGAGGAAATCGGCCGAGCCCTGCGGATCGATGATCCAGCCCAGCGGGTCGTCGCCCCACGGGTCGGTGCGGCTGATGCTGGTGTAGGCTGTCATGGGCAGGCTCCAGCGGTGCGCCTGCGATGCGGCGCGCGGACATTCAGTCGGGACAACGCGCTGGACGCAGCCGCCAGGTCCGCCAGAAGCGGAGCCGGGGGCTGCGTCAGCCGGATCGGGTCATGCAGGCGGGGCCCGGGGGCCCGTACCGGGCTGTCCGGCCCCCTAGCGGTTGCCGCGCCGGCCATTGCCGGGCTGGTCACCCGAATCGCTGTCGGTCAGGCCGGTGCGGCCGCGACCGGCCCCGTCGGTGGGATCGGAATCGCTGCGGCCGGTATTGCGGCCCTGGCCGGCACCATCGGTGGGGTCGGAATCGCTGCGGCCCGAGGAGCTGCTGCCACCGCTGCTGCCGCTGCTGCTGCCGCTGCGGCCATAGCCGGCAGTGTCGCCGGAATCGCTGTCCGAGGCACCGGTGCGGCCATAGCCGGGATTGTCGGACGGATCGCTGTTGGTGGCGCCGGTGCGGCCATAGCCGGGCGCATCGCTGTCGCTGGAGTCCGTGCGGCCCGTGCGCGGGTTCTCCGAAGCTGCCGCCGGCGTGACACCGGCCACGGTGGCGGCTGCGCCCGCCACGGCAGCGCCGCCGAGGATCTGGCTCAGGAAGGATCGTTTGGTGCGGTCGGTCACGGTGCTACCCCCAAAGGTCTTGATCGGACGGTCGCACAAACCCGCTGTCCCGCGCCGCCATTCACGGCACCGTGAGCGATCCGTGAGCGGGACGCAAGCACCAAACCGCTCCCGCGAATGCGGTACAGGCCTGAAATCATTGCGACTAATTCGCAGAAGCGGCACCAGGCGTCCGGCCCGACATCCCTCAGGAGCCGCGGCCGGGCTTTTCACCCTTGATGGCCGCAGCCTTGCTGCCATGCGGGCCACGCCCGCGACCGGGGGCGTCGTTGCGGTCTGAATCGCTGTAGCCGGTCTGGGGACCTGCCTGGCCCTGGCTCGGCCCGCGCCCGTTACCGGCGCGGTCCGAGCTGTCACCATCGGTATAGCCGGTGGTGGTCATGGTGCCCCGGCCACGGCCAGCCGGGTCCGAGGGGTCGGAGTCGGAATAGCTGGACGGATTGCCATAGGCGCCGCCAGCGCGGGCGTTGCGGCCGTAGCCCGCAGGATCGGTGGGGTCGCTGTCAGAGGTGCTGGTGCTGCCCCGCCCATAGCCCAGTGCGTCGGTGGGGTCGGAATCCGAGACCCCCGTGCGGCCGAAGCCAGCCGCGTCGCTCGCGTCTGAATCGGTGGCACCGGTGTAGGTCGTATTGGTGACGCAGCCGGTCACGGTGGCCGTGGCCCCCGCGAGGGCAGCGCCGCCCAGGACACGGGCCAGGAAGGAACGCTTGGTGTGATCGGCCACGGGCCAGTCTCCGGTTTGAGGCACGTCCCTCCTGTACCGGGGGGTGGGCAGCAGCGGCAACCCCCGGCTTTCGGGGAGGCGGTTGCGGGACTGGCCGGCCGTCGCTGGCGCGCCCAGTTTGTGGACAGGCACCACCTGATCGGCACCTGCCGGGCTTTCGCAGGACCGGCACGCACGGTATCGGGCACCCATGAGCGCCCCTGCATCCTCCGCTGCCTCCGCCACGTCGTCCGTTGCCGCCGCCCCTGGCGCGCACGAGCGCATCCTGATCATCGACTTCGGCTCGCAGGTCACCCAGCTGATCGCGCGCCGGGTGCGCGAGGCCGGGGTCTATTGCGAGATCCATCCCTACAACCGGGCCGCAGCGGTGCTGGAGGCAGGCTATGACCCCAAGGCGGTGATCCTGTCGGGCGGGCCTGCCAGCGTCACCGATGCCGGCAGCCCGCGGGCGCCGCAGGCGGTGTTCGAGCTGGGGGTGCCGGTGCTGGCGATCTGCTATGGCCAGCAGACCACGGCGGTGCAGCTGGGCGGCACGGTTGAGGGCGGCCATGCCGCCGAGTTCGGCCGCGCCGAGATCGACATCCTGGAGCCCTCCGCCCTGTTCGAGGGGTTGTGGGAGGTGGGCGGCCGCTATCCGGTGTGGATGAGCCACGGCGACCGCGTGACCCGGCTGCCGGCGGGCTTCACGGTGAAGGCCACCAGCGAGAATGCTCCCTTCGCCATCGCCAGTGACGAGGCGCGCCGCATCTACACCACCATGTTCCACCCCGAAGTGGTGCACACGCCGGACGGCGCGCGCCTGATCGGCAATTTCCTCAAGCGCGTGGCCGGCCTGAAGGGCGACTGGACCATGGCGGCCTTCCGCGAGGAGGCGATCGCCCGGATCCGGGCCCAGGTGGGCGACGGCAAGGTGATCTGCGGCCTCTCGGGCGGCGTCGACAGCTCGGTGGCGGCGGTGCTGATCCATGAGGCGATCGGCCATCAGCTGACCTGCGTCTATGTCGATCACGGCCTGATGCGGGCGGGCGAGAGCGAGCAGGTGGTGCGCCTGTTCCGCGACCACTACAACATCCCCCTGATCCACGCCGACGAGAGCGAGCGGTTCCTGGGGGCGCTGGCGGGGGTCACCGACCCGGAGGTCAAGCGCAAGACCATCGGCAAGCTGTTCATC
>JAIXTH010000161.1 GCA_027484265.1 Alphaproteobacteria bacterium
CGGGTGGCCGGGGGCGGGGCGGGTGCGCTCGCGGCGGCAGCCGCTGCCGTTGCTGCCGGGCGCGGCAGGCGCTGCGACAGAATCGCCTCCACCGCCAGCTGGCGGGCTTCGGCAGCAAGGCCGACCCGCGCGATGGCGCCAATCACCCGGGCAAGGCCCCCGGTCTCGATGTCGCGCGGCTCATGCCCCTGCAGGGCTAGGCCCGCCAGCAGCACCGCCTCGGCCACGCTGCCGCGGTCCGCCGCCAGTTCCATCGCCACCAGCGTGGCCTCGCTCAGCCGGTGTCCGTCCGGCAGGGTGGCGCCCACCAGGATGCCGGGCCCGGGATTGCGCAGGGACGCGCCTGCGGCCCACACCAGTACCACGTCCCGCAAGGCCAGCGCCCGGCTTGCCGGGTCGCGGCCCTGGTCCAGCCGTCGCTGCACCGGCAGGTCGGCGAAATTGTCGTCCAGCAGCGATGCTGCCAGTTCAAGCTCCGGCACACGCTGCCCCGAAAGCGCCAGGAACCGGCGCGCTCCGCCGGCGTCGCCCGCCCAGAGGCTGGCTTCCGCCAGCCGCATGGCCGTCTCGGGAGCAGGCCGCTCCACCTGCTCCAGCACCGGCGCAAGGCGCCGCGCCACGGCCGACCGTTCGGCAGCGGTGGCGGCGGTGAACAGCTCCTGCCCCAGGCCATAGGCCTGCGGTGGCGGCGGTGGTGGCGGCGGTGGTGGCGGGGGTGGCAGCGGCAAGCCATCGGGCCCGAGTTCCACGGGTGCCGCGGGCTCGACGGCCGCGGGCGCAGGGGGTGGTGGTGGGTTGATCACGGGGAGCGGAGCGATCCGCGCCCAGCTGGATGCCGGGGTGACCCCGGCTGCCACCGCCAGCCGGGCATAGGCCGCCTGCTGCGGTCCGGCCTGCGCTGCCAGAGCCGCCAGAACCACGGGCGGCAGGCCCGGATCGGGGGTTGCGCTGCCCTGCAGGCCAGCAGCCCGCGACAGCGCGAGAGTGCGTCCGCTATCCCCGCGCAGGGGTGGCGGGGCCACGCCCCCTGGCTGGGCAATGGCGGCCAGCGCCCGCGCATACCAGGCCTCTGTTGCCGCGCTCTCGGGGCCTGGCGGGCGCTGCGACCGGGCAAGGTCCAGCGCGAGCTCGGCTGCAGCGATCTCGCCCGCCAGCGCATAGCAGACCGCCCGCATCTCCAGCAGCTCCACGCCGCCCGCCGCGCCATCGGCATCGATCACGAAGCGGCAGCCGTCCACTTCGGCGCCGGCCAGCAGGGCCGCGTCGGCGGCCGGCACGATCAGGGCGGGGTCGGAGGCCAGGCGGGGCACCGCCTGAAACAGCCGCCACACCGAGGGCGCCGGTCCGAACCGGGCTGCGGCGGCAAAGCGGGCCGGCGCCAGGCGGTTGCCGGCTGCCGGGGCGATACCACCCGAGAACAGCACCCGGCGCAGCAAATTCTGCATCTGCGGAAAACGCTGGTCTGGCTGCAGCCGCATGAGGGCCGCCGTCAGCACGCCGCTGTCGGCCCGTGCCCACAGGTCCGAGGGCAGGGCGGGCCAGCTGGTGTCCGTGGCGCTGGCCCCCCAGGGGCCAACCTCCTCCAGCTGGCGGGCAGACACACCTACCGGCGCCGCGCGGCGCACCGCAGGTCCCTGCACGGCAACCGGGGCAGCCTCCTCGGTGGTGACCGGCTGCGATACCGGTGGCGCTGCTGGCTGCTGCGGCCCCACCGGTGCCGCCTGGCGGGCCAGAACCGGCATGGCGCCCAGCCCTGCGGCAATAGCCAAAATCAAGGGAGCAGCGTGACGGACAAGATGGTGGCGCAAGATCATGCGCCTATACCTATCCTGATTTCCGGCAGTTCAAAGGCACAGCTGTGGCAGTGTTTCGGCGCCCTGTCCGCCCGGATGCCCGCGCCGCTCAACTGTCCGCTGACGTGACCTTGTCGGCGTCGCCCTTGCGGCGGAACGGACCGGCATAGTCGGCGATGTTGCGCCGGCGGCGGTCGGGACCGAAATAGGTGGCCGACTTCACGAACGGGCGCGGCGTGTTCACGATCAGCGCCAGCCGGTCCATCAGGCTCTTGGCAGTCACCGGCTTGACCAGGAACTCGTTCACCCCGGCATCGCGCGCCGCCATCACCTTGGAGCGCTCGGAGTGACCGGTCACCATGATGATGGGCAGGAATTGATTCGGGCTGTCGGCGCCACTGCGCACCATCCGGACAAACTCGACGCCGTCGATGATCGGCATGGACAGATCGGCCAGCAACAGATCGATCGGCACGCTCTTCAACACCTCGAAGGCATCCACCGGATCGGCGGCTTCCTTGATTTCATTGACGCCAGCCGACTTCAGCAGCTCCTTGAGAATGGAGCGCATGTGATGATTGTCGTCGACCACCAGCACGCTGATGGGAAGAGTGCTCGGCACCGGCATGCGTACGTTCCTGCCAACTCAATCTTTGGAATGACGGTGAACGCAGGGACTTGCAAGCCCTCCGTCTCATGTCGCAGTCCCGCATCGGCAGAGATGCCGGACTGTCTGCCACAAAATGTGTCGGGTCCGCCCGGGTATCAGCGCAGACCGAGGGCCTGCACGGTCTGCTGCGTGATCTGTCCGTCGCCGGGCAGCCGCTGGCTGGCCTGGAAGCGGCGTACCGCCTCGCGGGTCTGGGGGCCCACGACACCGTCGATGGCGCCGCGATAGAGCCCGCGCTGGGCCAGGGCCCGCTGGACATCGGCCACCGAGGCCCGTCCGGCCGGCGTGGTGTCGCACACCACTTCCACCCATTCATAGCGTTCGGCGGTCACCAGCTCCTGGCGGTTCACGGTTCCGGTCTGGGCCGGGATCGCCACCCGGCGCTCGGTGGCCGGGGCCACCAGCTCCTGCACGGTGAGGTTGCGGGTTTCCTCGGGCACCACCACTTCGCGCACGCTGCCCGGGGTGACCAGCACCTGGCGCTGGATGGTCTGGGTCTGGGCCGGCATCACCACGCGGCGCACGGTCCCGGGATTGGCGGGAACGCGGCGGGTGATGGTCTGTGTCACCGCCGGCTCTTCCACCAGGCAATAGATCTCGCCGGTGTTGGGATCGAGGCGGCGCACGCCCGACAGGTTGGCGCCGGGGCGCCACACCAGGCGCGGCTCGCGGATCACCACGGTTTCGGTGCGGGTGGTATAGGTCGCCTGGGTGGCCTCCAGCCGTTCATAGGCCGGGCGGGTCTCGATGGTGACGGCCTCGGTGCGGAACACCGGCTCGGTCACTTCATAGCGGGTGAAACCGTCGCGGGTCACCACGGTCTCGGTCCGGGCCCGGAAGCTGGGCGGGGTCACCTGGATCTGCTCGCCAGCTTCCTGGGTCACCACTTCCATCGGCACATTCTGATAGGTGGCGGGCACCAGGACACGGGCAAAGCACTGACCGGGCCGCGCATTGAGTGGCAGGCTGTCGGACGATACCGGCTGGGCGGAGACGGCTGCGGGCGCTGCCACAATGGCCAGTGCGGCCAGATACAGGAGGTTGTTCATCGCGTTCTGCCCCGTAGAGGTCACGGCCCTCCGAACACGCCTTCTGCGCCGGATCATGCCACACAAGCATCTGTCCATCGCTGCAGCGAGGAGTCAAACTTCTGTGGGGTTTTACATCCCACAGCCGAAACCGGGGCTTGCATATTCCCCTGACGCAAGAGAAGTGCGACCGCAGCAAGGGAGTTGTGCATGCAGGCCAGCCGCCGCCATTTCGACCGCGCCGTGATCTGGGATTTCGGCGGGGTGATCAGCAGCTCACCTTTCGAGGCCTTCAGCCGTTTCGAAGCCGAACGCGGTCTGCCGCCAGACTTCATCCGCGGCATCAATGCGACCAATCCCGACACGAACGCCTGGGCGCTGCTCGAGCAGTCGCGACTGGATGCGGCCGGGTTCGACACGGCCTTTGCTGCCGAGAGCCGGGCGGCGGGCCACGAGGTGCGGGGTGCCGAGGTGCTGGCGCTTCTGTCGGGCGACCTGCGTCCGCGCGTGGTGGCGGCGCTGCGGGCGTGCCGCAACCACTTCAAGGTCGGCTGCATTACCAACAATGCCCCGATCGGCCACGGCCCCGGCATGACAGATGACACCGCCCGCGCCAGCGCCGTGGCCGGGGTTTTCGCGCTGTTCGACCATGTGCTGGAAAGCTCGAAACTGGGAATCCGCAAGCCCGACCCGCGCATCTATGCCCTGATGTGCGAGGCGCTGGGCGTGGAACCTGCGGCCTGTGTCTATCTCGACGACCTCGGCATCAATCTCAAGCCGGCCCGCCAGATGGGCATGACCACGATCAAGGTGACCGGCGAGGATCAGCTGCTGGCCGACCTGGCGGCCGCCACCGGCCTGTCGTTCGACTGAGTCGCGCTCGCAGCCATGGTCCGCGGTGGCATCTGGTCGCCTCTGGAGCGAGAATCTGCCCGGCAGACGGGCAACGGTGTGCCCTTGCTGCAACGGCCTTGATCGCAGACCACCACGGGACGGGCAGGAGTCAGTGGCGAGGGTGGGGGTGTCATGCAAGTGTCACATATCTGTCTCAGAGGCGTGACCAGCAGCGCATAGGGCGCGCCCAGGAAATCAACACCGGTCCATCGCACACGCGAAGGACCGTCACCCATCCGGGCTTTAGGGGACACATCACATGACCAGCTGGACGAAGCTGTCGCGCGGCAGCGCGCTTGCGGCGCTTGCCATGGCACTGGCGGCGCCTGTCGCCGTACAGGCGCAGGAAATCACCGCGACCGTCACGGGCGAAGTCGTCTCGGACGGCACGCCGATCGCCAACGCCTCCGTTGTCGTGGTGCACGTGCCGTCGGGCACCCGCGCCACCGCGCGCACCGGCGCCGACGGCCGCTTCTCGGTGTCGGGCCTGCGGGTCGGCGGTCCGTTCCGGATCGACGTCGCCGCCTCCGGCTACAACTCGACCACGGTGTCGGATGTGAACCTGCTGGCGGCCGAGCCGTTCGACATGCTGGTGGACCTGACCAGCGCCGAAGCCGGTGGGCAGACCGTGGTGGTGACCGGCGCTTCGGTCGGCCGCAACCGCAGCGATGGCACCAACACCAGCCTGCGCCGTGACGCGATCGATGGCGCCGCCGCTGTCGACCGCGACATCCGCGACCTGGCCCGCCGCTCGCCTCTGGTGACCGCCAACGTGGTGGGTGACGGCGGTATCTCGATCGCCGGCTCCAACCCCCGCACCAACCGCATCACCATCGACGGTGTGGCGGCCCAGGACGACTTCGGTCTGAACACCGGTGGTCTGCCCACCCGTCGCGGCCCTGTGTCGCTGGACGCCGTGGCGCAGGTGAACATCAACCCGGCGCCGTTCGACACCCGCAACGGCGGCTTCCTCGGCGGCGCGATCGACATCGTTCTGCGTTCGGGCGACAATGATCTCGAAGGCAGCGCCTTCATCAACTTCCGCTCGGACGAGCTGACCGGCGCCCGCATCGCCAATACCCGGGTCAGCAACGCTGTCGAGAACGAGAACTACGGCTTCACGATCCGCGGCCCGATCCTGCAGGACCGCCTGTTCTTCGCCTTCGCCTACGAGACCTTCTCCTCGACCGACACCGTGACCCGCGGGCCGGCTGGCGGCGGCTTCCTCAACGGCTTCATCGGCCCCAATGGCGACCTGACCCAAGGCGACATCGATGCCGTGGTCAACACGTTCCGGACCACCTACGGCTCGACCTATCCGGTTGGCACGATCCCGAACAGCAAGCCGATCGAAGACGAGAAGATGTCGCTGCGTCTCGACTGGAACATCATGGACGGCCAGCGCGCCTCGCTGACCTACCGTTCCGCCGAATCGACGGTGTTCAACTTCACCAACCTCGGCCTGACCAGCGCCTCGCTGGACTCGATGTGGTACTTCACCGGCGAGAAGGACGAGACCTTGTCCTTCCAGCTGAACTCGGACTGGACCGACAACTTCAGCACCGAATTCCGCCTCAGCCGCCGCGACTACACCCGCCTGCAGGAGCCGCCGGCCGGTCAGAACTTCGCGGACATCTCGGTCTGCACCAGCGCCACGGTGCTCGACCCGAATGCCACCAACAACGGCTCGATCAACTGCCGTCTGGCCAATGGCCAGGGTCTGTCGGTGGTCCGCTTCGGTCCCGACCAGTTCCGCCACGCGAACTATCTGACCAACATCAACACCCAGGCCAATTTCGAAGGCCGCCTGATCCTGGGCGACCACACCGTCAAGGCCGGTTTCCAGTATCAGATCCGCGAGATCTTCAACCTGTTCGTCCCGAACAGCGACGCCACCTGGTACTTCGACTCGGTGGCTGACTTCCGGGCTGGCCGGGCCAACCGGGTGATCTACACCAACCACCCGTCGGGCAATCCGGACCTCGCGGCCGCCAACTACGACTACAACATCTTCTCGGCCTACATCCAGAACACCTGGCAGGTGACGGATGACCTCGAGGTGATGGCCGGTCTGCGGTACGAGCGTTATGGCGTGGATGACCGTCCGGCGCTGAACCCCGCCTTCCGCACCCGCAACGGCTTCACCAACGAAGGCACCTATGACGGCATCGACGTGATCATGCCGCGGGCGTCCTTCAACTGGCGTCCGACCGACGGGTTCCGGGTCAGCGGCGGTATCGGCCTGTTCTCGGGCGGTCTGCCGGACGTGTTCATGTCGAACTCGTTCTCGAACACCGGCGTGCTCACCGTGGGTGTGGACGTGCAGCGTGCGATCAGCGCGGCCGGCGTCGAGACCTTCACCGAAGCTGGCGGTCTGGCTCTGACCCCGGCCCAGGGGCAGGCGATCCTGAACGTTGGCGTGAACCCGACCTTCGGCACCGCGATCCCGGCGCCGCTGGCGGCGCTGCTGGGTTCGGCTTCGGCCAGCCCGCTGAACGAGACCAACTCGATCGCCCCCGGCTATGAGATGCCGGCCGAGTGGAAGGCCAACCTGGCATTCCAGCTCGACCTGCCCTTCGGCATCGAGAGCTCGCTGGACCTCGTCTACTCCAAGGTCGACACCGGCTATGCCTTCCGCGACCTGCGGGCGGTTCCGCTGGTGGTGAACGGCCAGGTGGCCCGCACCCCGGACGGCCGGATCCGCTACAATGCCCTGAACACCGCCCAGGCGACTTCGATCCCCGGTCAGGTGGTCTCGCAGACCCCGCCGGGCCCGGTGGGCGGCAACCGCGACATCCAGCTGTTCAACCCGTCGGGCGACGCCCTGGGCGAGACCTGGGTGGTGGCGGTCGGCTTCCGCAAGGAATTCGACTGGGGCCTGACCGCCGGCATCAGCTACACCTGGCAGGACATCACCGAGATGAACAGCTCGGGCCGGTTCAGCTCGACCGCCAGCTCGCTGTACGGCGGCGTGTTCTCCAAGTTCGACCCCAACGCTCCGGTGAAGGGTGAGGGCCAGGAAGAGATCGAGAATGCGATCAAGTACGAGATCGAATGGCGCGGCACCCCGATCCGCGATCTCGAGACCCGCATCTCGCTGTTCGGCGACTGGCGCGACGGCCGCCCGGTGACCTGGGTGATGAATGGCGGCGCCGGCCGCAACCCGCTGTTCGGCGTGAACAAGGGTGGCCAGCTGGCCTACATGCCTGACCTGTCGGGCACCGCGACCCAGCTGAACCCGACCACCTGGGTTGTCTCCAGCGACCCGCGCGTGGCCTTCGACAGCCTCGCCACCATCCAGCAGCTGCAGGCGATCCAGACCCGCTTCGGCCTGCCGGGCGGCGTGATCCTGGATCGCTCCATCACCCGCAACCGCGACATCCACAGCGTCGACATGACGATCCGCCAGGAACTGCCCGGCGTGCGTCCGGACGACAAGCTGTGGCTGACCTTCGAGTTCTCGAACCTGCTGAACATGCTGAACGAGGACTGGGGTGTGGTGGAAGAGTTTGGCGAGACCCAGACCCTCTACTCGGCCGTCTGCGCCGGCAATGACGGCCTGGTCAGCAATGCGGGCACCCTGGCCTGCAACCGCTACCGGATCGCCAGCCCCTCGAACCTGTCGAACCCGGGCCGGAACGTGGACCGCTCGCGCTGGCGCATCCAGATCGGCCTGAAGTACGAGTTCTGATCGGCGATGCCGGTTGAACACTGACAAGAGGGGGCGGTCCTGCAGGGGCCGCCCCTTTGTTTTGCGCGCCGCCACGGCTAGGAGCGGTCTGCGCCCACATGCGGCCTGTGCCGCCCTTGCGACCCTGGAGAGACGCCATGTCCCTGACGCCGGACCGCCGCCGCTTCCTCAACAGCTGGGCCATGGGGGCCGCTGCGGCGATGCTCGCCTCGCCGTGGCGCGGCAGCGCGCTGGCGCAGGCCCCGCGCTTCGCCAATGATCCCTTCAGCCTGGGCGTGGCCTCCGGCGATCCTTTGTCCGATGGCTTCGTCGCCTGGACCCGGCTCGCGCCCGAGCCGCTCGATCCCGACTATGCCATCGAGGGCCTGGTGGAAGTGGCGCTGGAAGTCGCCAGCGACGAGGGTTTCCGCCAGATCGTCCACCGCGACGTGGTGATGGCCCGCCCCGACAACGCCCATGCGGTGCATGCCGAGGTGCACGGCCTCCTGCCGGGGCGCCCCTATTTCTACCGGTTCCAGTGCGCGGGCGTCACCTCGCCGGTGGGCCGGGTGAAGACCGCCCCGCTGTATGGCAGCCCGCTGTCGCAGCTGCGGTTCGCCTGGCACAGCTGCGCCCATTACGAGCAGGGATTCTTCAATGCCTACCGTGACATGGCGGCGCAGAACCCGGACGTGATCCTGTCGCTGGGCGACTATATCTATGAGGTGTCCTACGGCCCGTCGGTGCGGCGGATGCCGGTGGATGATGCCTCCAGCCTGTCGGACTACCGGCTGGTGCATGCCGCCAACAAGATGGACCGCGACCTGCAGGCAGCCCACGCTGCCGCGCCCTGGCTGTTCATCTGGGACGACCACGAGGTTGCCAACGACTATCAGGGCGATGTGGGCAAGGTTCTGCCCGGCCAGACGCCGGACCAGTTCCGCGCCCGGCGCCTGGCGGCCTACAAGGCGTTCTTCGAGCATGTGCCGCTGCGCACCCGCTCGCGCTTCGATGCCGCCCAGCAGATGCGGATCTATGGCGAAGTGGCCTTTGGCGATCTGGTGGATTTCACCCTGCTGGATACCCGCCAGTACCGTGCCCGGGCCGCCTGCCTGCCGGAAGGCCGGTTCGAAGGCAGCTCGGTCCTGCGCGAGAGCTGCCCCGAGCTGAACGACCCCAACCGCTCGATCCTCGGCGCGCGCCAGGAGCGGTTCGTGCGCGAGCAGTTTGCCCGCGCGCCGTTCAAGTGGAGCGTGCTGGTACAGCCCACGCTGTTCGGCGAGCTGACCCAGACCGATCAGCAGGGCCGGCCCACGGCCTTCACCGATGGCTGGGGCGGCTTTGCTCCCGCCCGCCAGCGCCTGATCGACATGATGGCGCAGCGCCGCCGCGAGAGCCAGTCTGTGGTGATCGGCGGCGACATGCACGGCTTCTGGGCCGCCGACGTGCGCACCGACTATGCCAATCCGGCCAGCGAGACCGTGGCCTGCGAGTTCGTGGGCGGTTCGGTGACCTCCAAGAGCTATAACTTCGAGCGCTTCACACGGATTCTGCCGGCCAATCCGCACATCAAGTTCTTCGACGACCGCACCAATGGCTATGGCCTGGTGGATGTGCGCGCCGACCGGATGGAGGTGAAGCTGCGGCACACCGACAGCACCTGGCGGCGGGATTCGGCCTTCTCCAACCTCAAGTCCTATGTGGTCGAGCGGGGCAATCCCTCGGCCGTCGAGGTGTCCGCCTGACATGACCCGCCTTGTACCGGCCGAGTGGGCCGCACAGAAAGCCCTGTGGACCTGCTGGCCCTCCGCTGCGGACCTCTGGGAAGACAGCCTGGCTCCGGCCCGCGCCGAAGTTGGCGGCCTGGTGCGCCTGATCGCCGCCGGTCAGCCGGTGAAGGTGCTGGCCCATGGTTCCGAGGCGGTGGCCTCCGCCCGCGCCAGCCTGCCGGCTACGGTGGAGGTGATCGAGGCAGCCTTTGGCGATATCTGGCTGCGGGATACCGGGCCGATCTTCGCGCGCGCCGGCGCGGACGGCGCGCCCGTGGCGCTGCGGTTCCGCTTCAATGGCTGGGGCGGCAAATATGATCTGGCGGGGGACGACACGGTGGGCGACCATGTGGCCCGTCTGTCCGGCGCGCCGGTGCTGGCCCATGATTTCGTGCTGGAGGGCGGCGCGGTGGACCATGATGGAGACGGTACGGTGCTGACCACCCGCCAGTGCCTGCTCAATCCCAACCGCAACCCGCACTGGACCGGCGAGGCCGATGCCGAGGCCGCCCTGCAGCTGGCGTTCGGTGCACGCAAGGTGCTGTGGCTGGGCGATGGTCTGCTGAACGACCATACCGATGGCCATGTCGACAACATCGCCCGCTTCATCGCCCCCGGCGTGGTGGCCTGCATGGAGCCGGCCGGGCCCGATGATCCCAATGCCGGGGTGCTGGAGGCAATTGCCGCCGACCTTGCTGCCATGACCGATGCGGCCGGGCGCAGGCTCGAGGTGGTGCGGATCCCGTCACCGGGCCTGGTGCCCGACGAGGATGGCGAGCCGGTGCCCGCCAGCCACATGAACTTCATCATTGCCAATCAGGTGGTGGTGATGCCGCACTATGGTACCCCCACGGCCGACGAGGCGCTGCGGCGGCTGGCGGTCCGGTTTCCCGGGCGCAGGGTGCATGGCGTGCGCTCCGATGCCATACTGACCGG
The DNA here is from genome assembly GCA_027484265.1 of Alphaproteobacteria bacterium. Lineage (GTDB taxonomy): Bacteria > Pseudomonadota > Alphaproteobacteria > Caulobacterales > Aquidulcibacteraceae > JAIXTH01. The sequence goes on from JAIXTH010000161.1 coordinate 10,761, forward strand.
CGGCGGGTCCTTCCACTGCATCACCCAGCAGGAACCGGCCTGACCGGCCGCTCCACTCTCCTTCTTGCGTGCGAGAGATCCGATGAACCGTCCCCTCACCGTTGCTGCGATCCAGACCTCCTACGGCCTGGACCTGGCCGACAATATCGCCCGCACCATCGCGTTCGTGCGTGAGGCAGCAGGGCAGGGCGCCCGGGTGATCCTGCCCAGCGAGCTGTTCCAGGGACCGTATTTCTGCACGACCCAGGACGAGCGCTGGTTCGCCACCGCCCATCCCGCCGCCACCCACCCCTGTGTCACCGCCCTGCAGCCTGTGGCCGCCGAGCTGGGCGTGGTCATTCCGGTCTCGATCTATGAGCGGGACGGACCACGTTACTACAATTCGGTGGTGATCCTGGATGCCGATGGCAGCCAGCTGGGCGTCTATCGCAAGAGCCACATCCCCGATGGTCCCGGCTATCAGGAGAAATACTACTTCCGCCCCGGCGATACCGGCTTCAAGGTCTGGAAGACGCGGCATGCCACCATCGGTGTCGGAATCTGCTGGGACCAGTGGTATCCGGAGTGCGCCCGCGCCATGGCCCTCCTGGGGGCCGAGATCCTGTTCTACCCCACCGCCATCGGCTCCGAACCCCATGACGGCAACCTGGATACCCGTGATCCGTGGCGCCGGGCGATGCAGGGTCATGCCGTCTCCAATGTCATGCCCGTCGTGGCGGCCAACCGGATCGGGACCGAGTACGGACTGGGTGATCCGCAGCTGTTCTATGGCTCGTCCTTCGTATGCGACCACCGGGGTGACCTGAAGGCAGACCTCGACCGGACGGAAGAGGGACTGGCCGTGGCGACGGTGGAAATCGGGCTCGACCAGCACCGCGCGGCCTGGGGCTTCTTCCGCGACCGCCGTCCGGACCTGTATCCAAAAGACTGACACCAGCGTCATTTTTCACGAAGATGTCATGGGAACACGCCCATCCGCACAACGGATGCGCGCAAAAGCAGCTGCTTGCCTGTCTCTTCGCAGCCCACCTGCGAAAAATTGCATGGCAGGGGAACGTTTGGCATCGGGGGGGACTTCCCAACCCGGCAAGGCCCCGCTACCAGTCGCGACCGAACCCGTTCGTTACCAATTCGTTAACGAATGGGCCCTCAGGTCTTTCGGAGGAAACAGACCAAATGTTCGCTCTGCTTCAAGCCGCCGGCGCCGACGCCGCCGCTGCCACCACCACCGACGCCGCTGCCGCTCCGGCAGCTGATGCCGCCGCCGCCGCTGCCGCTCCGGCAGCCGATGCCGCCACCGCTGCTGCTGCGCCTGTTGCCGCCGCCGCCCCGACCGCTGCGGAAGCAGCTGCGGCCACTGCCGAGGCCGCCAAGGCCGCCGGGCAGGACCAGATGACCCTGATGGACATGATCATGCATGCCCACCCGGTGTCGAAGGTGGTGCTGGTGATCCTGATCCTCATGGCCGTCGTCGCCGTGGCCCTCCTGTTCGAGAAGGTCATCGTGATGCGCTCGAACAAGAAGAAGACCGTCGACTTCCTGGCGGCCTTCAAGAAGGCCAAGAACCCGGGCGAAGCCGCCCAACTGGTGGCCAAGCAGCCCGACTCGATCATCCGCAAGATGTTCGCCGCCGGCATGCGCGAAGTCGAATCCACCAAGGAGATGAACCTCTACTCGATGGACGGCGGTGACCACACCCTCGACCGGATGAACACCGCCATGACCGTGGAACAGAACAAGGGCGTGGAAGAGCTGGGCTCCAACATGACCTTCCTGGCCTCGATCGGCGCCAACGCACCGTTCATCGGCCTGTTCGGCACCGTGTGGGGCATCATGTACTCGTTCATCGGTATCGCGAACTCGCAGACCACGTCGCTGGCCGTTGTGGCGCCCGGTATCGCCGAAGCGCTGTTCGCCACCGCCGCGGGCCTGCTGGCCGCCATCCCGGCCGTGCTGATCTACAACTTCTCCGCCAAGCAAATCGGCACGATCTCGGGCTACCTGGATGACTTCAAGGCCGAATTCGCTGCTCTGGTGTCGCGCGATATGGACCGGAACCGCTAAGAGCGGCCCCGGTCCTCAGAGAGGAGCCACACCATGGGTGCCAAAGTATCCAGCTCAGGTGGTGGCGGCAAAACGCATGAGGTGAATGCCGAGCCGAATATCATCCCCTTCGTGGACGTGATGCTCGTGCTCCTCATCATCTTCATGGTGGCTGCGCCGATTGCCACGGTTGACATCCAGGTCAGCCTTCCGGAGACCAAGGTCCTGCCGTCCAAGCGGCCGCCGAAGCCGACCTACGTGTCCCTGCAGGAAGTCAACGGAGTGCAGTCGTACTTCGTGGGCAATGCTCAGGTGACCGGGGAGGAACTCGGGACGAAGGCCATCGAGGAAGTTCAGAAGAACGAGCCGCTGGTCGAGGATTTCGCCGATGTGATCAACACCCGCATCTACATCCGTGCCGACGCGACAACCCGCTACCGGAACGTGGTGTATGTGATGAACCAGTTGCAGAATGTGGGCTTCTACAAGATCGCGCTGGTTGGTGAAGATACGCGCCGCTGAAGCAGGAGGAACGATCATGACAGGCCAACCGGCCCACATCGCCCCGACTGCTTCGGCAGTGGCGGCCCAGACAACGGGGGACATGCGCCATGGGTGCTAAGGTTTCTTCCGGTGGAAGCAGCAAGCGCGGCTCGTATACCACCAACGGGGACATGAACATCATCCCCTTCATCGACATCCTGCTCGTGCTGCTGATCATCTTCATGGTGGCGGCGCCGACTCCGACGTCGGACGTGAAGGTGGACCTGCCCCCGCCGGTGGACGTTCCGCCGCCGAAGGACCCCAAGCGTCCGACGGTGGTGTCCATCCTGGACGACAAGCAGGGCGGCTATCAGATCTATGTCGACACCATCTGGGTCACACAGATCAGCCAGCTCGACGAGACCGTCCTGAGCCAGGTGTCGGTGAACGTGCCTGGCTCTCCGAACCGGCTCCTGGAAGTGGTGCGCGTGCGTGCCGACCAGACCCTGCCCTACGGCGTCGTGATGGAAGTCATGGGGCTGTTGCAGGAAGCCAATTTCCAGAAGGTGGCTCTGGTGGCGGAAGCCGCCATCGATCCATCGGCCATGCAGTAAGGAGGGGAGGACATGGGTAAGTATAGACTTCTGTTCATCCTGGTCTCCGGGCTGTTCTGGGGCGGCATCCTGTATGCGGTTTCGACCGTGCGGCCGGAGCTCCTGACCGAACTGTTCGAGAAGGAGAACATCATCAAGGCGGACAAGGACGAGGTGAAGAAGCCACCTCCGCCCCCGCCGCCGCCGCCCGAGAAGCTGCCGCCTCCGCCGCCGCTGCAGGACCGGCAGATCGTGCTCGACGTGGACATTCCCCCGCCTCCGCGGGAGGACCTGACCAACTTCACGCCCGATCCGCCGGCAATTCCGATCCCGGACCCGATCCAGAGTCCGCCGCCTCCGCCCGTCGACACGCGCTCGTGCCTGACGACCCCGGGTGCTGTGGATGGCCCCACCTCGTTCACCGGCGACTATCCGGATAACGGTGGTGGTGCTGAAGGGACCGTTCGCGGTACCCTGTCGGTCAGCGCCTCGGGCTCGGTCACGGATGTGTCCATCGACAGCAGCGTCAGCCCTGCCATCGATGCGGCCTTCCGCAGTCAGGCGCGGGGTCTGCGCTTCAGCCCGGCAACACTGCGGTGCGATCCGGTTGCCGGCACGATCCAGGTCTCGGCCCGCTTCACGGCACCGGCTCCGCGGTGCTCGGAGCGTGACCAGCCGCCGCGTCCGTCGCGTCCGTTCAACGTGGAACGCGCCTATCCGCAGCGTCTGCTCGAGCGGGAGACCGAAGGTGAAGTCAGCGCCACCGTGCGCGTGGGTGCCGATGGCGGGGTCACGGATGTGATCATCACCGGCTCGACGCCTCCGGGTGCCTTCGACAGCGCCGTGGACCGCGAAGTGCGCCGCATGCGCTTCTCCCCGGCCCGCGCGGACTGCCAGGACGCCGCCGGCGAATACCAGCTGCGGGTGCAGTTCAGGATCAACGAGTAAGCGTACCAGTCCTGTACCTGGGGAAGGCCGCCGGTCCACCGGCGGCCTTTTTCCGTTTCCGGTCAGGCCTCAGGCTGCGGGGGACGGCAGGGGCCGGCGCCAACTGCGCGCGCGCGGGTGACGCAGGCGCGGGGCAGGGCTAGAGGCTGGGGCACAGAACCGCAGCCGCACCCAGGCCCCGTCAGGGGGCTGGCAGGTGCGGCGCACCTTGCCGGAGCAAGCGCCCATGTCTGCCGTGATCACTGCCACAGGCCTGTTCACCCCGCCCCACACCATCACCAATGCCGAGCTGGTGGCCGCCTTCAACGCCTATGTGGACCTCGCCAATGCCGGGAATGCCGAGGCGATCGCCGCCGGCACCGCCGAGCCGCTGCAGCACTCCAGCGTCGAGTTCATCGAGAAGGCCTCCGGCATCCAGGCCCGCTATGTGATGGACAAGGCGGGCATCCTCGACCCCGCCGTCATGACGCCGCGCCTGCCCGAGCGCCCGAACGAGCAGATCAGCGTGCTGGCCGAGATGGCGGTGCTGGCGGCCCGCGAGGCGCTGGAACGGGCCGGGCGCGACCCGCGTGAGATCGATGCCGTGATCTGCGCCGCCTCCAACATGCAGCGGGCCTATCCGGCGATGGCGATCGAGGTGCAGGATGCACTGGGCTGCGGCGGCTTTGCCTTCGACATGAATGTGGCCTGCTCGTCGGCCACCTTCGGCATCCAGACCGCCGCCGACTTCATCCGCGCCGGCCACGCGCGCTCGGTGCTGGTGGTGAACCCGGAAGTCTGCTCGGGCCACCTGAATTTCCGCGACCGCGACAGCCACTTCATCTTCGGCGATGTCGCCACCGCCATCCTGGTTGAGGCGCCCGGGCGGGCCGGTGATCTGCCCCGCTGGGAGATCCTTGGCACCCGCCTGAAGACCCAGTTCTCCAACAATATCCGCAACAATTTCGGCTTCCTGAACCGGGCCGCGCCCGAAGGTATCGGCGCGCCCGACAAGCTGTTTGTCCAGGAGGGGCGCAAGGTCTTCAAGGAAGTGGTGCCGATGGTGTCCGAGATGATCGTGGACCATATGGCCGAGCTGGGGATCGAGGCTGGCAGCCTGCGGCGGATGTGGCTGCACCAGGCCAATGCCAACATGAACCGGCTGATCGCCGCCCGCGTGCTGGGCCACGAGGCGAGCCCCGACGAGAGCCCCACCGTGCTCGACACCTATGCCAATACCTCGTCGGCCGGTTCGATCATCGCCTTCCACCAGAACTCGGCCGACCTTGTCCCGGGCGACACCGGCCTGATCTGCTCGTTCGGTGCGGGTTATTCGGCCGGGACCGTGTTCGTGCGCAAGGCGCACTGACCGGGTCCGCCGCTCTCAGCGCGCGCCCTTGCGCCAGTCCGCCGGACTGGCGCCGGTCCAGCGCTTGAAGGCCCGCGAGAAGGCTGCCGGGTCGGAGAAGCCCACCAGATAGGCTGTCTCCGTGATCGAGACCTTGCCAGCCGCCAGATAGTCCCGCGCCAGCCGCGCGCGCACGCCGTCCACCACCGCCGCAAAACTGGTGCCCTCCGCCTTCAGGCGCCGGAACAGGGTCTGGCGGCTCATGCCGAGGGCGCGGGCGATCCCGTCCACGCCGGGGCTGCCCTTGTGCAGGTCTGGCAGCAGCAGCCGCTCCACGGCGCCCCGCACCGTGTTGGTGCCCGAGAGCTGTTCCAGCAGCGTGTCGGCATGGGCCGCCAGGATCCCGAACACATAGCGTGGCGTCACAGCCACCGGGTGCGGTCCCCAGCTGCGGTCGATCCGCATCGCATTGCGCGCCGCCCCGAACCGCACCGGGCACCCGAGGATCTCCTGATAGGCGGCGGCATGGGCCGGTGCGGAGTGGGTGACCTCCACCGCATGGGCCCGCAGGCTGGGCGCGAAGGCGCGCGGGCGGCAGACCATGCGGGCGAGGGTGCTTTCGGTCAGCTCGGGAAAGCTGTTCGGGTCGCCGCGCCGGTCGATCAGCCAGCGCTCCTCGCCAGCACCGGTATCCTCGTCCACCACCACGAAGCGGGGCGCCCCGCACAGACCCGGCACCTCCACCACCAGCACGCCATACCGGTTCAGCTGGTCGAGCGCCTCGTCCATGTCGCGCGAGGCCAATGCGAGAAGCCCGGTCACCGAGATGTCCGACAGATCGACATGGGCACCATAGCGCAGGGCCAGGGCCGGATCGCCGGTCAGCTGCTTGGCCACGCCCATGGCCCGCACATAGCTCTGGAACGGCAACCGCGCATCGTGATCGGCCAGCAGCTCAGGCGCGATCCCGGCTCCCGCCAGCAGCGCCTCGCGTCCGGCCCCGCGCTGGACCGCAAAATCAATCAAGGAGCGGACATAGCCGCTCGCTACGGTTTCCTGCCCCAAATCCATCCTCCCCAGCCCGACCGTCCCATGCAGACGGGCGTCCACAGCTGTCACCGGCGATCATGAGATTGAGCCCCGCGATCATGTTGCGTGCCGGTGTGCTATATTACTAGCACACCACATCGCCCGGCGCCAGCCGGTCGATCCAGACACGGAAGGATCTCTCCCATGACCCAGACCAGTCCTGCTGCCGCTGCCAGACCGCGCCAGAGCGCGGCGCAGTGGATGCGCCAGTGCGGGGCCGCCTGGTTCACCGTAGCGGCAGGGAGCCAGTTCCTGTTCGGGCTCTATGTGGTCGCGCTCTACGGTGTGGCGACGCTCGGGGGCGATCTGTTCGAGCGGGCGAGCTTCATGCCGGTTGGCTTCAAGCCAGGTGATGCGGTCAACAATGTCCAGCTGGGCCTGCATCTGGCAGCGGCTGCGTTCCTGTCGTGTGTCGGGGCCTGGCAGCTGGTGCCGCAGGTGCGGGCACGGGTGCCGGGGCTGCACCGGCTGGTGGGGCGGATCTATCTGCCCGTGGCGGTCCTGGCAGGCGTGGGCGGCGTGATCCTGATCTGGACCCGGGAACGCCCGGCCAGCCTCGAAGCTGACATCTCGATCACCCTCAACGGCCTGGCCATCGCCCTCTGCGCCCTCCTGGCGTGGCGTGCTGCGGTGCAGCGGCGGTTTGCCGACCATCAGGCCTGGGCCACCCGTCTGTTCCTGATGGTCAGCGGCGTTTGGTTCCTGCGGGTCGGCCTGATGGCATGGGTGGCCGTCAACGGCGGGGTGCCGGTGGGGATCGGAAACCTCGATGGCTGGTTCTACAATCTGTGGAACTTTGGCAGCTGGATCGTGCCGCTCGCGGTCTATGAAGCCTGGCGCGCCGCCGGACGGGCGACGGCACCTGCACCGAAGCTCGCCATGGCGGCGGTGATGGCGGTGTGTACGGCCCTGACCCTTCTGGGCACCGTGCTGGCGGTGATCGGCATGTGGCTGCCGCGCCTGGTCTGAAGCCACCTCTCGCGGTGGTCGACCGGGCTGACGGTGTCAGGGCCGCGCTGCCCAGGTCCCGTCCGGGCCACGGACCACCGGCGTGAACGATCCCGGATTGAAGTCCGGTCCGTCCTGGCCGAGGTCGAAGAACAGCGCATAGCCGGGCACGATCCGCCAGTAGCGGGTGGCATCATTGATCGTGCCATAGGGGCCGCAGGCACTGTAGTCATAGGCCTGACCATCCAGACCCTTGGCCGCGCGCCAGGCGGCACTCGCATCCACCACCAGCGCGTCTCCCGGACCCACCCCGCCGGCAGCGCGCACCGCACAGGCTTCAGCTTCGGCCGGATCCTCCACCGCCGCGCGCGCAAATTCCAGGATACGCGCGCGGGCGTCCGCCACCTCGAACAGCGAGACCAGCCGCACCGGCTCGGCAGCCGGGTCGATGTCTGCGAACAGAGCCGAGGAGAGGTAGCCGAGCGTGGCGGTTTGCGCGCCGCCACGGAACTCCAGCGCCGTCGTCTTGGTGCCGCATGTGGCGGCCTGATACAGCAGGGCCTCATCGCCGGGCAGCATCGCTTCGCCCACCGTCCAGCTGCACCCTTCGGGCAGGTCGCCCGGTGCTGACGAGAAGGAGCTGCCCATCAAGGCGGCCGCTTCGGCCGCGCACAGCCCGGTCCCGGGCAGGCGCGGATCGGTCGCGGCGCAGGTGGCGGTCGGGGGTGTCGCTTCCGTGCCTGGCGTGGTCTGCGCCTGCGCGCTTTGCGGTGGCCCCTCGCCCGAGCAGCCACCCGTTCCAAGCGCTGCCAGCAGGAGCGCCCCGGTCATCAATGCCCCAAACCGTCCCATGTGTTCCCCTCGATCACGATGCGGCGTCCGGGAGACGATGGACTGCCGGCAGGATCAGGGCAAGGGAAATCAGGGCCCGGCAAGGCCCCGTCTGTAGCGTAGCAGCTTGTGCCATGGCCGGGGTTGCGGACCGGGGTTCCGGATGGGGATTCCGGACCGGGATCAGGCCCAGGCGATCTTGACGATCTCGTAGCTCTTGGCGCCGCCGGGGGTCTGGACTTCCACCACGTCGCCTTCTTCCTTGCCGATCATGGCACGGGCGATGGGGGAGGTGATGGAGATCTTGCCGCCGCGCACGTCGGCCTCGTCCTCGCCGACGATCTTGTAGACCGCCTCGCCATCGGTGTCCTCGTCGATCACGGTGACGGTGGCGCCGAACTTGATGGTGCGGCCCGACAGTTTGGACACCTCGATCACCTGGGCGCGGGCGAGCTTGTCTTCCAGCTCGCCGATGCGGCCTTCGATGAAGGCCTGGCGCTCCTTGGCGGCATGATATTCGGCATTCTCCGACAGGTCGCCATGCGAGCGCGCCTCGGAAATCGCCGCGATCACGGCGGGGCGTTCTTCCGTCTTGAGACGGCGGAGTTCTGCGTCGAGGGCTTCATGGCCCTCAACGGTCATCGGAATCTTGTCCATAGGGGGGAGGTTCCAGCTGAAAAGCGGCTGATAGAGTGGGTCGGACGGCTGCTTTCGTCAAGCATAGGCTTGCAGCGGGCGGACTTGGAAGCGTCCGGTGCGCGCTGCGGTGATGGCGCGGACCGATGCCCGGGCCCCCGCAAGGGTGGTGTAATAGCTGATGCCCTGCATCAGTGCGGTGCGGCGGATGTCGAAGCTGTCGGCCAGTGACTGGGCACCCTCGGTGGTGTTCACGACCAGCTGGACCTCGCCATTGATCATGGCGTCCACCACATGCGGGCGGCCTTCCATCACCTTGTTGATGCGCCGCGCCCGCACCCCGGCGGCCTCGAGCACGGCCAGGGTTCCACCGGTCGCCAGCACCTCGAAGCCGAGGGAGATAAAGTCGGTCGCCAGCGACACCGCCTGTGGCTTGTCGCCATCCTTGACCGAGATGAACACGGTGCCGCTCTCCGGCAGGCTCATGCCCGCCCCGAGCTGGCTCTTGAGGAAGGCCGAGCCGAAGTCGGTATCGAGGCCCATCACTTCGCCGGTCGAGCGCATCTCAGGGCCGAGGATCGGGTCGACATTGGCAAAGCGGGCAAACGGGAACACCGCTTCCTTCACCGCCACATGGCCCAGTACCTTGGGCTTGAGGCCGAACTCGGCCACCTTGCGCCCGGCCTGCAGCTTGGCCGCGATCCGTGCCACCGGGATGCCCACGGCCTTGGCCACGAACGGTGCGGTGCGCGAGGCGCGCGGGTTGGCCTCGAGCACGAATACCCGGCCATCCTTCACCGCATATTGCACATTGATCAGACCGACCACGCCGAGGGCCCGGGCCAGCTTCACCGTCTGCGCCTCGATTTCGGCGATCACGTCGGCAGGCAGGGAATAGGGCGGCAGGGCGCAGGCGCTGTCGCCGGAGTGGATCCCGGCTTCCTCGATATGCTCCATCACCCCGGCCACGAACACGTCGGTGCCGTCGGACAGCGCGTCCACATCCACTTCGATGGCATCGCGCAGATACTGGTCGATCAGCACAGGGGTGTCGCCCGACACCTTCACCGCCTCGCGCACATAGCGTTCGAGCCCGGCCCGGTCGTGCACGATCTCCATCGCCCGGCCACCCAGCACATAGGAGGGCCGCAGCACCACCGGATAGCCGACGGCATCGGCGCCGAGCACGGCCTCTTCCTCCGAGCGGGCGATGGCATTGCGCGGCTGCACCAGGCCTTCGCGGATCAGGAGCTCCTTGAAGCGCTCGCGGTCCTCGGCCACGTCAATGGAATCAACACTGGTGCCCAGGATCGGCACCCCGGCCTGCTCCAGCGGATGGGCGAGCTTCAGCGGGGTCTGGCCGCCGAACTGCACGATCACGCCCTTCAGC
>JAIXTH010000238.1 GCA_027484265.1 Alphaproteobacteria bacterium
CTCGAGGCCCGGCTGGCTCGGCTGGCCCATGAAGGCGTGCAGGTTTCGGTGCGCACCACCGGGCGCGCCGGTCCCGTCGGACTGCGCGCCAGCCTCAGCCTGACCAGCGTCGACCAGCCCGGCATCGTCCACGAGATCAGCGACGTCCTCGCTCGCCTCGGCATCAGCATCGAGCGTTTCGACAGCAAGGTGGAGCCAGGCAGCATGTCGGGCGCGCCGCTGTTCGTGGCCACCGCCGACCTGATCCTGCCAGCGGACCTGCCGCTGCGCACGGCCCAGGACACGATCGAGGCGCTCGCGGGCGATCTGATGGCCGATCTGGTCCTGAAGACCGACGGTACCGCCGATGTTGCCCCGCAGCCGGTACTGGCGGGCTGAAGCGGTACCGGCTTGAAGGCCCAAAGAGAAAGCCCCCGCCATCAGCGGGGGCTTTCTCTTTGGGAGGCTGTTGGGAAGCCTGTGGAAGGCTCAGCTCTTGCGGCCGAGACCGATCTTCTTGGCCAGTTCCGAGCGCGAGGCGGCATAGCTGGGGGCCACCATCGGATAGTCGGCGGGCAGGCCCCACTTGGTGCGGTATTCGTCCGGGCTCATGCCATAGGCGGTCCGCAGGTGCCGCTTCAGCGACTTGAACTTCTTGCCATCTTCCAGGCAGATGATGAAGTCCTGCTGCACCGACTTCTTGACCGGGACGGCGGGAACCAGCTCGCGGGTTTCAGCAACCGGCTCGGGCTGGCCCAGTCCCTTGAGGGCAGCGTGCACCGAAGAGATCAGGCCTGGGAGGGCTTCAGGCGCCACCGGATTGCGCTCCACAAAGGCTGCAACAATCTCGACAGTGCTTTCGAGCAGCGTTTCATTCACTTCGTCAGACATGGTCCATCCCTGAGTTGGAAATCCGACCTAGCTGTGTTCCATCAACTCTGCAATATAGATTTGCACTTCGCCTTTAAAGACAGGGCTGCCACGCTGGCGAGAACCTGAACAAGGCAGGCATCCTGAGGGCCTGTTTGTCACTGTTCCAGCGCCATTGCAGACGTTGCAGGCACTAGAAACAGCGTTCACCTAATGGCCAGTGCTGCAGCAAAGTACAATGGGATACCAAAGGTTATATTAATTGGGAACGTCACACCAAGAGATGCTGCAAGATAGGCGCCTGGGTCGGCTTCAGGCAGTGCCACCCGCATGGCGGCGGGTACGGCAATATAGGAGGCGCTGGCCGAAAGCACGGTCAGGATGGCCAGATCTCCGGGACTGGCCTGCAAGGCAACGCCGGCAGCAAAGCCCAGCACGGCGCACAGGGCCGTCGAGACCGCAGCCGCCACGGCCACCATCGCCAGGCGGTTGCCACCGCGCTGCAACCGCCGTGCGGCCACCAGGCCCATATCCAGCAGAAACAGGCAGAGCGCACCCTGGAAAATGCCGTTCACGAACGGGTCGAGCCGCTTCATCCCCGAATCACCCGTGATCGCCCCGATGGCAAACGCGCCGACCAGCACCACGATCGAGCCATTCAGGAACACCTCCCGCAGCAGGTGTGGCGGCAGCGCCAGGCGCGGGCGAGCAGCGCCAGCCTGAGCGCCGTCTGCCTTGCTGCCATGGGCCGCGTCACGGGTGGCAAGCGCCGCCAGCAGGAGCCCTGTGAGGATCGCCGGGCTTTCCATCGCCGCCGCCACGGCAACCATGTGGCCGGACACCGCCACCCCGGCCCGCTCGGCAAAGTCCAGCGCAGTCACGAAGGTCACGATGGAGATCGAGCCGTAATGGGCCGCGGTCGCGGCAGCCGTGGCCCCGTCCAGTCCCGCAATCTTGCGGAAGATCACGTGCACGATCAGTGGCGTGACCGCGCTCAGCACGAGGCCCACCAGCAGCATGGCGACAAAATCTGCCGTCAGTCCCCCGGTCTGGGCCGCCACCCCGCCCTTGAAGCCGATTGCCAGCAGCAGATAGAGCGACAGCAGCTTGCCCACTGCCTCCGGCACGGTGAGGTCCGAGCGTCCGAACGCTGCCACGAGCCCGAGCACGAAGAACAGCACGGGCGGTGACATCAGATTGGCTAGGGCAAGGTCCATGACAGTACGCTCCAGCTGCGGCTGGACGCTCTTACGCTGTCTGGCTGGCATTGCGATAGCGCTGCCTGCGTTGCCCGCAGCAGCACTGCCTTCACAGCGGACAGGCCGGGCCTGTCAGGAGCCCTGCCGGCTCAGGCGCCGAACACCAGGCGCGAGGCGCGCGCCGCCACCGAGAACTCGAGCTGGTCGTCATCCTCTTCCATTTTCGCCGCCAGCGCCGGGCTCATGGCCGAGGTCAAGGACCAGTTCCAGTACCGCAGCACAGTCTGGGCCTTGTTGGTCGAGATCGTGTCGAAGATGTAGGAGGCGCGGGCAAAGCTCTCGGAGGGCGCCTCGTCGGTCCCGACGGGTCGCTTGAGCCCTTTCCAGAGGATGCGGAAGTGCCGCCGCTTCGTGCCGGTGGCCTTGCACAGGATGGCCAGAGCCTCGCCGCCCGGATCCGCCAGGATCTGCGCGCCGCAAGCCGGCTTCACCCCGGCCAGGAACGCGATCTCGCGGAACAGATCGCGGGACACGCCCTGCTCCATGGCCTCGATGGCACCTTCGAGGCTGCCGTGCGGACTGCGGGCGGCGGCTTCGCGATTGCGCTGGCGCCGCTCGATGAACTGCAGCGACTTGCGCACCAACGGATCCTGCCAGCCATCCTTGGCGGCACGGGCAAACAGATCCTGGCAAGCATCCAGCAGGGTCAGGCGTTCGACTGCAAAGCGCGCAAAGATCCGTTTGCGCTCTTCCGGGCCAGCCCACCAGAACATGGTGAGGGCCTGGGACGGCTTGAGTTCGGGACGGCGCACCAGCAGCTGGACCAGATGCGGCTCTGCCTTGCTGAGCGCGGTGATCCGTTCCACCGCCGGGTGGGCGAGGGTGGCGCCCTCGTTCTTCAGCAGGGCGGTGACGACTGCCAGTTCGTCGAAACTTGCGAGCACATCGGCAAGGGTCTCGCACACGCGTTTGCGCCGGGCGATCAGGATCCGGTGCTCGGTGGTCGCGGTGGGGGCACTCGCCGTGGCGATCAGGTCGGAATCGTCAAAGCCCTCGCACACTTCCAGCAGCGGGCGGGCCACCTCGATGTCGTCGCGCGCCAGGAACCGCAGCAGCAGGGCAGGCGCCTCCACAAGCAGCGCCATCCGCTCGGAGCACCGCACCCGCGTGTGCGTGTCGCTGTCGCGCAGCACCTCGATCAGCAGGTCGGAGGCCATGTGCCGCTCTTGCGGGGTGATGCGCGAGCCAGGCAGGCCAACAACGTCCTGCAAGCGCCGCACGAGCGTGGCCCGTGTCCGGTCAGCCCCTGACGGCACCCCGCCCAGGCCTTCGCCCGGCAGTTCTGACAGCAGTGTATCGAATGCACCGTCGGCCATGCGTCCGCCTGTTCCCCGCGTGTGACATCGGTGGCACCGCAATCATTAATTTCCGGTTTGCAATCCCCGTCCGGGCCCCGCCCGAGCCCCGCCCGAGCCCCGCCCGACACGTGCAGATTGCCGGAACCTGGCCTGGAACCCGACCCGGGCCGGGCTGGCCTTCCCCGGCAGGGGGCACTGGCCACACCCGGCGGAACCGGCTAGCAGCCGCAGGGTTGACGGTGTGTCCGGAGCCCGGACCACCACAAGCTACATCCGGGGACTCATCTTCATGGCCGACGCCAGCCTGCCGATCCTGCACCATTACCCGAGCTCGCCGTTCTCGGAGAAGGTCCGTCTGGCCTTCGGTCTGAAAGGGCTGGCCTGGCAGTCGGTGGACATTCCGGTGATGATGCCAAAGCCCGACCTGACCCCGCTCACGGGTGGCTATCGCCGCACCCCGGTCCTGCAGATCGGTGCCGACATCTATTGCGACACACAGCTGATCCTGCGCGAACTGGACCGCCGCTGGCCCGAGCGGCCCCTGGTAAAGCCCGAGCACAAGGGACTGGCCTGGATGGTGTCGATGTGGGCCGACCGCCAGTTCTTCCAGGCCAGCGTGCCGGTGATCTTCGGTGCCATTGGCTACAATATCCCGGATGCCTTCAAGCGGGACCGCGAACAGCTGATGGGCAGGCCGTTCGACGTCGAGCAGATGAAGCAGGCTGCGCCGCTGCTGCGCGACCAGTGGCGCAGCCAGGCCGCCTGGGTGGAGGAGCAGCTGGCGGCCACCGGCCGCGACTTTCTGGCCGGCAAGGAACCCGGGCTTGTGGACCTCGCGGCGCACATGAATTTTTGGTTCCTGCGCGGCGCCTACCGGCCGGCCTACGACCAGCTGGTCGCGCCGTTTGCGCGGGCCGAAGCCTGGGCCGAGCGCGTCGACGCCATCGGCCATGGCCCTGTCACCCAGATCGAGGCCGCCGCTGCCGTGGATGTGGCCCGCCAGTCGATGCCAGAGGCCCGCAGCGGCGTTGACCCCCGCGAGCCGCAGGGACTGCGCGCCGGCGACTTCGTCACGGTAACGGCGGACGATTATGGCCGTGACCCGGTCTATGGCAAACTGGTGGCGTCCGACCCCTACCAGATCTCGCTGCAGCGCAGCGCCGACGATCTGGGCGATGTGGTCGTGCATTTTCCCCGGGTCGGCTATACCGCCCGGCGTGGTTAGGGCTGCCGGGCAGGTGCCGGCAGCGGCCCGACGGTTGCAGCGGACCGGGCCATGATGAAGCCCGTGTTCCGTTCCGCCACACCACTCGCCAGCCGCGCGCTCGCAGCTGCCGCCGTCTGTGCGGGCATCATGGCTGTTCCGGCGCTGGCCCAGGCCCAGCAAGCCGGGCAGCAGACCCGGCCTGGCGAGAGCCGCACCATCCGCTCCGACGGCACCGTCGCCGCGCAGGTGAGCCAGACGCCGCGCCGCGAGCAGCGGCGCCAGGTCCGCGTCACCAGCTCCACACAGGCCCTTCCGGCCCCGGACAGCTGGCAGGTCTGGATCGATCCGCCGGAGGGCGGACAGACTGTAGCCCCGGCAGGCACCGTGGCAGGCGACGGTACAGCTGTGCCGCTGGTGGGTGTGGTCGACATTCCGTTGCGGCCGGCAGCTTCCGGCAGACCTAGGCCGGCCGCATCGCCAGCAGAAGCGGGTCTCAACCGCTGATGCCCGGTCGCAAACCCGGCCTGACACCTGGCCGCTGGCCCTGCTCTTGCAGCGCCGGGACCAGAGTGCTGGTGGTCGTCCTGGATCGGAACCACGGGCCAGAACCCGCAAGAGCCAACCGAACCCGGAAATCCGTTTGAGCCAAAACCCCGTTCATCCCGGTAGTCGGCCCATGGCCGCCCCCAGCCTCTTCAATGTGCTGGCCGGTCAGGTGCGCCCGCGCGACAGCTGGGAGTGGCTGGGGCTAGCGTTCGAGAAGTGCGTGGATGCAGCCGTCGTGGTGCTGATCATCATCACCACATCGGCGGTGGTGTCGCTGCCGTCCAAGCTGGCCAATGGCGAAGTGAGCTGGGCCGGGCTGGTGTGGCTGGTGGCGATAGCAATCGGGGTGGGCCTGGCAGCCCTGCGCCCGCTGCGCACCTTGCAGGGTGGGCTGCTCATCCTGCCATTCGTGTTGCTGACCGGTTGGGTCTGGCTGTCAGTCAGCTGGACCCAGAGCCTGTTTGACACGGTGCGCGGTGCCGTTTTCCTCACCGGCAGCCAGCTCGCCGCCGTGGCGATCGCGGCCCGCTACAGCTGGGAAAAGCTGATCAAGCTGACCGGCATGGCTCTCTTGATCCTGTGCTGCCTGTCGCTGCTTCTGGCGGTCGGTGTGCCCTCGGTCGGGCGGATGAGCGAGATCCATCCTGGCGCCTGGTCAGGGGTCTGGGCCGAGAAGCAGGCGCTCGGCTTCTTCTCCTATCACCTTGCCGCCATCGGCATTGCCCTGGCGCTGTACAGCCGGCGCAACTGGCACTGGTTGCTGGTGCTGCCGCTGGTGCTGGTGCTGATGCTGGGCGCAACCGGGCGGACCGCCATCCTGATGAGTGTGCTGGGGGTGGCGGTGCTGATCTGGGCCTGGATGCTGCAGCAGGGGCCACGGGTGGCGCTGGCCATGGGCTGGGCCGGGATCGTGGGAGGGCTGTGCGCATTCGGGCTTGCCTTTGCGCTGACCGACGAGCTGCTGAAGCTGATGGGACGGTCGGGCGATCTCACCGGGCGCACCGAGATCTGGGACGTGCTGCGCGATATCGCCCAGCTCGATCCGTGGAAGGGCCTTGGCTACCAGAGCTTCTGGCGCGGCGAGTTCGTGATGACATCACCCTATCAGTGGATCATCGACCAGACCGGCTTTACCCCCGCCAACGCCCACAATTCCTGGCTCGACGCCCAGGTACAGCTGGGGCTGGTGGGACTGGGCCTGCTGGTCGTGGCGGTGGGCTGGTGCTGGGTGCTGGCGCTGAGCCGGCTGCGCAATGGCGGCATGGGGGCGGCCTTTGCCCTGTCGACCCTGTCGGCCCTGACGCTGATCTCGTTCTCCGAGACGATCCTGCTCAATCCGATCGATTTCCAGTGGTTCCTGCTGGTGATGATTGCCGCCAAGCTGGCGCTGGGGGATGAGGCGCCGCAGCTCGAACCCCTCGCCGTCCCGGACCGCCTGGAAGGCCGCATGGATGGCGACGTCTGGACGTTCCGGCCACCTGCCCCCTGATAGCGCGCTGGCGCAGGCGTGCGGGCCTGGCCCGGCCTCAGGCCCGGCCTCAGGCCCGGGATGTCGCCAGCCGCAGCACCTCGGCATAGCTGTCCGCCACCACCATCCGGTCGGTCAGCCCCTTGTGGCGCAACAGCGCATGGGCGCGGGGCAGCCTGTAGAAGGGGATGTGCATCCAGAGATGGTGTTCCGCATGGTAGTGCACATGATAGGGCGCGATCAGCGCCCGCTCCCACCAGCTGGCGCGGGTGGTGCGGGCCAGCTGCCACGGGTCTGACGGGTCGCGGGTGGCCACCGCATGCTCGGCGATGTTGCGCACCCGGGTCACCAGCGGAAACCAGGTCGCCTGCGCCACCAGCCAGATGGTGAGGAAGGCCCAGGGCTGACCGGCCGCCGCGAACAGCACGAAGATCACGCCCTGGGCCAGCAGATAGCGCTGGACCGCCTGAGGCAGACCGACAATGGCGCTGCGCCCGGCATTGCTCCCGCCGCTGCCGCCGCCGCTGCCTGTGCGGGCGGTCTGGCTGCGCAGCAGCGGCGCGATCCGCTGCTTGTAGAAAGTCTGGCCGGTCAGGTCGCGGATCGCCTTGCGCCGGAAACTGTCGGGTGTGACCGGGAAGGGGGCGGCAAGGCCAAGGTCCGGGTCATCGGCCTGCTGGGTATTGCGGTGATGGGCGAGGTGATAGGGCCGGTAGCTGGCGAGGTCGGCGCCAACGGGCGCCGCGCACAGCCACTGGCCCACAAAGTCGTTGCGCGCCTGGTTGGTGGAGAGGCCCCCGTGGGCCGCTTCGTGCATCAGGATCGCCAGCCCCAGCTGCCGCGCCCCCACCACCATCACCGCCAGCAGCCAGGTCAGCGGGTTCGGCCAGATCGCCGCCACGGCCACCGCCAGGGCGATCACCAGCCAGGCATGGGCGACCGGCCACAGCCCTGCGAGGTCGGACCGCGCGGTCAGCTGGCGCCATTCGTCTTCGGTGAAGACACTGCGGGGGGAGATGCGGGGGGCAGCTGGCATGGCGGTCAGTCTGGCGCCGATCCGGCAGCCTTGCAATCCACCGCTGCCAGCCGCCGGGCCACCGCCCCGCTGGCGGGCCCCGGCGCCCCAACCGGGCTGCGGTCAGCGCGCCGGTTCGACTGCCATGGCAAACTTCACGCGCGACCAGACCAGGGTGGAGGAATAGCGCTCGATATCGGGGTTGCCCATCAAGACCCGCTCGCCCCACGCTTCATAGGCCGCCGGATCAGTGGCATGCACCACCAGCACGAAGTCGATATCGCCGGCTACCGAGTAGCATTGCGACACGCACGCCTCAGACTGGATGGCTGCCCGGAAGGCCGCCAGCCGCGACGGCACCTCGCGCCCGAACCGCACCGACACCAGGAAGGTCAGCCCCAGGGCTGCCGGATCCACCAGCGCCACATCCGCGACAATCACCCCGCCCTGCCGCATCCGCGCCAGCCGGCGCCGCACCGCAGAAGCCGACAGGCCCACCCGCTGTCCTAGCTCCGCATGGGTCAGGAGATTGTCCGCCTGGACAAGGTCCAGAATGGCCCGGTCGAAGCCGTCCAGACTGGCAAGTGCGTTTTGCGTCATGAAACCCGACCTTAGTGGCGAAAAACAGCTTGCAAGTAGCGGAATCAGCCGACCGGCGCCATGGGATTGCTGCTAGAACGCGCCGGGCCGGTTCGTGCCGGGGCAGCCTGCCTCAAGGGGCGCAGCCGCGAAGGAGCGATGATGTCGATGGTTGTCCCTGACGGAAATGGGCCGCGCGCTGCACGGATCACCCTGCACCGCTGTGCAGCCATGGCCGCGGCAGTGGCCGCGCTGGGCGCACTGGCTGCCTGTACTTCGGGACCTGCGGCAGGCCTGTCCGCCAGCCAGGCCGCCAGCCAGATCGCCAGCCATCCGCCCGCAGACGGCAGTGGGGCCCTGAGCCCGGTTGTGCAGCAGGCAGCACGCGCCGCACGGGCCGGCGCCGTGGTGGCGGTGCAGGGCTGCGGGCTGGATGGCGTGGTGGCAGCCGGTGTTGCCGACAGGCGCAGCCGCGCGCCGATGCCGACGCAAGAGCCGCTGCGCATCGGATCGGTGGGCAAACTCTATGTGGCGGCCCTGATCCACCAGCTGGCCCAGGAGGGCCGGCTGGATCTGGACCGCCCTGTCGTGGCCCAGCTGCCGGCAGGTGCCCTCGACGGCATTGCCGGGGCCACCGCCACGCCGCGCCAGCTTCTGAACCACACCGGCGGCGTGCCGGACTATTATACCGACCGGACCATAGCCGAATGGGACTGGACCCGGCCGGTCACGGCAGCGCGCGTGCTCGATGCGGTCCGCGGCCTGCCGGCCACCGCCGCGCCAGGTGCGGCCTATGCCTATTCCAATACCGGCTGGCACATTCTGGGGCTGCTGGCAGAATCGGTTACGGGTGCAGACTTGGAGCTGTTGCTGCGCGAGCGCATCCTCGTGCCCCTCGGCCTCCACGACACCCGCTATCACACAGGCCACCCGGGCGGCACGATCCGGGGCTATGGGCTGCCGGGGCAGCCGGACCGCGATACCTTTGCTTATGCCGAAAACAGCGGCGCCGACAGCGGCGTTGCGGCCACGCCGCTGGATGTGACGCGCTTCCTGGCTGCCCTGTTCCTGCCCGGTGGCCGTCTGGAGCCCATCGGGCAGGCGATGCAGGCCGACCCGGTCCAGCGGGACGGGCCGCGCAAGCTGGCCGGGCCGGGGGCCGAGATCACCATCGGTTCCACCGGCCTGCGTCTGGTCGGCCATACCGGTGACGTGGCCGGCTATCTGACCTTCGCCTTTGCCGCCCCCGAACTGGATGTTGCCATGATGGGCCAGGTGACCGCAGACCGGCCCGAGGTTCTCGTCCGGCTGTTGCGGGATACCATCGGCGTGGTTCAGGCGCGCTGTGCCGCCATGCAGGCCGCCAGCCCTTCGCGATAGGTGGGATAGAGGGGGCGCCAGCCGAGCCTGGCCTTGGCGCGGGCATTGGGCACCCGCTTGCATTCCGACCAGAAGCGCTGCGCCATCGGCGACAGCGCCCCGGCCTCGAATGGCTGTAGCGGCGGCGCGGGCAGGCCGAGCAGGCGGGCCGCTTCCAGGGTCACCAGATGCGGCGGCGCCGGTTCGTCATCGGCGAGATTGAAGATCCCGGCGGCCTGAGGCCGCCCGGTCAGGGCCATGACCGCCGCGACGATGTCATCGCGGTGGATGCGCGAGAACACCTGCCCCGGCTTGACCACTGCCCGTGCCGTCCCGGCCCGCAGCTGGTCGAGGGCACTGCGCCCCGGTCCATAGATACCCGGCAGGCGCAGCACGCTGACCGGCCCCGGCAGGGCCAGCCACTGCCGCTCGGCCACCACCCGCCGGCTGGCCTCGGGACTGGCCGGGGTGGGCGGCTCGTCCTCGAACGCCCAGCGCCCGGCCCGGTCGCCATAGACCCCGGTGGTGGACAGATAGACCGCGTGGCCATCGGCCGGGCGCCCCTCCAGGGCTTGCTGCCACAGCCGCACCGCCGGATCGCCATCCCCGTCCGGCGGGATCGAGCCGACCACCAGTGGGGCCTGTCCGAGCCAGCCTGCCACCGCCTCATCCTCCAGAGCCAGGGGCAGCGCGCCAGCGGCGGCCACATCCGCGCGCGATGCGCTGCTGCGCGCGGTACCTGCCACCTGCCAGCCCGCCGCTGTAAGGGTGCGCGCCAGTGCCAGACCGACATAGCCGCAGCCGAAGATCAGGGCGGCCGGACTGGATCGGTGTGGAGCACGTGCCATGTTTGTCCTGCCTCATTGCTGCCTTGCGGGCATTGCACAGCGCGCGGCCATGCAGCCAGCCCGCCACCCTGCCGCTCCGCTTCTCCTGCCCCGCACCTGCACCCGCGTCCAGTCCGCCGGGCTTGCCGCAGCCCTTGTGCTGGCCACCGCCCTCCTCGCAGCCGGCGGCACCGCGCAGGCGCAGGCGGTGGACCCCCGCAACACCCAGCAGCTGATGGCCTGCCTCGACAAGGCGGCCGAGCGGGCGGAGGAAGCGCTGGAGGACGGGCTGGTGTGGCGCAGCCGCTCGGGCGGGATTGATGCCGAGCACTGTATCGCCGTCGCGCGGATCGAACTGGGCGACATCGAGACCGGTGCCCGCACCCTCGTCAGTCTGGCGGCCTCCCCCTATGCCGGCGAAGCCGAGAGCCGGGCCCAGCTGCTGGTGAAGGCGGCCAATGCCTGGCTGCTGATCGAGGACTATGCCCCGGCCGAGGCCGCCCTGACCCGGGCGCTGGAGCTGGTGCCGGATGCGCAGGGGATCTTCCTGGACCGTGCGAGGGCGCGGGCGCTGGGCGGGCGCTGGGCCGATGCGGAAGTGGATCTCGACCGGGCGCTGGCGCAGGGCGAGGATGCCTTTGCCTACCGGCTGCGGGCCGAAGCGCGCATGCAGCAGGGCCGCTATGACGAGGCCGAAAGCGATGTGGCCGCAGCCGAACGGCTCGAGCCGCGTTCGGTGGAGACCAATCTGGTGCGCGGCCGCATCCGCGAGGCCCGCCGCCTTGGCCGCGCGCCCGACTGAGCGGTGCTAGACCAGGCGCGCGATCGGATAGGCCGCCACCAGCAGGCCAACCACCACTTCAAGTCCGGTCGAGAATCGCTGGAACGGGTGGCGGGCCGGGGCGTCCACCGCCATCGACCAGCCTCGCGCCACGGCCGTGCCCCACCAGCCCGCCGCCAGCACCCAGCACACGGCGGCACCGGCCTCCGGCCCACCGGTCAGCAGCACCAGCAGGGCGGCCAGATGCAGGGCTGCAAACAGGCCACCGAACGTGGCCCGGAACTCGGCCACGCCCTCGGGCTGGTCCGGACGGGGCTGCAACCGCACCAGGGCAGCCGCCCAGGCAGGGTCGAACCACCCCTTCAGTCCAAGGGCGGTGCCCAGCAGCAGCATGATGGCGGAAATCCAGTAGCCGATCAGTTCCATGCAGACCAAGCTGGCTGCCGGCTCCGCGAAGTCAAGCCCGTGCCGCGCACCGATCCATCGGGCTGCCCCGCTGCATGGACAGGACCAAGGCTGGACAGGCGGTGCCCGAGGCTGCACAATGTGCGGAATTCACACATCGCGTCCCGCCCCATGTGCGCGGCGCACACAGCTGCAGGAGCGCACCCATGCCCGTGACGGGTCACCGGATTGTCGTTGTTGGTGGTGCCGGTCTGATCGGCTCTGCGGTGGCGCGGGCGCTGGCCGATGCCGACCACGGGCTGGATGTGGTGGTGTGTGACCGGCTTGGCCCGGCGCAGGATGGCAAGTGGCGGGCGCTGCCTGCCCGTCTCGACGATCTGTGGCAGCCCGACGAGCTGCTGGCGCGCCTGGAGGCCAGCTGGCGGTCGGTGGCGGCGGTGGTGGTGATGGCCGATGCGGGCGCGGCGCAGGCCGATGCGGATGCCCTGTTTGCCAGCCTGTTCCACCTGCGCCGCCGCCTCCATGATTTTGCCAGCGCGCGGCAGCGCCCGCTGGTCTGGGCCTCCAGCCTGCAGGTCTATGGCGCCGGTCCCGCGCAGCCGGATGCCGGTGCGGAGGCGCTGGCGGCCCTGCAGCCGCTGACTGCCTTTGGCCGTGCCTGCCTGGCTTTCGACCTGTTTGCGGCCCGGCACAGGCAGGCTGCCGATGCGCCGCCGGTGCTGGCAGGCCTGCGGTTTGGCTCGGTCTATGGCGCACACGAGCAGCACAAGGGGGCGGCGGCCAGTCTGCCCGTGCGGGCGCTGGCAGCTGTGCGGGCGGGCGAGCCGGTGGCGCTGTGGCGCTCGACCGACCCGGCGGTGGTGGATGGCGGCCATACCCGCGACTGGATCCATGCCGACGATGCCGGTGCCCTGGCCGCCAGCCTGATCCGCACCGGCGCTGGCGGCTTCTTCGACATTGGCAGCGGCAGCGCTGTCAGCGCGCACGACGTGGTGCGGGCCGCGGCCCGGGCGGCCGGGCGCGAGGGGCGCATGGTGTTTGCCGAGCCGCCACCGGAGGCTGCGCTTGTGGTTCCCGCGGCAGACCTCACGGCCCTGCGCGCCGCCGGGGTGGACCCGCTGGCACGGAGCCTCGATGAGGGGCTGGCAGCGCTGTGAGCGGGCAGGGCGGAGGGGACGGCCCCATGCAGGGTCCTGGCGCCGACGCCGACGCGCGTGCGGCCGCCCGGGCCCTGGAGGCGCGCTATGGCGAGGATGCAGCCGTGATCGCGGTGATGCGGGCCGCCGAACATGCGGCCCTGGGGGACCTGGAGGCGTGCGGGCATTGGGAAGAGGTCGCGCGCCTGTGCGACGAGGGGCCAAGCGGCCCGCTGCAGTGACGGTGGGCACCCGACCGGCTGGAGCGCCTGCCTGATTCCCGACCTGGCCCCACCCTATCCCCGCCCCGCAGCCACCGAAGCAGCGCGAGACGGGGTCGCCCGGTCCTGGGGTGGTGGCGGGGTCGGACCGGACGGGAGGCACCGCAGGAGGGATAGCGAGTGCCGCGCCGAGCAAGTAGACGGCTGCGGCCAAGCGACAAGCCGCCCACGCCCACTGTGCGGGCAGGGAGCCGCAACCGGAGTGACCCCAGTCCATTACGCAGTCGCGCAGCGAGAATTCCTGAGAAAAGAGCGCCCCGACCAAAGTCGGAGCGCTCGATTCTGCGGCACAACGGCTGCTTTTGCGGCAGCAGGGCAGGGTGCCGGGGCAGAGTCTGCCCCGGTTTTGCCTCCCGGCGGTCAGGCCAGGTCGAACCGGTCGTTGTTCATCACCTGAACCCAGGCCGCCACGAAGTCGGCCACCAGCTTCTGGCTGCCACCGGCCTGCGCATAGACTTCGGCCAGGGCGCGCAGCACCGAGTTGGAGCCGAACACCAGGTCCACTGCCGTGGCAGTCCACTTGGCCGCGCCGGTCCTGCGGTCGGAACCGGCATAGGCGTTGGGGCCGGTCTTGGTCCACTGCGTGCCCATGTCGAGCAGGTTGGTGAACACGGCATTGTCCAGCTTGCCGGGGGTGGCGGTGAACACACCATGGCTGGTGCCCGGTGCGGTGACGCCGATGGCGCGCAGCCCGCCCACCAGGGCCGTCATCTGCGGTGCTGACAGGCCGAGCATGAACGCCCGCTCCACCAGCAGCTCTTCAGCCGGCTGGCCGAGGCCCGGCGCCACATAGTTGCGGAAGCCGTCGAACTTGGGCTCCAGCACCGCGAACGAGGCCGCATCGGTCATCGCGTCGGTGGCATCGGTGCGGCCCGGTGCGAACGGCACCGTCACCTCGACACCCGCCGCACGGGCCGCCGCCTCGACCCCGGCATTGCCGGCGATCACGATCAGGTCGGCCAGCGACACGGTCTTGCCCCCGGCATTGAACTCGGCCCGGATGGTTTCCAGGGTCGACAGGATGCCAGCCAGTTCGGCCGGCTTGTTGACCGCCCAGTCCTTCTGCGGCGCCAGCCGGATGCGGGCACCATTGGCACCGCCCCGCTTGTCGGTGTTGCGGTAGCTGGCGGCGGAGGCCCAGGCGGTCTCCACCAGCTGCTGCACCGACAGGCCCGAGGCCAGCACGTCGGCCTTGAGCTTGGCCACATCGGCCTCGTCCACCAGCGGGCCGGTCACCGGCGGGACCGGATCCTGCCAGATCAGCACTTCGCCGGGGACCAGCTTGCCGAGGTAGCGGGGGCGCGGGCCCATGTCGCGGTGGGTCAGCTTGAACCAGGCGCGCGCGAAGGCATCGGCGAATTCCGCCGGATTGGCATGGAACCGGCGCGAGATCTTCTCGTAGGCTGGGTCGAACCGCAGGGCGAGGTCGGCGGTGGTCATCATCGGCGCATGGCGCTTGGCGGGGTCGTGGGCGTCGGGCACCGCATCGGCAGCGGCGCCGCCGGCCGGATGCCACTGATGGGCGCCGCCAGGGCCGGTCTTCAGCTCCCATTCGTGGCCGAACAGGGTGTCGAAGTAGCTCATGTCCCACTGGATCGGCGTGGGGGTCCAGGCGCCTTCGATGCCGCTGGTGATGGTGTGGACGCCCTTGCCGTCGCCGAGGCTGTTGGCCCAGCCAAAGCCCTGCAGTTCCAGCGCCGCGCCTTCCGGCTCGCGGCCGACATACTTGCCGGCGTCATCGGCGCCGTGGGCCTTGCCGAAGGTGTGGCCGCCAGCCACCAGCGCCACGGTCTCCTCGTCATTCATCGCCATGCGGGCGAAGGTCTCGCGGATGTCGCGGGCCGAGGCCACCGGGTCGGGGTTGCCGTTCGGACCCTGGGGATTGACGTAGATCAGGCCCATCTGCACGGCGCCCAGCGGGTCGGCGAGTTCGCGGTCGCCGGAATAGCGGGCATCACCCAGCCACTCGGTCTCCTGGCCCCAGTCGATATCGGTGGGCGGGGTCCAGATGTCGGCGCGGCCGCCGCCGAAGCCGAAGGTCTTGAAGCCCATGGTGTCCATGGCAACGGTGCCGGCCAGGATCATCAGGTCGGCCCAGGACAGGGCCTGGCCATACTTCTGCTTGATCGGCCACAGCAGGCGGCGCGCCTTGTCGAGATTGCCATTGTCCGGCCAGCTGTTGAGCGGGGCAAAGCGCTGGTCGCCGGTGCCGCCGCCGCCGCGTCCGTCATGGATGCGATAGGTGCCGGCCGCGTGCCAGGTCATGCGCACGAAGAACGGGCCATAGTGGCCATAGTCGGCCGGCCACCAGTCCTGGCTGTCGGTCATCAGCGCCGTGAGGTCTGCCACCACCGCATCGAGGTCGAGGGTCTGGAAGGCCTTGGCATAGTTGAAATCGGCGCCCAGCGGATTGGCCGCCGGGGTCTGCTGGTGCAGGATCGAGAGATTGATCTGCTCGGGCCACCAGTCGGCATTGCCGCGCGGGCCCGGCCCGGCGGTGTTGCGGCGCGCAGCGCCAGTGAACGGGCAGGTGCCTTCGGTCGTCATGATTCTCTCCCGGTCTCGGGCTGTCGCCTGGACAGCCAATGGATGGGGTGTACAGCACTGTCCGCCAGAGTCCCAATCGATTTTCTGTTGAATTAGCATAGGCAGCGCCTATGCTGATCCGGCACAGGCATCACAGACACCGCCCCGGCGGACCTCACGGTCCTGCCAGCGTGAACCAGCAGGACGACAGCTTCATGAACCCCACCTTGCGCCAGCTCGGATTTCTGGTGGCGATTGCCGATACCGGCTCCTTCACCGCCGCCGCCGACCAGGCAGCCGTGACCCAGCCCTCGCTGTCGGCTGCCATCAAGGAGCTGGAGGCGATCCTGGGCGCCCGGCTGGTGGAGCGGGCACGGGCCGGGGCGCGGCTGACCCCTGCGGGGGTCGAGGCCGTGCGCCGGGCGCGGGCCATCATGGCGGCCGTGGGCGAGATGGGCAGCGCGGTGCGCGGGGCGTCCGAGCCGCTGGCCGGTCCGTTCCGGCTGGGGGTGATCCCCACCATCGCGCCGTTCCTGCTGCCACGGGCCCTGCCAGCGGTGAAGGCGCGCTATCCACGGCTCAAGCTGTATCTGCGCGAGGATTTGACCGCGCGGCTGGTGGAGGGACTGCGGGCGCATACGCTGGATGCGGCCCTGATCGCGCTGCCGTATGAGTCCGCCAGCATCGAGACGCTGGCGCTGATGGATGACGAGTTCCTGTTCATCTCCACGCCGGGCCATCCGCTCCAGTCCAAGGCCGAGCTGGTGCCGGGGGATCTTGCGACCGAGCCGCTGCTGCTGCTGGAGGACGGTCACTGCCTGCGCGAACATGCGCTGGGGATGTGCGGCACCGTGCGGCCCGGCGAGGACGAGGTGCGGGCCACCTCGCTGTTCACGCTGGTGCAGATGGCGGCCGGGGGCCTCGGGGTCTCGCTGCTGCCCCGGCTGGCGGCGGATGCGGGCCTGGGGGCGGAAGGGGTCAGCGCCCGCCGCTTCGATCCGCCGCTGATCGGACGCCAGATCGGGATCGCCTGGCGGCGTGGCTCGGCCAGGGCGGAGGAGGCTCGGGCGCTGGGGCTGCTGATGGCGCCGGACCCGGATCCTGCGGGCAGCTGAGCCCGGCCCGCACGCGGCGCCGTGAACGCAAAACCCCGGGACGCGGCGCGTCCCGGGGCTGTGAGCGGCAGGGGAGGGGTGGTGGCCACCCCTCTTGCGATGTCCGGTCAGCCGGCGGCGCCGTTGGCCGCCTCGGTGGCGCGCACGGTGCGCAGCACCAGCTTCTGCCACTGCATCAGCGAAACGAGGTGCGCGTAGATCGCCGGCAGGGCGCCGCGGTTCTTGAGGTCCAGCAGCTTGGCGGCGGGCAGCGCGTTCAGCTTCTCTTCCGAGACGCCCAGATAGTCGGCCACCTTGACCGGATCGCCCGGGGTCCCGTCCGGCTTGGCGGGGGTGAAGGTGACGGTCTTTTCTTCCAGCAGGTCGAATTCGGCGATGATGGCCGCGAATTCGTCCGTGGCGCGACGCTGGCGCTCGAACTCCTGCAGGAAGTCCATCGCGTTCTTGGTATAGTCGCTGGGCTGGTCGTTGATGAACATCGGGACGTCCGGGTTCTCGCCCAGCATCTCGGCTTCGCGGTCGATGCAGACCACGAAATTGTCGCTCTGCGGGTCGCTGGCGAACACGAACGGATAGCGGCGGATGAAGGCCGGGATATAGGCATCCATTTCCCAGTTGCCGTCAGCCCCGACAAACAGGTTCTCGCCCGAACGCGCAGCCATCACCGCCAGCGGGGTCTTGCGATCCGGGGCGAAGATGATCGGCATGGTGGTGGCGCAGGAACCGAACTCCTGGACCGTCAGCGGGACCACATGGGTGGTGGCCACGAAATTGAACGGCCGCTCGAGGGTCTTCAGGCCCAGAGCGCCATGCTCCTGTGCCGAAAGGGGCTGCGGATTCTTGTAGAGCAGCACGTTGCCGGTGAGTTGCGGCTGGCCGCCACCGAACGAAGCGTCGGTCATGAACTGGTTCTCCGATAAGGAAGGTCGCGCGCTCCTACGTGAAGGGCGCGGAAAAACCAACAGCCCGGCGGGGTTTCGCGCAGTGGAATGCAGTTGCGGGTGTGGGCGGGCGTCTGCGGTCAACGGAAAGAGGTCCTCGGCGCAGACCCGTTGTCCGGCCTCGGCCCGCCGCTTGCGGCTTTGGTCGCAGACGGCCCGGCTGGCATCAAGGACGCCCTGCGGGCGCCACGGGGCGGTGGCTTCGCCATCCTTGA
>JAIXTH010000314.1 GCA_027484265.1 Alphaproteobacteria bacterium
AGACATTTTGAGCCGTCCCCTCCTCCGCAGGAGACAAAACTATGGCGGTTCGGAACAATCAGAACGTCAGAGTCACGAAACCCCACAATCACGTTTCTGCTGAACCAATCCACGTTTCGAATGCGAAACAGCTGCTGTCCGCATCTGTTTCTACCAATAAATCTGCCATGATCTTCAAGTGAGTTTAGTGGATCGAGGTACACCCTTGCTTTGGGAGAGTTCAGACCGGCGCGCTGCCCGACAGGCCCGGACTCCAACAGGGAATTGAACAGGACAGGCTCTGAACCGTATCGAAAGAACATGAAGTCATCGGCATCAATAACGCCACCCACAGGCTCCAGCGGTATTTTGTCATCAGATCGGATTGGATTGCCCGGGTCTCCATAATCCAACTCGAGCCACTCTTGGTCAGTCAGGCGGACAGAGGTGTCTTCAAACACCGACGGCCGCCACAAGGCGGCGTCGCGCAATTCAGGCGCCAAGTACCATACTGCCATCATCAATAATGCAGGCAGCAGAAAGGACAGCCGGAACAAGGCTGCAACGCCTGATCTGCGCCCATGCTTGCCCACCGACATCCCCAGGACAGGCCCCAAAACCAAATTGTATACTTTAAGTATTTGCCGATGAGGCCGAGAATGTCAACTGTCGCATCTTGGCAGCGGAAGGTTGGATGGCCAGACAGGAATGTCGTGATCGGGCGAAAATGGTCGGAGCGGCGGGATTCGAACCCACGACCCCTTGTCCCCCAGACAAGTGCGCTACCAAGCTGCGCTACGCTCCGACCGGGCGGGATGGGCTCCCGCAGGGGTGGGGGTCTCTAGCGTGCGGGGGGCTGGATGCAAAGGGGCTGGGCAGCTTGCTGCGCAGCTGCCGCGGGGAGGCCGGGCAGCACTAGCGGCGCTTCTTGGGGACGGCCACGCTGGGCGGGGCTTCGGCGGGCAGCTCGTGATGGTCGGGCACCCGCATCCACTGGAACAGCGGGCGCAGCGGGAACACCCACACGATCCCGGCCACGGCGAAATAGGCGATCTGCGCCCACCATGGCTTGGCGGCGAACAGGCCGCCGATCGAGGTGGCAAAGAAGATATAGACCAACAGATAGACCCCGGTGATCGCGATGCCGAGACCGCGGCGCTGGCTGGCGCGCATGGCAGGTTTCCTTCTCAATCTGACCGCAGCGGATATGGTGTGCCCGGCTGCCACGGGGCTGCGGCAAGGCGACGCGCCCGCCTTGCCGCTTGCCCGCTGGCCGGACTAGACAGCGGGCCTATCTAGCCAGCGGACATGCCCCTGACCATCTCTGCCCCTCCCCTCGATACAGCCGCGCCTGCGACTGGCGCCCTGCCCGGCCGGGCCGCCGATGTGCGGGTGGGCGTGTGGCTGGTGTGTGTGGCGGTGCTGATCTTTGCGATCATCCTGGTGGGCGGCGCCACGCGGCTGACGGATTCGGGCCTGTCGATCACGGAGTGGGCGCCGATCCATGGCGTGATCCCGCCCCTGACCCATGACCAGTGGCTGGCGGAGTTCGAACTCTACCGCCAGATCCCTGAATACCAGATCCAGAATGCCGGCATGAGCCTCGCGGCCTTCCAGTTCATTTACTGGGGGGAGTGGGGGCACAGGCTGCTGGGCCGGGTGATCGGGCTGGCGGTGCTGGTGCCGCTGGTGGTGTTTGCCGCCACCCGCCAGCTGCGGCCCGGCATGGCCTGGCCGCTGGGCGGGATCGTGCTGCTGGTGGGGCTGCAGGGAGCGATCGGCTGGTGGATGGTGCATTCGGGCCTGTCGGGCGAGCGGCTGGATGTGGCGGCCTACCGGCTGGCGACCCACCTCTCGATGGCGTTCCTGCTGCTGTGCCTCGTCAGCTGGGTGGCGCTGGACCATCTGGCGCCGCGAACGGTTGCGGGCGGGAACGGCGGCGCAGGTGTCGTGACCGGTGACAGGCGGGTGGTGCCCTGGGCCATCGCCCTGGTGGCGGTGCTGGCGAGCCAGGTGGTGCTGGGCGCATTCGTGGCCGGGACCGATGCCGGCTTTGCCCACAATGACTTCCCCACCATCGACGGCGCCTGGCTGCCGCAGGACTATGCCCGGCTCGATCCGCTGTGGCGCAACTGGGTGGAGAATACACAGGCGATCCAGTTCAATCACCGCATCGGCGCCCTGTTGGCAGGGCTCGTGGCGGTGGCGGCCTTCGTGGTGGCCTGGCGCAGCCCGGTGCAGGCGGTGCGGGGCCTTGCGGCTGTGATGCTGGCCCTTGTGGCAGCGCAGATCCTGCTGGGCATCGGCACCCTGCACATGTTCCGCTACCACGCCCCGCCCGATATCGCGGGTGTCCTCACCGGCGTGGCACACCAGGGGCTGGGCGCGCTGGTGATGCTGTCGGCGGTGCTGCTGCTGCGCGCCGCCCGCTGAAGGGTGATCCCTGCCTGCAGCGGCGCTGCAGACGGGTGCCGGACCCGGGAAGAAGAGCCGACCCTCGTTGAACAGGTTTTTGCGCCTGGCGGCAAAACGGCAAGCGGTCGGTACCGCGGCCCACCTGCCGTCTGGAGCGCAGCTGCTTGCAGCTGCGCAGGCGCATAAGCGCCTCGACCCTCGAAGCGAGGCGCCCAACGAATGAGCGTCGCTTCGCGCCGCTTGCGCCGCTGCAAGCAGCGGCGCTCCAGGGGGTGGAGCGATGAGTGGCGCCCCTGGCTTCGCCACCGCCCGTATCCCGCTCGGACCCGTGTCGGCCCAGCAGCCTGCACGCCCGCTTCCCTACCGCTCGCCCACCGCCGGGCGGGTGAGGATCGCGAGGGCGGTGAGGCAGGCTGTGGCGGCGGCTATGGAGAGGGCTGGCAGCAGGCTGCCCGCTTCCAGGAGTGCGGCCGCAAGGCCGGCCTGGCCCGGCAGGCCTGCCGCCAGATGGGCGAGGGCCGGGGGGGCGAAGGGCAGGGCGGCTGCGAGGCACAGGGCCGTGATGGCGCCGCCCACGCGCAGTGCGAGGTCGAGGCGGCGCTGGCGTGCAGCGGCTTCGGCGGCGATCTGCGCCATCACCGCAGCGCTCCAGTCGGCCCCGGCAGCTGCCGCGGACGGGCCGGGCGCGTCGGCGCGGATGAACAGGGCCCGCAGGGCTGCATCAGCCTGCGGGTCTTCGGCGGAAACCGCAGCGGGATCAGGGGCTTGATCGGTCATGAGCATTTCCTGACAGGTCCGGTTTCGGGGACGGCGGGCGGTGTGAGAGCTGCCAGCATGCGGTCGCGGCCACGGGCAGCATGGCTTTTCACGGTGCCGAGGGGAAGGCCCAGGATGTCGGCGGCTTCCTGGTGGCTGAAACCAGCGCCGAAACAGAGGGCTACCACGGTGCGTTGCGGCTCGGGCAAGGTTGCGAGGGCCCGGTCCACATCAATGGAGGCATCCAAGGCCCCGGCAGGCTCGAACGCCTGCGGCCGCTCGGCCTGCCAGCTGGTGTCGCGGGCGGCGGCGCGCCCGGCGCTGCGGCGGGCATCGGCGGCCTTGTTGGCAGCGATGGCGAACAGCCAGCTGCGGAACCGCCCCTGTCCCTGCCAGCGCGCCAGCTGGCGCCAGGCGGCGAGGAAGGTCTCCTGCGCGATATCATCGGCGAGATCCGGCGCCGGGCCGATCCGCCTGAGCCAGGTGCGCAGGGCGCCCTGATGGCGCGATACCAGCACCCCGAATGCCACCTGACTGCCCTCCTGCGCCCGCAGCGCCAGCGCCTCGTCCTCCAGCAGAGCCAGAGGCGAAGCGCCGGCAGCCACGGCGCCGCCCGGCTCTCCAACCGGGCGTTCAGCCCGGTTGGAGAGCGCCGACAGCGCGGGGAGGGGGCGGCGGAAACGCAGCATCACGGACAGTCCGGCGCCTAGCGCGCCAGCTTCTCCGCCAGCTTCCAGGCAATCAGCCGCCCGGCACCGAGGCCGAGGGCCAGAATGCCGATGATGATCGCGAACTGGCCATCATTGTTGAACGCCAGCTCGATCACGACGCCCACCACCAGAAAGGCCACGCCCACCGCCCCGGCCACCACACCGCCGCGCATGTCGGCGAGGGTGGAGCGGCTGTCGCTGGTGAGAACCTTGAGCGACTCGGCATCCAGCTGCTGGCCGAGCTCCATCGCCCTGCGCACGGTTTCATGGTTGGCCACCCGGGCCTTGTAGCTGAGCCACAGATAGCCGCCCGCCAGGGCGCAGATACTGATGCAGATGACGATCGGCACCATCACGTAGGAAAGCGGTTCCATCAGTTCACTCCTTCTGCCCCGGCCGCGTCGCAGCGCTGGCAGTTCATGGGCTCTGATGTGCTGGACGCCGCTGCGGCGGCATCTGGATGCACACCCTGTGCAGCGGGCAGCACGGCGCTGGCAAGGCGGGTGGTTCCGGTGGTCGCGGGGGCGGTCTCCACCACGATCCACTGATAGCCGCGCAGCGCCTTGCGGGCATCGCCCGGCAGGCTGCTCCAGAGCGCGCCATCGGTGCGAAGACGGTAGACCGGGATCGCCTGTCCGCCAGGCAGGTCCTGTGCCTGTGCCCAGTCGCGCAGGGTCTGACAGAGGCCTTCCTGATCCGGGCTGGCGCAGATCACACCCTTGCGGTCCGCACTGACAGTGGCGGGGTCAGGCGGGGTGACGGCGCCGCCATGAACACAGCCCGCCGTAGCGGACAGAAGGATTGAGGCGCTGAGGGCCTGTGCTGCAAATCGGGTACGCATGGGGGACACTCCAGTGGGAAGGATGTCCTCTGGACGCCGCCGCAACCCGCTCCAGATGCAGCCTGCCTTTACCCGCGATTTACCATAGGACTGCACTGTGGCGCATGATGAACGCGCCCCACGCCATCCTCGGCATTGCCCCTGACGCCCGGCCCGACGAAGTGCGCGCGGCGTTCCGGACCGTGGCCAAGGCCAGCCACCCCGACGTGACCCGCGACCCGGCGGCGCGCGAGCGCTTCGAAGCGGCACAGACCGCCTACCGTGCGATGACCCGCGGCGCTGCCAGCGCCGATCTGCCCCGCACCGGAAACCCCCGGATGAGCCGCATGACCGAAATCGACCTGCCTGTGTCCGTGTGGACTGCCGTGCGCGGCGGGACGGTGCGCGGGGTCTGCGCCCTCGGCAGGGCTGCTGTGCGCGTGCCCGCTGGCACCCGTACCGGAGACCGGATCGCGACCCGGATCGGCGGGCGCGAGGTGGCCTTCGTGGCGCGCCTGTCCGAAGCGGATGGGTTCCGCGCCGAAGGGGCAGGAGACCTGTCGATGGTGCTGCGCGTGCCGCAGACCCTGGCGCGCAGGGGCGGTGCCGCTGATGTCGAGACGCCGGGTGGACGGCTGCGCGTGCGTCTGCCCAAGGGCACGACCGATGGCGCCCGTCTGCGGGTGGAAGGTCACGGCCTGCCAGCCCGTGGCGACCGGCCGGCTGGCGCCCTCTATCTTGACATCGAAGTGCTGGAGACGGTCACCGACCGCGCCGTCGCCGCCCTCGAACGTATCCTCGCCGCCGCCGGTCGCCGCCCGGCCAGCCCCGAGACCAGCCCCGAGGTCCTCTCTGAGGCCCGGACCGGTACCGAGGGCTGAGACCAGGGTTCCAGCAGGAACTACCCCCCATCCGCGTGCCAGGCATGGGCGCGCAGTTGCTCCAGCGTCACCACTGCCAGCGCCTCCTCGTGGGTGGCCTCCAGCCGTACCGGCGGGGCCACGCCCGCATCCAGCGCCTGTTTCCAGCGGGTCAGGCACACGCACCAGAAATCGCCGGGCTTCAGGCCTGGAAATGCGAACTGCGGGCGCGGGGTGACGAGGTCATTGCCCACCGCCAGCTGCTGTTCGAGAAAAGCGCGGGTCATGCGCGCACACACAACGTGGGTGCCGACATCCAGCCCCTCGGTCTCGCAGCAGCCATCGCGGAACCAGCCGGTCAGCGGGTCGAGCGAGCAGGTCTCCAGTTCGCCGCCCAGCACATTGCGCGATCGCGATGCATCCATGGTGTTGTCTACGGGCGCGGTTGGGCGCCGTCCTCCAGCAAGCGGTCGATATAGCCGCGTTCGTCCTGCGGCCGGTTGGGGTCGGCCTGGCGGCGGCGCAGCTCGTCGCGCACGTCGCGGGCCCGGCGGCGCTCGGCCTCCTCGGGCACCCGGGTGGTGCGGCCCTCGTCAGTGCCACCCCGGACCGGGCGGCCAAGGGCGTCGGTGTCGCCGCGGTTTCCCGGTCCGCTCTGCTGCTGCTCCTCGCGGCCACGCGCGGCTTCGCGCAGGCTGCGGGTGGCCTGATCCTGCAGGGCGGCGGCCTGGTCGAGGTCGCCCCGGCGCAGGGCCTCGGCGGCCGCCTCCAGCTGGCGGGCGGCATCCCCGGCCATCGCTTCAGGCCCCCGGGGCCGCTCGTCACTGCCGGACCCGCCTGTACCGTCAGACCCCGAAGCAGCGCCCAGCCGGCGCGCCAGCTCGCCCTGCCGCTCAGCCAGATCCGAGGCCGGGGCGCCGCTACCGTCATTGCGGGCGGTTGTCTCGTCCGACAGCTGCTCCTGTTCGCGCAGCAGGGCCTCAAGCGGGTCCCCTGGGGCGGGTCCGCCCCCTGGACCGCCCGGGCCGCCCGCTTGCCCAGTGCCCTGCCCATTGCCCTGCCCATTGCCTTGCCCGCTACCCAGACTGTCCAGAAGCTGGCCGAGGGCATCGAGCTGGTTCAGTGCTTCCTGGCGTGCGCCACCGGTTCCGTCGGCCTCCAGCTGGTCCAGCATTCCGGCAATGTCCTCTTCGCTGACCTGCTGGCCCGCGCTGCCGTTCGCCCCAGCGCCACCTCCTGGCCCCCCATCGCCATTGGCCTCCTGCGACAGCTCCCCGAGGCGCTGGGCCACCGCATCGCGCAGGTCCTGCATGAGCGCCTCGATCTCGCTGTCGGTGGCGCCGCCCTGCAGGGCTTGTTCGAGGGCGGCGCGCGCCTGATCCACCGCCTGCTGGCCTGGTGTGCGCCCGGCGGACTGGGCGCGCACAACCAGCGACCACAACAGGCCGTCCACGGCATGGGCCTCGGCTATGGTGCTGGCCTGTTCCAGCCGCAGGCGGGCCGTCCGCAGGCCCAGGAAAAGCACCGGATCAAAGGCCGACAGGTCGGGCAGGATCGCCAGCC
>JAIXTH010000036.1 GCA_027484265.1 Alphaproteobacteria bacterium
CATGGGCGCGGCAGGAGCCGCGCGGGCCAGCGGGGGGCTAGACGCAAATGCTATCCCCGGGGTGCGGACCTTGGGGTTCAATGCCGGCATGGAGCACACGCCTCCATCCCCTGCCCACAGCCGCGCGCGCCTCGCCGCTGCGCTGGACCGCGTGGATGCGGCTCTGGCGGAACCGGATGGTGCGTGGCTGGACAGGCTGGCCAGTCTGGGGGTCTGGGCGGCCTGGCTGCGGTGGATGCTGCGGCTGCTGGCGTTCGAGTTTGCGCTGGCGGGGGGTGAGCCCTGCCAGATTCCGGGCGTGGCTGCTGGCGCGGGGCGCCAGCTGTCGCCCAAGGTACTGGACCGGAAGATCGACCGGTTGATCGAGGCTGCCGCGCGCCTGTGGGATCCGGACATGCAGACTTCGGCCAGGCCGCGCCGGCGTCGCTGCCGCCGCCTGCTGCAACGCGTCCTGCGCTGGAAGGGGGCCCGGCATCTTGGCTTGAGGCCTGCCCTGGTGACCATCGTCAGGTTCAGGGGTGCCCCGGTTCTGGCTCTGCGCAAGCCATAGGGCTGATGGTCCCAACCCATGACCACATCGGATCACCGCTGCGGGCAGCGGGCCTGCTAGGCAATCGCCATTGTCTGTGCCGTCCCGCTGTGCCATCGGCTGCGCCATGTTCTCGACCCTGATCCGCCTCGCC
The DNA here is from genome assembly GCA_027484265.1 of Alphaproteobacteria bacterium. GTDB lineage: Bacteria > Pseudomonadota > Alphaproteobacteria > Caulobacterales > Aquidulcibacteraceae > JAIXTH01. The sequence continues at coordinate 684 of JAIXTH010000036.1, forward strand.
GACGAAGATGATCTGCCCGAGCTGCCAGCCATCGAGGCTTCGGCAGGGGGCGCGTTTGCCGGGGTGGCGGGCCTGGAGGCGGTGGCGACCGACGCGGGTCTGGATGCAGCCGCGTTCCAGCGGGCGTTCGAGACCGGCGATGTGTGGGTGGCGCAGGCGCTGGAGGATCCGCTGTTTGGCGAGCTGGTGGCGTTTGCGGTCACCCGCCGTGTCGGCAGGGATATCCATCTGGCCGAGATGTCGACCTGCCGCGAGGTGCAGGGGCGCGGGATCGGGCGGGCGCTGCTGGCGGCAATCCTCGAGAGTGCGCTGGAAGAGGGCTGCACCGGCGCCACGCTGACGACGTTCAAGGACGTGCCCTGGAACGGACCCTTCTATGCCGCGATGGGCTTCCGGGAGCTGGCCGCCGACGAGCTGCCCGCCCATCTCCGCGATGCCCTGGCGGCCGAGGCCGCGCGCGGCATTCTGCCCATGGACCGGCGCTGCGCCATGCGGTTGGGGCTGGGCTGAGGGCAGGGCCTTGGAAGCCTGATCCCGGTCTGGCGCGCGCGCTGGCGGGCAGGCCAGACGGATCTTCGAGGCGGTGCGGCCGCCGCCGGACCGCGCAGCTACCCTCAGGCCGCCGTGACCTGGTGGCGGCCCTGGCTGAGGAGGGCGGTGAAGTCGGCGCAGCTCATCGGCTTGCCCAGCAGCCAGCCCTGGTAGCCGCGCATGCCGGCCGCCTTGAGGACCCGCAGCTGTTCGGGGGTTTCCACCCCTTCGGCCACCACCTCGCGGCCCATGGCGCGGCAGACACCGGCGATGGCCTGCAGGATGGCGAGGGCGTCGATCCGGGCCTGGCCCTCGGCTTCCAGCGCCATCACGAACTCGCGGTCGATCTTGATGCGGTCGAACGGGTGGCGCCGCAGCGAGGTGAGGGACGACCAGCCGCTGCCGAAATCATCGAGCGCCAGGCTCATGCCGGTGGCCTTGATGGCGGCGAACACCGCGCCAGCGGCCTCGTGATCGCCGAGCATGGCCGTCTCGGTCACTTCGATCACGACCCGGGCCGGATCAAGGCCGGTATCGCGCACCGCGCCCAGCACATCGTCCAGGAAGCCGGGCTGCAGCAGCTCGATCGGCGAGACATTCACCGACACCTTGACCGGCACCGGCCAGCGCGTCGCTTCGGCAAAGGCCCGGCGGCGCACGAAACGGTCGAGGGCCTGCACCTGGCCGGTGCGCTCTGCGAGCGGCACGAACACCGCCGGTCCCACCGGGGCAAGGCCCGGGCGTGGCCAGCGCACCAGCGCCTCGGCGCCGGTGATGCCGGTGGCGGTGCGGTCGAACAGCGGCTGATAGACCACTTCCAGCGCCCCGGCGGCGATGGCTTGGGCCAGATCACGGGCCAGTTCGGCCTCGGCCTCGCTGAGGGCGTCGGATTGAGGATGCGGTGCCGTGGTCGGGGCCGGGGTGGCCTGTGCCATCGTCTCCGGCGCTGCCGATCCGGCCGGTGAGCCGGGGGCACCGTGCGGTGGCACGGGTGCGGCGTTCCCTGGCGCGGCGTTCCCTGCCGGGGCGCCGGAGACGGTCAGCGCCGTATCCAGGCTGTCGAGGGTGCGGGTGAGACAGGCAGCCAGCGCCGCCCGCTCCAGCGCCGTGACCGGGCGCCCGTCCATACGGACCGCCTTCTCGATCCCGGCGGCCCGGCCCGCCACCGCTGCTGCGCCCAGATTGAGGCTCATCGACTTGAGCGCATGGGCGGCGCGGGCCTCGCCATCGGCATCACCGCTGGCGGCGGCCGCCTCCAGCTCGGCCAGAGCCTGGGGAGCATGGCTGCGATACAGGCCGGTGATCCGGGCCACGAAGTCGCTGCGTGCGCCCCGCAGCCGCGAGATGGTCTCGGTGTCCCACAGATCGGTGTCCAGCGCAGGCGGTGCATCGTCATCGTCCAGCAGCACGATGTCGTCGTCGCGGCCCGTATCGAGCTGTGGCCGGGAACCGGGTGCGGCAGCTGCTGCTTCCAGTTCCACGGCCGCATCCCTGCGCAGCTCCGGCGCGCCCAGATGGGTGCACAGCACCGCTTCCAGCTGCGCCATGGTGAAGGGCTTGAGCAGCACGCCGTCCATGCCTGCTGTCTGCCAGGCCGTGGCGCCCTGGCCGACAACGTGGGCCGTCAGGGCTACGATGGGCAGACGTTCGCCCGCGGCGGTTTCAGCCTCGCGCGCACGCCAGCGGCGGCTTGCCTCGAAGCCGTCCAGCACCGGCATGGATCCGTCCATCAGGACCAGGTCATAACGGGCTGCGGCCATTGCCTCCAGTGCCTGCGCGCCATCGCGGGCCACATCGGGTGTGATGCCGAAGCGCTCGAGAGCTTCCTGCGCCACGGCCAGATTGACCTCGGTATCGTCCACCACCAGCACCCGGGCCGCAGGCCAGACCGGCTGCGGACCGGCGGCGCCAGCCGGGCCACGGCCTGCCCCGGCACCGGCCAGCGCCGTCAGTGCGCCGCCATCTGCGGCCAGCTGCAGCAGGCTGTCGAGCTCGGCCAGCCGGACCGGGCGGACCAGCAGGGCCGCTGCCGCGCCTTGCGCCACCATGGATTCTGCGCCTGCATCCCCGGGCTCGGCCACCAGCACCAACCGCTGCCGCGCCAGGCCAGCTGCGGCCTCGGGCACGGCCAGCACCAGGCCCGCGCCAGCGGCATCAGCAGCCAGCACGGCACCGGATGCGACCACCCGGCGACTGATCGCCGCGGCTTCCAGCGTGTCGCCCAGCGCGATGTGAACGCCCAGCGGACGCTTCAGGCGCGGCGGACCGGCCCGCCCTGCATCACCGGCACCTGGCACGGCAGTGCCAGCGGGCAGGCGCACCATGAACCGGCTGCCCTGGCCCGGCTCGCTGGCCACGCCGACCACGCCGCCCATCGCTTCGGCCAGCCGCCGCACGATCGACAGGCCAAGGCCGGTGCCGCCAAAGCGGCGGGTGGTGGACTGGTCTGCCTGGGAGAAAGCGGCAAACACGTTGCCCAGCTTGTCGGCGGGGATGCCTATGCCGGTATCGGTCACCACGATCCGAAGGCTGCCGGGTTCGCGCGGATCCGGGTCCATGCGCAAGGTCACATGGCCCTGATCGGTGAACTTGATGGCATTGGAGATCAGGTTCGAGACCACCTGCGCCAGCCGCACCGGATCGCCGGGAATCACGCGGGGCAGGTCAGGGTGCACAAAGGCTGCAAAGGCCAGCCCCTTGTCGCGGGCGCGGGCATGGAACAGCGCCATCATGTCGTCGGACAGCCGCACCAGGTCCACACCGATGTCCTCGATCTCCAGCTTGCCGGCTTCGATCTTCGAGAAATCCAGGATGTCGTTGATGATCGCCAGCAGGGTCCGCCCCGAGCTGACGATGGTGTCGGCATAGCGGCGGGCCCGGCCCGGCAGGTCGGCGGAGGCCAGCAGTTCGGCCATCACCATCACGCCGTTCATCGGCGTGCGGATCTCGTGGCTCATGGTGGCGAGGAAGACGGACTTGGCGGCATTGGCCGCCTCGGCCTGGTCGCGGGCGCTCTCATAGTCGGCGGTGCGACGGCGCACTTCCTCTTCCAGGCCGCGCAAGGTGGCATCGATCCGGCGGTCGCGCTCGGCGATCGCATCGATCATGGTGTTGAAGCTGTCCACCAGCTCGCCGACTTCGTCCTCGGCGGCGATATCCACCCGGCCCTCGAAGGTGCCGTCCTGGGTGATGGTGCGCAAGGTGGCGTTCACCTGCATCAGCGGCCCCGTGAGGTTCTGCTGCAGGCGCCAGGCGATGATCACGCCGATGCCGAGGGCGCCGGCGGCAAAGATCAGGGCGATCGCCAGGGTCCGCATCACCTCCTGCGGCAGGCCTTCGGCCTCATGCAGGATCCGCACCTCGCCGATGGTCTGGCCACCGGGTGCGATCACCGGCGCGGTGACCTCGATCGAGCGTGTGGCCAGCAGGCGCCAGACATCGGGCGGCGGCTCGTCAACCCGCGCCCGTACATCGGTACGCAGGCGCGAGGCAGCGCCGTTCTCGGCCAGGATCATGCCATTGGTCAGCGACAGCCGGGCATAGGACACGCCAGGCGAACGCGACACCGCCCGCAGCACGCCGAAGGCCCGGTCCCGGTCCAGCCCCTGCACCGCTTCCACCGAACTGGCGGCCATCACTTCGGCAGCGGTGCTCATCTGGGTCCAGCGGCCAGTGGCGGCACGGTTGGTTTCCTGCTGGACGAAGATCGCCGCCAGCGGCGTGACGGCCACCAGAACCGAACCCGTCACCAGCAAAGCCAGCTTGGTGCGCAGCGAGCCGCGGCGGCGCACACGCGCCAGCCCGTCCGGGCTCCCAGCCGAAGCTGCCCCGCCCGCCGGCGCATCTGTGTGCGTCGCTGTCCCGAGTTCCACCGTCACCGCACCAGCAGCCTTCTCGCATGCACCGCGTCCAGTCTCGCTGAGTGCCGTGTCAGCCTTGCCGGAGTGTTAACGCGTGGTTCCGTCAAAGCCGGTGCCCGGCCGGGCAAGGCCTCTGCCAGCGATGTCGGCCACGGTCTGGTCCCAGTAATGGGTGCGGTAGTGGCCGGCGATCTCGGCCGCGGTGGCGAACCACACATCGTCGCGGTGCGCGCAGATATGCGCCAGCGCCTCGCCAAAGGCCGCCAGCCGGTGCGGCTGGCTGACGAGATAGGCGTGCAGCGGGATGCACATCACGGTGCCGCTGGCCGCGCCCTCCGCCAGCAGCTGGTCGAAGTGGCGCTTGAGGATGTCGGCATAGCGCCAGGGGTCCATCGCCATGGCGCCATAGGTGATCACGTCATTGACCTCGAGCGAGTAGGGCATCGAGATCAGCTTGCCGGTGCGGGTCTTCACCGGCTTGGGCTGGTCGTCCTGGAACAGGTCGCAGGTGTACCAGAAATCATGCTCGGCGATCAGGTCGAGGGTGCGCTCGGTGTGGGTGAGAGCGGGGGCCAGATAGCCGCGGATGCGCTGGCCGGTGGCGGCTTCCACGGTGCGGATCGAATCCGCCAGCACCGCGCGCTCCTGCGCCTCGTCCATCTGGTAGGAATAGCGGGTATTGTAGATGCCGTGGGAGAAGAACTCCCAGCCGCGCTGGTTGCAGGCCTCGATGATCTCCGGGCAATGGTCGCACATCGCCACATTGAGCGAGACCGAACCGCGCAGGGAAAACCGGTCCATCAGCTCCATCAGCCGCCAGTGCCCGACCCGGTTGCCCCAGTCGCGCTGGGAATAGCCCACCACATCCGGTGTCGGCCGCGGCCAGCCGGGGCGCAGCGGGTTCACCGGCGGCTCGAACTCGTAGAACTCGACATTGGGCGCAATCCAGAACGCCAGCTTCCTGCCCCCCGGCCACTCGATCCGGGGACGGTCACGGTAGGGCCAGTAGTCATAGAGATTGGGATCTGCGTGCATGCGGCACAGATGCAGGCTGTGGCGTGCGTTCGTCAACTGGCTGGTGAGAGTTGCCACAAGCGCCGAGCCTCCGCTTCCGTCGAGGTCTGCCCAAGACGAGGGGGCGCCAAATCTCAACCCCGTACCAAACCGCTGGACCGCGCGGCCTCTGCCGCGCCCTCCAGTGGCCCAACCGATGCGCTGCGGCGCCTGCCCGACCGCCGCCAGGCTTAGGAGGTTCTGTCACCAGCCCTGCTGGCGCCAGAACCAAGACTACGGTGTTCCGCCTTCCGGCCCCGTCAAGGCAACCCCTGCGGGGTGGCTTCGCCAGCCTTGACCGGGCTGCAAGGCGGGTGGTCAGACCGCATGGGGCGCCATTGCGAGCAGCAGTGATCCAACCGGGGGGCGTTCTGGCCGTGGCACTCGCGGCACTGCCCGCTCGACCACGCTGCGCGTGGTCTGCCTCCCCCGTTGCAAGGAGAGGAAACCTTCGCCTCCATCGCTTGGTCCGCTGCAAGCATCGGACCCCCGGGACAGGGCACTTATCCCGTCAGCCGCCCCCGCACCGCCGCCACCAGTGGCGCGGGCAGCGTATCCGGCAGGGCCTCCAGCCGTGCCAGGATCACGGCGGCGGCCTGTGGCACTGCCGATGGCGGGCCACTGGCGGCCTCCAGCCAGTCATGGCCAGCATCGTCATGCCGGCGACCGCGGGCGGCATTGAACGGGTCGCGCCCGCCGCCTTCCAGCTCCAGCAGCCGGTCGAGGGCCGCCACCTGCACCAGCCGGTGCGCCGCCAGCCACTCGCCCCGCCAGTAGCGGCCAAGGCCCACAAAGAGATTGGTCAGTGCCTCGCCAATCAGCCAGTCCCGTCCCGCAGGGTCTGGCCGGTGTCCGGCTGCAGCGGCGTGGTCGAGCACGGCCCCGCGCTGCCAGATGATCCGCCCGCCATGATAGGGGATGTGTGCCAGCGTCTGCGCCGCAAACACGGCACACTCCACGAATACCCCGTCCGCATAGAGCGCTTTCCAGCCATCGCCTGTGTTACGGAAGGCATGCACCAGGGGCGCAGCGGCTGGCGCGGCGCGGGCCAGCCACCAGGCGTCCTGCGTGAAGCGGTGCTCGTGCCCCGCTTCGACAATCACGAAGACATCAAGGTCCGACCAGCCATCCAGCCGCCCGCTCTCCACCCCGCACGATCCCAGCCCCAAAAGGGCCAGGGCATCCGGGTCGGCCGCCAGCACCTCAGCGATCGCATCCAGGCGGCCCAGCAGGCTGGCGGTGTCCAGCGGCTGCGGGATCATGCCACGTCGGCGGCAACCCGCATCGAGACGATCTTGCCCGGATTGCGCGGCGGCTCGCCCTTGGGCAGGGCATGGACCGCTTCCATGCCGCTCGTGACCTTGCCCCACACCGTGTACTGGCGGTCGAGGAAGGTAGCTTCATCGATACAGATGAAGAACTGGCTGTTGGCCGAGTGCGGATAGTTGGTGCGGGCCATCGAGCAGACGCCTTCCACATGCGGCTCGTCATTGAACTCGGCCTGCAGGTCGGGCTTCGAGCTGCCGCCGGTGCCGCGGCCCTGCGGGCAGCCGGCCTGGGCCATGAAGCCGTTGATCACCCGGTGGAAGATGATGCCGTCATAGAACCCCTCGCGGGCCAGTTCCTTGATGCGCGCCACATGGCCGGGCGCCAGGTCCGGGCGCAGCTCGATCACCACATCGCCGGTGTCGAGGGTAACGAGCAGGGTGTTTTCGGGATCGGCACTCATGGATATCTCCTGAAGGAACGTGTGGCGGCGGGCCTACACCCGCCCCGTGTCTGATGCGGCCTGCGTGGACGCGGCCCTATTGCGGCGCGATCACCTGCGCCTCGGGCTGGATATCGCAGTTGGTGACGGCGGTTGAGCCCGGAGCCGGCCGCAGGGCCGCCAGGCGCGCGCGGAAGGCCGGACCTTCCGTGCGCTGTACCAGCACGCGGGGGCGCTCGAACGGCTGCATGTCGGCCAGCATCCGCACCCGGATCATCCGGTCCGGATCCACGACCGGCTCGCCGACCTTGAGGGCACGCACCACATCGAGGCCCACCACGATCCGCCCCCACACCGTATAGCGCTGGTCGAGGCGCAGGTTGGTATCGCGCATCAGGAAGAACTGGCTGTTGGCCGAGTTCACAGCTTCGGCGCGGGCCATGGAGGTCACGCCCGGGCAGTGGTTGCCATAGGCGGGCAGCCTGCCATCGGCGAAGATGATGCGGTTGGCGTCGGGCGCGGTGGTGACCGGCATGCCCTGGATGAAGCCCTGCTGCTGGCCGCCGCTGGCGCCCGGCATCGGGGTGAAGGCGGGGCTGGCGCCGCGGCGGAAGGTGAATTCAGGCTCGATATCGGGCTTGGTGCTGCCCCCGGAGCCATCGCCCAGCGGGTCGCCGCCCTGGGCCATGAAGCCCTCGATCACCCGGTGGAACGCCAGGCCATTGTAGAAGCCCTCGCGGGTCAGCTCGGTGATGCGCTGGGCATGGCCCGGCGCCATCCAGGGCGCCAGCTCCACGATCACCCGGCCCTTGGTGGTGTCGAACACCACGGTGGAAGCCGGGTCCACCTCGCGCCAGTCGGCCGGCGACAGCCCGCCTGGCAGGCCGGCCTCGGCCGCCGGGGACTGGGCCTGGCTGGCGGCGGGCAGGCTTGCGACCATGCCACCCAGCAGGGTCGAGGTCAGGGCGGCAGTGGCCGCAAGGGCAGGGCGCCAGGTCAAACGTATTTCTCCTTCAGCGCCCGCACCACCGCGGGGCTCACGAAGTGATTCACATCCCCCCCCAGCCGGGCAATCTCCTTCACGAGCCGCGAGGCGATCGCCTGATGGCGGGGGTCGGCCATAAAGAACACCGTCTCGATGGCAGGATCGAGGCGCTGGTTCATCGCCGTCATCTGGAACTCGTACTCGAAGTCGGCCACGGCGCGCAGCCCCCGCACCACACAGCCGGCGCCGCAACTGCGGGCAAACTCGATCAGCAGGCCTTCCATCGGCAGCACATCGATCACGCAGTCGCCGGCAAACCGGGCCGTCTCGGCCTTCACCATCGCGATCCGCTCGTCGAGCGTGAACAGTGGATTCTTGTCCCTGCTGACAGCAACGCCAATCACCAGCCTGTCGAACAGGCGCACGGCACGTCCGACAATGTCGGTATGCCCGTTGGTGATGGGGTCAAAGGTACCAGGATAGAGGCCGACACGCGCCATGATCCGCTCCCTCGGGCCCGACCGTGACATCTCCGGCGGTCCAGCCGGGCCGCCCTAGCAGCTCTGGCTGGCCTGGGCACCCGAAAGGTGCAGCTGTCACCCAGCCGGCGGCGGCACAGCCCCGCCACCCGCCCGCCGTCCCTCGGCCCGGCACCGGTCCGAGCACCAGATCACCTGGTCCCAGTCCCGCGCCCACTTGCGGCGCCAGCTGAAGGGGCGGTTGCAGGCAGGGCAGAGCTTGGAGGGCAGGTTGCCCTTGGCGACGGTGCGCCCGCCCTTGCCCTTCATGATGCCAGCCGTCGCTGCAGCTTCGGGCGGATCCGCAGGAAGCGGGCATAGAGCCAGTCGCCCACCGGCAGCGCGCCGGGTATGCGCATCAGCCAGGCCAGCGGCTGGAACGGGGTCACCTGCGCCCACACCGCAGCAAAGGCCGCCGCACCCGACACCACCTGGCCCTCAGGGGTGCGGGCGTGGAAGCGCTGCAGCAGCTCGGCGGGGTCGAGGGGGCAGCTGGCTGCGCTGTCGGGCGCGGTCAGGTCCACGAAGGCCACCCGGCCCTTGCGGGCATCCAGGCGCTGGTAGAGCGCGATTTCCTGGCGGCACAGCGGACATCCGCCGTCGAACCAGACGGTGACAGAGGGAGCTTGCGTCGTCATGGCGCTGACATGGTGGCGCAGGCCACCTTGCCAAGCCCCCGTGTCAGCGTGTCGCGCCCTTCAGGAGCTGCTTGCGGATCAGGCCGGGGAAGAAGCGGCTCATGAAGCGGGCCCGCTCAGCGGCCTTGCCCACCGGATAGACCACTGCATCACCATGGGCGGCGTCCCAGGCCCGCTGCGCGGCCATCTCCACCGGATAGATATCCATGCCGCCCGCCCGGATCTCGTCGCTCATCCTGGCATTGGCGCCCTCGTGGCTGCCCATGTCGAGTATGGGGGTCTCGATGAACCAGGGCGTCAGGCAGGTCACGCGGATGCCCTTGGGCGCAAACTCCACATCCAGCGCCTCCGACAGGCCCCGCACCGCAAACTTGGTGGCCGAATAGACCGCCAGCTTGGGAGAGCCGATCACGCCTGCGGTGGAGGCGGTGTTCACGATCCGCGATCCGGGTGTCTTCTCCAGCAGCGGCAGCGCCGCATAGATGCCGTGGATCACCCCATTGAGATTGATGTCGACGATCAGCCGCGAATCCGCCTCCGGAATCTGCTCGAAGGCGCCGTGCCGCCCGATGCCGGCATTGTTGAACAGCACATGCATCCGCCCGCCGGTTGCATCGCCAAAGGCCGACACGGCATCGGACCAGCCCTGGCGGTCGGTCACGTCGAACACGCCGCTGGTGGAGGTCTGCGGCGCCAGCATCGAGGCGGTCTCCGCCAGACCCTGCTCGTTCACGTCATACAGGCCGCAGAACCAGCCGCGCTGGGCAAACAGCTGCGCCGTGGCCCGCCCGATGCCCGAACCCGCCCCGGTGATGAAGATGGTCTTGCGACCCCCGCTGAGACTCATGGACGCCCTCCCTGGTGCCGGACATCTGCCGTGCCGGTCGAAGGGTATCGTGGCATGAGACGGTGGGGGTGGGCAACAGAGGGAGCCGGGGTGGGGCGAGGCCCGAAGTGCCCCGCCGGACCGCGCGGCTCCTGCCGCGCCAGTGGTCCAACTGATCCGAGGCAGCGCCTGCCCGACCGCCGCCGGGCTTTGGAGGTTCTGTCACCAGCCCTGCTGGCGCCAGAACCAAGACTACGCTGTTCCGCCTTGCGGCCCCGTCAAGGCAACCCCTTCGGGGTGGCTTCGCCAGCCTCGACCGGGCCGCAAGGCGGGCGGCCAGACCGCATGGGGCGCCGTTGCGAGCGGAAG
>JAIXTH010000315.1 GCA_027484265.1 Alphaproteobacteria bacterium
CTGCGGGCTGCTGGCAGGCGGGCCACGGTGGCGAGGATATCCGGGTTCTCGGCCAGATCGAGCGGCGGAGCCGCCGCGCCTTTCAGCTTGAGCTTGGTGTCTGCCACCTGCGCCGGACGCCAGTCGGCCACGGCGGCCACACTCGCGAAGATGTCGGCGGGCAATGCGGCCTCGCAGGCAGCCAGCATCTGCAGCGCGGTTTCCACCCGCACCACCTCCACCCCCGCCGGCGGCGCCAGTGCCACCGGCCCGCTGACCAGTGTCACACGGGCACCGGCCTCCGCCAGGGCCCCGGCCAGCGCATATCCCTGCTTGCCGGACGACCGGTTGGACAGGAACCGCACCGGGTCGAGCGGCTCGAGGGTTGGCCCCGCCGTCACCAGCGCATGGCGCCCTGACAGCGGCCGTGGCCTGTCCTGGCCGCCAGCGCCCAGCAGCTGCTCCGCCGCATCGGCAATCGCATCCGGCTCGGCCATCCGCCCGGGTCCATACTCGCCGCAGGCCATCTCGCCCGAATCAGGGCCGACGAAGGCAATCCCGTCACCGCGCAGCGTGGCGAGATTGCGCTGTGTCGCCGGGTGCTCCCACATCCGCACATTCATGGCAGGTGCCATCAGCACCCGCTTGTCGGTGGCGAGCAACGTGGTGGAGGCGAGGTCATTGGCGAGGCCGTGCGCTGCCTTGGCCATCAAGTCTGCGGTGGCGGGAGCCACCACCACCAGGTCGGCGGAACGGGACAGTTCGATATGCCCCATCCGGGCCTCGGCGGTGAGATCGAACAAGGCACTGTGCACCTCGTGTCCGCTCACCGAGGCCAGGGCGAGGGGCGCCACGAACTGGCTGCCGGCATCGGTCAGGATCACCCGCACCGCGATGCCGCGCTTGCGCAGGGCGCGCACCAGCTCGGGGGTCTTGTAGGCGGCGATGCCGCCTCCGACGATCAGGAGGACAGAGCGTTGGGTCATGCGCCCGCTGGTCTAGCCCGGCAGCGCAGCGCTGTGAACCGCTTGCCCCACGCGTTTGCCTGCGCTTGAAGCACGGACATGAAGCTCTCCGGTCTCAAAGTCCTCGATCTGTCGGCATTCCTGCCGGGCCCGCACATGACCATGATGATGGCCGATCACGGCGCCGATGTGGTGATGGTCGAGCCTGCCAATGGCGTGGGCGAGCCGACGCGCATCATCGGCTATAAGACCGAGGATGGATTGTCGGTGTGGTTCCGCAACATCGCGCGCGGCAAGCGCAGCCTGAAGATCAATCTGAAGGACCCGGAGGCGCGGGCGCTGTTCCTGGCGCTGGCACGCGAGGCCGATGTGATCGTGGAGGCGTTCCGGCCCGGCGTGGTGGCGCGGCTGGGCGTGGATTACGAGACAGTCAGCGCGATCAACCCGCGCATCGTCTATTGTTCGATCTCGGGCTTCGGGCAGAGCGGGAAATATGTGAACAAGCCGGGTCACGACCTGACGATGGAAGCCATGGCGGGTCTGGTGGACCTCAACCGCGGCCTTACCGACGACAAGCCGGCCAGTCCCTCCATCCCGGCTGCCGACATGGCTGGCAGCCTGATGGCCTTCGCGGCGATCATGATGGCGCTGTACCGCCGCAACGAGACCGGGCGCGGCGACTATGTGGACATCTCGATGTATGACGCGCTGCTGGCCTGGACCGCCAATGTGCAGGGGCCGGTGATGGCCGAGGGTACGCACCCGGTCGCCAAGCAGATGCGGCCTTTCGGCGGCGCGGCGATGTATCGGCCCTACGAGACCGCTGATGGCCGGTTTCTGGTGCTGGGCGGATCGGAGCATCACTTTGCAAAGAACCTGCTGGATGCACTCGGGCGACCCGACCTGTTCGAGTATGCCAGGCTCGAGCCCGGGCCCGGCCAGGACCCGCTCAAGCGGTTCTTCGAGGCGACATTCGCCGCGCGTACCCTTGCCGAATGGGAGGTGTTCCTGAAGGGCGTGGATCTGTGCTGGGCGCCGGTGCGCAGCCTGAAGGACGCGATGGAAGACCCCTACACCGCCGAGCGCGGGATGGTCCTCACCGACGAGGCCGGCCAGCGGCACCTCGGCATCCCGATCCGCTTCAAGGACGAGCCGGGCCGGGCGAACCTGTCCCTGCCCGCCTACGGCGCGCATTCGCGGGAACTGGCCGCGGCGGCCGGGTTGGATGCGGATGCGATTGCGGCACTGGCGGAGCGGGGGTCGATCTAGGCCGGTTACCGGCGCCGTTCGATGGCGGTGATAACCGCATCGAGCGCGAGGCCCATCAGGGCCAGCAAGAGCAAGGCGGCAAACATGGTGGCGGTCTCAAGCCGGTTGCCAGCCTCCACCAGCCGCCAGGCGAGACCGCCGGTGGAGCCGGTGCCCGCCACGAACTCGGCCACCACCACGCCCACAAGTGACAGACCTGCAGCCGTCTTGATCCCGGCCAGCAGGAACGGCGTTGCGGTTGGCAGCTCCAGCCGCCAGAACCGCTGCCAGCCACTGGCCCGGTGCAGGCGGAACAGCCGGTCGAGCCCCGGATCCACCGCTTTCAGCCCCGCCAGCGCGGATGCCAGCACCGGGAACAGCGCCACCACCACCGCCAGGATCAGGATGGCCTGACGCGGGTTCTCGACCCCCACCCAGATGATCACCAAAGGCGCGATCGCCACGATCGGCGTGGCCTGCAGCACCAGCGCCCACGGACCCAGGCCCCGCTCCAACACCGGTATCCGCCTGAAGGCGATGGCAACCGCTGTGCCCAGAACAGTCGAGATCGCCAGTGCGGTGAGGGCCAGGCCCAGCGTGACCCCGGCAGCAGGCACCAGCACTTCGTGGCGGTCTGCCAGTGCGATCAGGATCGCGGACGGCGGCGGCAGGACCACGCGCGGCACCTCGAACAGCCGCACCAGCCCTTCCCAGACCGACATCAGCATCAGGCCAGCCACCAAAGGCGCGGGATCGAGGCGCGGCATCGCCATCACGCAGCCTCCACCGGTGCCGGCATCACACCGGCCAGCGTCCGGCGCGCGGCGGCGCTGGCCTGCGCGAATACGTCGGACGTCATGAAGGCCGTGCCGCGCGGACCCTTTGGCCAGTCGACCACAATGGTCTCCACGATCCGCCCCGGCCGGGGCGACATCACCAGAACCCGGTCGGCGACATAAACTGCTTCCTCTACCGAGTGGGTGACGAACACCATCGCCCGTCCGAGCCGGGTGCGCAGGTCCAGCAGAAGGTCGTCGAGATCGCGCCGCCCCAGTTCGTCGATGGCCGCGAAGGGCTCGTCGAGCAGCAGCACCTCCGGATCGGTCACCAGCGCCCGGGCCAGGGCGCAGCGCATCTTCATCCCGCCCGACAGCGCGGTGGGCCGTGCCCGCTCGAAACCCGCCAGCCCGCACTCGGCCAGGGCAGTCACGGCTTTCTGCCGCGCCTCAGCCTCGCTCATGCCGCGCAGCACCAGAGGCAGGGCCACATTGTCGCGCGCATCGGCCCAGCCCATCAGGGTGGGCTCCTGGAACACCATGCCCGGCGGTCGGTCTCCTGTGCTGGCGCTGCCGGCCGTGGGTGCGGTGAGACCGGCGAGGGCGGCCAGCAACGTGCTCTTGCCACAGCCCGACGGCCCCAGCAGCACCACGCACTCGCCAGGGGCCACCGCCAGATCGATCGGACCCAGTGCCTTCAAGGCGCCAAACGACACCTCCAGCCCCTGCACCGAAAGGGCACTGCCAGCACCCAAGCTCAGGCCCCCTGCACGAACGTCAGGTCCACGCCCTGGCGCCAGTCGAGGTCGGCGGGCACCACGCCCGCGTCGGCCATGACCTTGGTGAACGCGACCCAGCGGGCTTCGGTCATGGCGCCGATGCGGCCATCGGCCGGGATCACGATCTGCCGGTCCACCAGCTCCTTGCGGGCATTGGCCAGCAGCTCGGGGGTCATGTCGGGATTGTCGCGGGTGATCAGGGCATCGCCAGGCGCCGGGTCGCCGGTCAGATAGTCGCGCCAGCCCTCGATGGTCGCGGTCACGAACGCCTGCACCGCATCGCGGTTGGCAGCGATCAGCCGGTCCGGCGCCAGGGTCATGGCGCCGTAGCCGGGATAGCCGGAATCGGCCAGCAGATAGACCTGCGGCTCGATCCCGCCTTGCGTCTCCAAGGTGAAAGGCTCGCTGGTGACATAGCCCTGCTGGATTGCATCGGGATCGGCCAGGAATGGCGCCGAGTTGAAGGTGTATTTGCGCACCTGGTCATCGGTGAAGCCATAGCGGGCCTTCAGCCACGGCCAGAAGGCCGTGATCGAGGCATCCGCCAGCATGATCGGCTTGCCCTTCATGTCGGCGATGCCGGTGATGTCGGTGCGCGGGTGGGTGATCAGCACCTGCGGGTCCTTCTGGAACCCGGCCATCACCGCCTTCACGCCCGCATCGGCCTGCACCATCGACAGCACGATCGGCGAGTTGGAGCCCATGCCCAGCTCCACCGCACCCGCCGCCAGCAGCTGCGGCACATTCACCGACGGCCCGCCCTGGATGATGGTCACATCAAGCGCGGCATCCGCATACAAACCCTTGGCCAGCGCCTGATACCAGCCGCCCTGCTCGGCCTGCGCCCGCCAGTCGGTGGCAAACCGGATCACGGTACGCCCGCCCTCGCCCTTCGCAGGCTCCCGCGCGCCGCAGCCCGTCAGGCCCAGCCCTGCCGCTGCCAATCCACCTGCCAGTACCGCGCGCCGTGATGCCACTTTTGTCTCCCTGTCATGGCAATCATGCACCGGGCCACGCAGTCAGTCCATCATGCAGCGTGTGAGAAACCAGTTCATATCGACCACGACACGGGCGTGGGTGTCCGCGCTCCAGTCACCGTGGCCCTCGTCATGGATGATCGCCGACTGGACAGTCCGGCCTGCTGCATGGGCGGCGGCCAGGAATGTGGTGAACTGAGCCATCGGAACACGTTGGTCTTCCGCGGGCTGCATGACCAATAGCGGGATGCGCAGATTGGCAACCCGATGGATCGGGGAAGTCGCCCGAAGCTGCTCGGCATCAGCGACCGGATCCCCAATCACTTGGAGCATATAGTCATACAGTTCCGGTGTCGCGGCCTGCACACTCCGGCGCCGATCATGGTCGAGCAGGGCCGGAAGGTCGGTGACGCCCGCGATGGACATGGCGCATCGATAGCGTGTCTGCGGATCCGTCGCCGCTATCAGGGCAGCATAGCCGCCATAACTGGCTCCTATGATCGCCATCCGGCCCGGGTCCACCAGCCCCTTCTCGATCAGGTCGGTAACCCCATCCTCGATGTCCTGCTGGCTGCGCAGCCCCCACTGGCGGCGCCCGGCATCGCGGAACGCACGGCCAAAACCGTCCGAGCCTCGAAAATTCGGCTGGAACACAAGATAGCCCCGGCTTGCCAGGAATTGGGCCCATGGATCGAATGACAGGACGTCGCGCATTTCCGGCCCGCCATGGGGGATGACCACCAGGGGCCGGGGTCCCGGCGCCGATGCCTTTGGCCGGGTCAGATAGCCGGAGATCTCCAACCCGTCACTTGCAGTCCAGCGCCAGGGCTCCATCGGAGACAGGTCTTCGGCCAGGATGTCCGCCTGGGCGTCGAACAGTCGGATCAGCTGGTCGGTGTCGCGGTCGAATGTCCACCAGGTACCCGGGTCCTACGGCGCGCTGGAATAGATCAGCCAGTGCGATGTATCGTCATCGGCATCCGTGATCACCCACGACCGCTGCTGGCCCATCTGGGTCCGCAGCGAGTCAGCATCCTGCTGCGTGTCGGGGTTAGCGAACTGGTATTGCAGCACGTCATCATAATACCAGGCGCCATAGTATCGGCCGTCCCGGAAGTCGACAAAGGCGCTGGAGACATCATACCGGTCGTGCGTGAACAGTGCGTCCCCCAGTTCGCCAGTTGTCAGGTCGTAGCGGTAGATGCCGCGCGTGGGCGCGTCGTCTGGCTGACCGACCACGATCACCTCGTCGGAACGGTCGCTACGGCCCACCACCGAGAAGCCAGTTCCTACTTCAGCCGGCGTTGTCTCCAGAAGGCGCCAGCCAGAGCCGCCCGCCTGGCGCCCATAGTAGCGCAGCACCCCGGATCGGTCGTCGCGGTCGATCCGCATGACCGCCCGCCCAGCCCCGTTCACGATCCAGTTGACTGTCGCTTCAGTGCCCCGTTCAACCAGGGTCTGACGGGCCGTTGTCAGGTCAAGCAAGGCCAGGTCGCCGCGCCCCTGCTGGTGCGAAATGATCATGATCGTGCTGCCGTCGCGCGGCCCGTACCAAACGATCCGCGGCGGGCGATACCGCGAATAGGAGCGGCGCGTCGTAAATGATGCGCTCCGCCCCGGTCTCGGGATGGATGGCGACGATCCGATCCGAGAATGTCAGGCGGCGGCGGTCTGCGGTGATACCGATGACAGCCGCCACGATGTACCGGTCCTTTGGCCAGAGCACCCAGCGGACGATCAGCCCGTCGCGGTCGATGGTGACGCGCGGTGCCCGTGGCGTAGCGGTTGGGGTGATGAGGATCTTGTCACCGATCCGGTCGGCGGCACTGAACCACTGGGCATGGGCCGATACCACCGACTGGCCATCGGGCGATATCGCGACGTCGAAGACATCCAGCACATCGACAAAGTCCTTGGGGGCCGGGGGCGGGCGGACAGACGTCGCCGGGGGACTCTCCGGCAGCTGCCACGCCGGGGGCGCTGCCTGTCCTGTCTGCCCCTGAGCAGGTCCACTCCCGGCTGCCACCCAGGTCGCTGCGGCCAGTGCCACCGCCACGAGGACCGCCACCCTGTTCCTAATCGCCATGCCACCTCCCCTTGAGGCGGCGAGTGTTCCCGGAAATGATGCGCTTATCAACCCCAAGCGTAATTGAAGCTGATGGAGATGCGCGGCGCGCGGCTGCGGTTCATCACGACTTCGTGGCGCAGCCAGCTTTCCCAGAGGATCGCCTCGCCTTCCGTCGGCGCCAGGAACACGAAGGGCTGCAGTTGGATGGCTGCGTCCGGATTGCGGGCCGGCTGGGCCATCATCATGGGCAGGCGGGGGTCCTCCAGCTTCAGAGCCGCGGCACCATCCGGGATCTGGACATAATAGGTGCCGGACACCACGGCGTGGGGATGGATATGGCCGGTGTGGATTCCGCCGCGCGGCATCACATTCACCCACAGGCTATCGAGGCGCAGCTTGCGGCCGGCCAGATCATGGCCACAGGCGGCACTGAAAGACGCCACCTGCCGGTCCAGCCGCTTCGCGAGGTCCGCAAACGGCGGCATCCGGCGCGGCAGGTCATTGAGAGAGGCGTAGGAGGTATAGCCCGGATAGCCGTGCTCCCTGCACCACCGCCGCCCGGCGCCATCCTCCTCGGCCAGCAGCAGGCACGCCTCCAGCAGCTCGGCCCGCAACACGTCGGGATCACGGCCGCCAGCAGGGCCGCGCCAGACCGGGGTGACGAACAGGTTCTGGATGGTTCCGGACATGACAGGGGCTCGCTGTGTTGCTGGCTGTCGCTAGCGCGGTGCCAAAGGCCAGCGCAAGCATTGAGAAGATGCTTGCGCCGCCCGGGAAAGGATATACCATTTACCCAAACGAGGAGCTGCCCATGACCGACCCGACCGCGCCCGCCAAGCCCGACCTGTCCCGCCGCACGCTGTTCCAGCTGGCTGCAGCCGGAGCGGTGGGGGTCGGCGGCGGCGCCCTGTTCCCGCACGAGGTGCGGGCCGCAGCCGAGCGCCTGCCGCTGCAGTACAACACCGACGGAACCTATCCGGTCGCGGCGCTGGCCAAGGACGTGATCAGTCTGGGCGTCGTGCAGTCGCGGGTGCGGCAGGTGGACCTGTCACGGCTGGCGGGGTCCAAGCGCGACAATCTCAACCACATGCTCGAGCTGATCGACGCCGCCAACGGCTTTGGCGGACCCAGCGACATCCTGCTGTTCCACGAGTTTCCGATCACCGGCTGGTCCGACCGCTGGGACCGCAATGACAGCATCCGCGCCGCCATCGAGATTCCCGGCGAGGAGACCGAGGAAATCGCGAAGAAGGCCCGGCAGCATGGCAGCTACATCGTGTTCGGCTCCTATGCCCGCGATGCCGACTGGCCGAACCACCTTCTGTCCATCACCACCATCATCGGCCCCGACGGCAGCATCGTCGACAAGCACTGGAAGGCCCGCAATATCAAGGGCGTGTTCGGTGGCGCCAACTACGAGATCTATACTTCGACCATCCACGACTGCCTCGACCGCTATGTCGAGATGTACGGTCAGGATGCCGTGATCCCGGTGACCAAGACGCCCGTGGGCAACATCATCACCAGCTCGGTGCAGCGCGAGCCCGAGCTGTTCCGGGCCTATGCGATGAAGGGCGGCGAGATCTTCCTGCGCACCGCCACGGGGGGCTTCACGCCCGAGGACATCCAGGCCACCTCGATGTACAACCGGGTCTGGACCGCCTGCGCCAACAACGCCGTCTCGCGCGACAATCCGGGCTTCCTGGCCGACAATGGCGGCTCGGGCGGCAGCTGCATCTATGATCCGCAGGGCAAGCTGGTGGATATCGCCAATTCGGTGGAGGAAACCATCGTGAAGGCCGTGATCCCGATCGCGAACTTCCGCCGCACCCACCGCCAGCCTGTGATCCACACCTCGCTCTACAAGGACCTCTTCAACGCCTATGTCGAGCGCTATCCGCCCAATCTGTTCACCGAGTATCTGCCGACAGACGGTCGCGACGCCTACCGCTATCTGCGCGACAAGAGCCGCTGGCGCTAGGACTTCATGATGGGCGCACCCCTGCACACCCGCCGCACCGCCCTGCGCGGCGGCCTTGCCGCGATCCTCGCCAGCGGGGTGGCGCCTGCCTATGCCCGCAACGCCTTCGATGCCGAAGTGATCGTGGTGGGGGCCGGGCTTGCGGGCCTTGAGACAGCCCTGCGGCTGAAGGAGGCCGGGCGCAGCGTGCATGTGGTGGAGGCCAATGTGCGCCAGGGCGGGCGGCTGCGCACCGCCTATACGCTGCCGGGTACGCCCAATCTGGGCGGGGTGCAGATCGGCCCGGGCTATGCCCGACTGCTGGCGCGGGCAGCAGCTGTCGGGGTTGAGCTGGCGCCGGAGCCCGTTGCGCCGCGCAATTCGCGCCTGTTCCTCGGCGCCCGTGCCCTCGACGGGGCCAGCTGGCGGACCGACCCGGCCAACCCGTTCCCCGAAGCCTTCAAGGGCCTGACCCCGGCTGCCGCGCTGTTCATGCTGGCCCAGGCCGAGGGTGCCAATCCGCTGGCCACACTGGACGACTGGCGGGGACCTGCCGGGATCGCGGCTGACATCTCCGCAGCCGAGTTCCTCGGCCGCGCGGGCTTCACCGCCGATGCGCAGCGGCTGGTGGATGTGGGCCTCAATGGCAACAGCCTTGGCACCTATTCGATGCTGAACCTCTGGCGAACCCAGAGGCTGTACGAGCAGGAGCGCGCGCTCGGTGGCTCGCTGGTGGTGCCGGGCGGCACGCAGCGGCTGACGGACGCCATGAGCGCGCGGCTGCAGCGCCCGACCCATGTCCGCTTCCCGGTGGCCTCGATCACCAGCGACGACAGCGGCGTGACGGTCCGCTCGCTGCAGGGCGTCAGCTATCGCGGGCAGGTGTGCGTGGCGGCCCTGCCGTTCCCGGCGCTGCGGCGGATCGAGGTGACGGCGCCGCTGTCGGACATCACCCGCGAGGCGATCGCATCCCTGCCCTACACCCAGATCCTGCAGGTGATCATCGAGCCGCAGGTGCGGTTCTGGGAAACCGACGGCATGCCGATCGACATGTGGAGCGACGGGCTGCTGGAACGGGCGTTCTCGGTGCGCCAGCCGGACGGCGCCGATACCGGGCTGATCATGGTGTGGCTGAATGGCGGCGGCGTCGGGCCGCTGGACCGGGCGGCGTTCGACTGGGACAGTGACAGCAGCTCGACCGCGCTGGGCGATGCCATCGGGCGCGAGCTGGCGCGGCTGCGCCCTGCCAGCGAAGGCCGGGTGCGGGTGCGGGCGGTCCAGCGCTGGACCGCCAGCAACAGCCGCGCTGGCGGCGCCTACATGCACTGGGCGCCGGGCCAGGTGGCACGCTGGGCCGGGCGCATGGGGGCACCCGCAGACCGGCTGGTCTTCGCGGGCGAGCATCTGGGCCTCGTGCACACCGGCATGGAAGCCGCCATGGAGAGCGCCGAGCGCGCGGTTGCAGCTGTGCAGGAACGGCTGGCGCGCCGCAGCTGACCGACAGCCTGGCCCGCGTCAGGCAGCTGCCCGCAGGCCATCCAGAGCATCGTCCAGCAGGTGATCGGGCAGGGTCATCAGACCGGGGCCGTCGGTCCACACCAGGGCGCAGCGCACCACATGCCCAGGCCAGGCCGCCCGGGCCACCGTGCGATAGGCAGCCATCTGTGCCAGGAAGCTGGGGTCCACATCATCGGGCCGCTCCGGCGCCTGGCGGCTGGTCTTGTAATCGACGATCAGCACCTCGGCCTGCGTCACCACCAGCCTGTCGACCGTGCCAGCCACCCACAGCCCATCCGGCAGCCCCGGCCCGCGCCCGGCGAGGGTGGCCTCGGCCCGGCTGCCAGGTCCGAACAGGGGTGCAAAGTCAGGGTGGCTCAGCACGGCCAGTACGCTGGCGGCGATGTCGCCTGCCATGCCCTCGGGCAGGCCGCGACCCTCCACCGCCAGATAGCGCCCGGCCGCAGCCGCCTGGGCGCCCGGCTCCAGCTCGGGCAGCCACTGCAGCAGCCGGTGAATCAGGGTACCGCGCCGCAGCCTTGCGGCAGCCTCCGGTCCTGTGGGCGCGATCACTGGCCGGGCCGTCCCGATCTGGCCGAGCGCCGATGGCGCGATCCGCCTGACACGACGGCCGGTCTCGGGTGGCGCACGGTCGATCCAGTCGGGGATCGCTGTCGGGGACTGCGTCAGGCCGGCTGCGGATCCGGCTCCGGGCGCGGGGGGCGGGGCGCCCCAGACCTGGGCGGAGACGGGCGTCCCTGCGCCGGTTGGCACGAGTTCGCGCAGGCCCGTTGGCGGCAGCGTCTTCAGCCCCGCACTGATCCACGACCACCAGCTGGGCGCCGCAAACCCCTCCTTGCCGCTGCCGGCATGGGCGCCGCAGATGATCAGATGGTCGCGGGCACGGGTCATGCCGACATAGAGCAGCCGCGCTGCCTCCTCGACTGCCAGTGCCTTGTGTGCGGCGCCATGCTCTACCAGCTCCGGGCACTTCCAGGCA
>JAIXTH010000050.1 GCA_027484265.1 Alphaproteobacteria bacterium
ATCGCCGGGCGGGCGTCGAGCCCGCTGGCAAAGGCCGGGATCACCCGGAGGCCGCGTGCCTCGAACGCGCGGATCACGCCGTCATAATGGGCCGCATCATCGGCCAGCGGATAGGAGCGCAGGATCAGGAGGCCCACGGTGCCGCTGGTGGCGGTTGTGCCGGGCGGATGCGGGATGCTGGCGGGATCGGGGCCGATCTTGAGGCTGGAGGCCACATTGAGGTCGGGGTGATAGACCCCCTGCTCGGGATACTCCACCGGCTCGGGCGCCTTGATCCGGCCGGGCCAGGGGCGGCGTGCCACCGGCAGGTAGCGGTCGGCCAGGAACAGCGCCATCGCCGCGAGATTCTCGTCCGAGCCGGCAAACCAGTATTGCATGGTCAGGAAATAGGCCCGCAGGTCCTGGGCAGCGCCCGGCAGGAAGCGCAGGATCTTGGGCAGGCGGCGCAGCATCGCCATCTGGCCGGCGCCGGACGCACCCCCGCCACCGCCCTGCCCCGCACCCGCCTTGCCGCCGCGCAGCTTCTTGAGCAGCGCCAGCGGACCACGGTCCGACTTGTCCATCGTCAGCCCGCCCATCCGGGTCAGGCGGATCACCTCACCGGCGCTCATGCACACGATCACGGTGGCGCCGCGGGCCCGGGCTGCCTCCAGCGCCGGGGTGATGGCGCGGATATGCTCGTCCATGAACAGCATGGTGGCGACCACGATGTCGGCCCGGCCGATGTCGGCCTCGGCCCGGGCCAGCGCCTGCGGGTCCCCCGTGAAGTCGCTGGCGGCATGCAGCGTGAGGCCAAGGCCGGGGGCACTGCTGGCCAGGCGGCGGCGGGCCGCGATCACGGTTCCAGCCAGATGGTTGTCGAGCGTGACGATCACCATCGACGGCCCGGAGCCGACAGCGGGGGAAGAGCCCTCAGCGCGCATAATGGGCCTTGGCGTCATAGAGCGTATCAAGGGAAATCGCCGCCAGCCCCTGCGCACTGGCATAGGCCTCGGTGTTGCGGCGGGCCTTGCCGCGCACGAAGAACGGGATTTTCTGCAGCTCTTTCAACGCATCGGACGACCAGGCGAGCTCGCCGGGCACCGTGATGGCGGCCGATGCAGGCGCTGCTGCAGGAGCTGGCGCGGTGGCTGCCAGCACCAGCTCGGGCTCGGGTGCAGGCTCTGGTGCGGTCTCCGGTTCGGGAGCGGTCTGGGCCGGGGCATGCACCCGGCCATGGCCGAGGTGCGAGGGACCGGCGCTGTCATTGAACTCGAAGTCCTCGCGGAACATCGACAGGAGGTGCTCTTCCAGCCCCATCACCAGCGGATGGACCAGCGTGTCGAACAGCACGTTCGCGCCTTCCCAGCCCATCACCGGCGAGAAGCGGGCCGGGAAGTCCTGCACATGCACCGGGGCCGAGATCACCGCGCAGGGGATGCCCAGGCGCTTGGCAATGTGCCGCTCCATCTGGGTGCCCAGCACCAGTTCCGGCGCCGCGGCGGCAATGGCCGCCTCCACATCGAGATAGTCGTCGGTGATCAGCGGCTCAACGCCATAGAGCGCCGCCGCTGCCCGCAGCTCGCGCGCGAATTCGCGGTTGTAGCAGCCGAGCCCCGCCACTTCGAAGCCCATCTCGTCGCGGGCCACACGGGCCATGGCGATGGCGTGGGTGGCATCGGCGAAGATGAACACCCGCTTGCCCGTGAGGTAGGTGCTGTCCACTGAGCGCGACCACCAGGCCATGCGGGCGGCTGCGTCTTCCAGGGCTGCCGCCGGGTCGATGTCGAGGGCAGCGGCCACTTCGCGCACGAAGTCGCCGGTGGCGCCAAAGCCGATCGGCACGGTGCGGATGGTCTTCTGGCCGAAGGTGCGCTCCAGCCAGCTGGCAGCGGTGGCGCCGGTTTCGGGATAGAGCACGACGTTGATGTCGGCCTCGCCCAGGCGCGCCATGTCGGCGGGGCGCGCGCCCATCGGCCCGGTCACCCACACATCCACCCCCAGACGGTCGAGGATCCGGGTCACTTCCAGCACGTCATCGCGGTGCCGGAAGCCCAGGGCCGTGGGGCCGAGGATATTGGCACGGGGGCGGCGCCCTTCGCGCGGCGGGGCGGTACGCGACGGATCGGCCAGCGCCCGCACGATCCGGTAGAAGGTCTCGGCGGCGCCCCAGTTCTCCTTCTTGGAATAGGACGGCAGCTCCAGCGGCACCACGGGGGTGGCGATGCCGAGGGCGCGGGCAAGCCCGCCCGGATCGTCCTGGATCAGCTCGGCGGTGCAGCTGGCACCCACCAGCAGGGCTTCGGGCTGGAAGCGGGCATGGGCATCGCGGATCGCATCCTGCAAGAGGGTGGCGGTATCGGAGCCGAGGTCGCGGGCCTGGAACGTGGTGTAGGTGACCGGCGGGCGGGCGCCGCGCCGCTCGATCATCGTGAACAGCAGGTCGGCATAGGTGTCGCCTTGCGGGGCGTGCAGCACGAAGTGCAGGCCCTCCATGCCGGTGGCCACCCGCATCGCGCCCACATGGGGCGGGCCCTCATAGGTCCAGACGGTCAGCTGCATGGCACGGCTCCTGTCCGGTGGGCGGGGGTGGCGGGCGCGCTCATACCTTCAGCACCTCGCGGCGGCGCAGCGGCCGGGCGAACAGCTCGGCCAGGTCCCCGGCCTGGTCGAAGCCATGAATGGGCGAGAACACCAGCTCGATCGACCATTTGGTCGACAGCCCCTCACGCTCGAGGGGGTTGGCGAGGCCAAGACCGCACACCGTCAGGTCCGGCCGCTCGGCGCGGCAGCGGTCGAGCATGGTGTCGACGTCCTGCCCTTCCGCGATCCTTGTGGTGGGGGGCAGCAGGGCGAGGTCTGCGGCGTGGTGGTGGCGGTGCAGGTACGGCGTGGCCACTTCCACCGGCCGCATCCCCAGCTCGCCATGGAGGAAGCGGGCGAGCGGGATTTCCAGCTGGCTGTCGGGGAAGAAGAAGATCGACTTGCCAGCCAGCGTGTCGCGGTGCCGGCTGATGGCGGCGCGGGCGCGGGCATAGCCGGGCGCCAGGGCCGCTTCCACCTGCGCGGGATCGGCGCCCATGGCGTGGCCGGCAGCGCTGAACCAGGCGTGGGTGCCGTCGGCGCCGAACGGAAACGGTGCGGCAATCCAGCTGGCGCCGCGCCGCTCCAGCGCCTGGGCGGGGGCCGCCAGGAACGGCTGTG
>JAIXTH010000280.1 GCA_027484265.1 Alphaproteobacteria bacterium
ATTGGTGCACTGGTGAACGTGCCGATGACCTTGCTGATGGTGCTGTTCGTGCTGGTATCCAGCGCCATGCTGTCGGGACTGATGCTGCGCAAGACGGTGCTGAACCAGGATCCGGTCGGCGTGGGACTGCAGTTCGGATCGCTGGAGATCCGGCTGATCCAGGCCACTGTGGCCCTGCTCCTGATCTGCTGCCTGGCGAGCATGCTGGTCTTCATGGTGGCCGGATTCCTGTCCGCCGTCGCAGGCGAGGGAGAAGCCGGAGTGTTGTTTGCGGTGACGGTGATACCGGTTGCGCTGACCATGCTGGCGGTGCTGGCGATCGGACGGCTGGGACTGTTCGGTGTTGCGGCCGCCGCGACCGGAACAGTCGGTCTGAAGGCGGCCTGGGATGTCAGCCGCGGCAGCTTCTGGCTGATCGTCGGGGCCTTGCTGCTGTGGTGCGTGGCCGCGATCGTGATGTACCTGGTGTTCCAGTCGGTGGTGACGCTCGTTCTAGGGGTGGGCGGGGACGGGACAGCCCTCACCCAGTCGCCGCTAGGGCTTGTGGTCAGCGCGCTGATGTCCGCCTTCGGAGGATTCATCCAGCTCGGCACCGTCTGCGTGGGGGCCTTTGCCTGGCACCAGATGCAGGCCAATGCGCCCCGCCCGGTGTCCGGTCAGGTCTGAGGTCAGGGCCTGACGGCCCCTAACGCTCCACGGTCACCGAGCCCGACCCAAGTCTGCTGAAGGCGCGTTCGCCGCGTGTCGCGCCGAAGGTCACGTCGCCCGAGCCGAGGATCGAGACGCTGGGGTCGATGGCGACGCCGCCGAACCGCACGTCTCCGGAACCGGCGATGGAGATCGCGGTTCGGGCCTCGCCACCTGCAATCTCCACATCGCCCGAGCCCGCAAGGGATACCGACAACTCCCGGCCGGGCTGTGCCACCAGCACATTGCCCGATCCGGCGATATTGATCCTGGTACTGCCGCCCACACGGCCTGCCGCCACATCACCGGCACCGGCCAGCGACACGTCGAGCCGGTCTCCCACCGATCCGATCCGCAGGTCGCCGGAGCCGGCCGCACTCAGTTCAGCACTGCCGCGGACATCGCCCACCACCAGCGACAGGCAGCCCGTCTGCGCCAGGGTCACGCCGCCCACGGTACCGATCCGGCCTGCCAGCGACGAGCGGATGGTCCGCACGCCGATCCCCGGCGATCCGCTCACCCGCAGCACCGGCAGCTCGTCGAGCCGGTAGGTGCGGCCATTGACCGTGACCCGCGTCCGGTCGCCGCTGCCCTCGCAGCTCATGCGGTAACTGTCCTCCAAGCCGCCATCGACCACCAGATTGCGGTCTCGCTGGCTGATCCGGGCGCCAAGGCCATCGCGACCGGGGGTAACGGTCGCGCGCAGGGCGCCGCCCACACTGGTGTCGACTTCGATCCGGCCGACAAAGCCGCGCACTTCCAGCACATTCGGGCGGGCCGGAGCCTGCGCCGAAGCGATACTGGCGATGCCAAGCCCGCCCAGGGCGGTGGCGATGAGGAGCAGACGGGTGGTTCGCGTGTTCATTGATGCAGCCCCGGAGCTGTGCTTGAGACAGGATGACGCGCCTTGTGGCGCAGCGCGCCGGGCCTGTCCCGTGAAAAGGGTGTCATGACAAAGAGTTCACGCAACGGGCAGGGCGGGGGCCGTTCCGGCGGCTTCGATGGCAGGCAGGGTGGTGCCGGACGGGGGCGACCTTCCGGACGTCCTCCTGGTCGCGGCGGCGGCCGTGGGGCCGCGCCGCCATCGGCAGGACTGTGGTTCTATGGCACCCATGCGGTGAACGCCGCCCTCGCCAATCCCGCGCGCTATGTCCATGAGGTGCGCGCCACGCGCGGTGCGCTGGAGGCACTGCCGCCGGGACTGGCGGCTGCTGCCCCGGTGCGGATCGCTGTCGATGGCGAAGAGATCGCCCGGCTTCTGCCCCCGGGCGCCGTGCACCAGGGGATCGCGGCGCGGGTGGAGCCGCTGGAGGACGTATCGCTCGGCGAGGCACTCGACCCGCCGACCGGCCTTGCGATCATGCTGGACCAGGTGTCGGACCCCCAGAATGCCGGGGCGATCTTCCGCACCGCTGCCGCCTTCGGTGCCCGCGCCGTGATCCAGCAGGACCGCAACAGCGCCCCTGTTACCGGTGTGGTGGCCAAGGCGGCTGCCGGGGCGCTGGAGCTGGTGGCGGACGTGCGGGTCACCAATCTTTCCCAGGCGATCCGGACCGCACAGGATCTCGGCTGGCGGGTGGTGGGTCTGGCCGGGGAGGCGCAGGACAGCCTGTCCGCTGTTCTGGATGCCACCCCGACCCTGCTGGTGCTCGGTGCCGAGGGCAGGGGGCTGCGGGAGCTGGTGGGCCGCTCCTGTGATACGCTGGGGCGGATCGAGATCGCCGCGCAGATGGAGAGCCTGAATGTCTCGGTGGCGGCCGGGATCGCCCTGGCTTTCGCGGCACAGGCCCAGGGAGGCATTGCGGCGGGCCACAGAGCTGCCCTGCCAGCCAGCACTTCCACGTCATGACCCCGCCCGCCGCCACCCGCCGCTCCGCTCTGGCTGCACTGGCGGCCACCGCTGGCCTCGTCGCCACGGGTGGCTGCGCCACAGCAACAGCAAGGACTGCCATGACCCAGCGCCCCCTGATCATCGCCCACCGCGGCGCCAGTGGCGAGCGGCCCGAGCATACGCTGGCCGCCTACCGCCTCGCCATCGCCCAGGGCGCCGACTATATCGAGCCCGATCTGGTTCCCACCCGCGACGGGCATCTGGTGGCGCGCCACGAGAACGAGATCGGCGGCACCACCGACGTGGCCGACCACCCCCGCTTTGCGGGCCGCCGCACCACCAAGCTGGTGGATGGCGAGACTGTCACCGGCTGGTTCACCGAGGACTTCACGCTCGAGGAGCTCAAGACCCTGCGGGCCCGGGAACGCCTGCCGCAATTGCGCCCCGGCAACCAAGCCTTCGACGGTCAGGAGACGATCCCGACCTTCCAGGAGGTGATCGCGCTGGCGCAGGAACAGGGGCGGGCCCTGGGGCGCCCGATCGGCATCTATCCCGAAACCAAGCACCCCACCTATTTCGAGGCGCTGGGCCTGTCGTTCGACCGGCCCCTGCTGGATGCCCTGGAAGCGGCAGGCTGGAACCGGGCCGGAGCGCCGGTTTTCATCCAGAGTTTCGAGACCCGCAATCTCCAGCGCCTGCGCAGCCAGACTCCGGTGGCGCTGATACAGCTGATGGATGCCGCAGGCGGGCCCGCCGATGGCACGGGGCTCTCCTATGCCGCGATGGCGGCGCCGGCCGGTCTTGTCGAGGTGGCGCGCTATGCCAACGGCATCGGCCCCAACAAGACACTGGTGATCCCACGCGACGCTGCAGGGCACAGCCTGTCGGCCAGCGCGCTGGTGCGCGACGCCCACGGCCTCGGGCTGGCGGTGCACCCCTGGACTTTCCGGGCCGAGAACCTGTTTCTGGCTGCCGAGCTGCGGCGCGGCGATCCGGCCGATCCGGTGTTCCAGCGCCTGCACGGCGATCTCGCCAGCGAGATCGCGGCGCATCTGGCAGCCGGGGTCGATGGACTGTTCTGCGACTTCCCCGGCATCGGAGTGACGGTGCGCGACAGCTGGTCCGGCGCCGCGCCACCTGCGTAACCGGTTCACCACCTTTTGCCGCTAGGCTGCCCGCGAGCCATGGTGCCAGCCCCTTATCCGGGGGGACGGCACAGGCAGCTTGTGGGATCCCGATGCCGTTCGATGCGCACCCTGCCGAAGCACCTGGCGAGACCGTCGCCGCCTGCCAGGACGGCGACCCGCCCCTGATCAGTGTCATCGTGCCGACGTTCCACCGCCCGGACGGGGCCTGGGATGCGGTGCGCAGCGTGTTCGCGCAGGCGCGCGCGCCCCGTTTCGAAGTGCTGCTGGTGGACAATGACAAGGCTGGCACCGCCGGCGACGTCGCCCGCAGTCTGGCAGCCCTCGCACCGGTCCCGTTCCGCTACACAGTCGAGCCGCAGGCTGGCGTGGCCAATGCCCGCAACACCGCCGTCGGCCTCGCCCGCGGCAGCTATGTGGCGTTTCTCGACGATGATGAAGTGGCGACGCCGGGCTGGCTGGCTGGCCTGATGCGGGCGCAACACGCCACCGGTGCCGATGTGGTGTTCGGTCCGATCGAGGCGGTGCTTGGCGCCGGGGCGGCCGAGCCCAGGGGCTATTTCCAGGACTTTTTCTCGCGCCGCATGGACGGTCCGGACCAGCTGATCCAGAAGCCCTGGGGCTGTGGCAACAGCCTTCTGGTCAAGGCCACCGCGCTGGTGGGGTCACGCCCGTTCGATGCCAGCACCAATGAGACCGGTGGCGAGGATGACGTGCTGTTCGAAGGCGTGCGTGCCCGGGGCGGCAGGTTCGGCTGGTCGCAGGATGCGCTGGTGCACGAGATCGTGCCCGACAGCCGCGCCAGCTGGGGCTATCTGACCAAGCGAGCGTTTGCTTTCGGACACAATACCTCGGCGCGCTGGTTCTCCGGCGAGGAAAGGTCGTGGGTGAAGGGGATTGCCTCGATGCTGCGCGGCTGCTTGCAGGTGCTGGTGATGGCACCGCTGGCGGGCGTGCTGTGGGCGCTGCGGCACCCGCGCCGAGCCTGGGCCTGGGACAAGGCCCTGCGCGGCCTTGGCAAGCTCCTGTGGTTCGGACCGTTCAAGATGGCCTTCTATGGCCAGTCCGAGGCCCGCCGTGTTGAACGGCGACGGGCACAACGGCGCAAGCAGGCCGATCGCCGCGCCAGCGCCTGAAGACCAGCCACGGCCGGGCCGGTTCACAATCGCCCCAGCCAGCCGCATCGCACCCACAGAGGATCGCGAATCAGCGCACAAGCTTCCCTGCGGTACCGTGTCCGGTCCTGCACGAGAGGGAGTCGCTGGGGCGTGGATGATCTGCCCGGCCAGATGCAGAGCGTTTGGTCCGCCGTCGTCGGCTCGACGGGCGGGCGCGGTGCTGCTGTCATGTTCGTATCCGCCCGGTCCGGGACGGGTACCTCCTTTTGTGCCCGGGCATTCGCACAGCTGGCAGCGGCGCGTGCAGCCCGCTCGGCATGGCTGGTCGACCTCGACCTGTTCGCCAATGGCCAGTTCAGCGCCATGGGCGGTGACGGTGCCGGGTGGCCGGGACCCTACGACATGACGTTCGGGCGCTCGCCCTTCTGGCGCGCCACGCCCCGGGCTCCGGACGGGAGCCAGGGCGAAGGCGTGATCGTCGGCTACCGCGTCGGTGCCTCCAAGCTGTTCGTGTCCGCATTCCGGCGCGAGGCCCTGATGCCCGGCCAGACTGTCCAGGTGACCCCGTCGGCTGATTACTGGCGCACTCTGGCCACTGCGGTGGACATGACCGTGGTGGATGCGCCGGCGCTCGAGCGTTCGCGGGCTGCACTGGCCCTGGTGGCTGACATGGATGCCACGGTGCTGGTGGTGGATGGCAAGGCGGGCGATCCCGCCGATGCGCTGGAGCTGCGGGACGAGATTCTGGCCCGCGGCGGCAAGGTGCTGGGGGCTGTGGTGGTCGAACCCGACCGGCGGGGCGGCCGCAGGCAAGGGACCGGTGTGCGCCCGCAGCGCTCGCCAGGCGGCCTGTTCGGTCTCGGACGGGGTCGGGCGGCGTGAACCGCCGGCGGGCTTCCGTCCCGGCTGGCGCGGCAGCTGCCGGCCCCGGACACCTTGCCGCCGCCGCCGGGCTGGTGCTGCTGGGCGAGGGGTTCTGGGGGCTGATGCCCGGTACGGCAGCCGCCGCAGCAGGCCTGTTCGTGCTGATCGTGCAGGCCAGTGTGCTGGCCCTGGGTTTCGTGATGCTGGCTGCGCGGTGGGAACTGGCGGTGCGCGGCCTGTCGCGCGATGTGCTGCCCTTGCTGGTGGTGATTGTCTGCGTGGCGTCGTCGATCTGGAGCCAGGCACCCTTGATGACATTGCAGGCCGGGCTGTTGCTGCTGCTGGTGCTCGGGTTCGGGATCGCGCTGGCCCTGCGCTTCGCGTTGGCTGAGCTGGCGCGTGTCGCGGCGGTCGCTGCGCTGACGCTGGTGCTGGCCCAGGTGCTGGGGCAGCTGGTGGACGGCACGAATGTGGCCGGTTTGCGGGTCGGCGGCGGTGAGCTGGCCCTGGCCCTGACCGCCAGCATCTGGGCGGGAGCTACCGATGCGCGCTGGCGGACGGGTTGGTCGGTTGCCGCAGTGGTGTGTGCTGTTCTCGCACTGGCCACATCCGATGTCGCCAGCCTGGGGGCCGCATTCGGCTTGCTGGCAGGCTGGCTGGCAGCGCGGCTGGCGCGGGCCGGCCTGCCGGGGGTGATCGGGCTGGCCTGGCTGCTGGCGGCTGGCACGCTCGCGATCACGCTGTTCGGCCTGTTCCTGGCGCCCGAGCTGGCTGACAGCCTGCGGGCCGCCGGGGCCGGGCAGGGGCTGGTCTGGCTCAGTGGAACCGGCTTTGCTGCAGGCGGCCGCAGTCTGGTGGACGCCTTCTGGCTCGGGACCGGGGTCTGGGGCACCGGTCTTGCAGTCCTGGCCGTGGCCGGTTTCGTGATCCGTGCGGCCGTGCAGGACGCCCGTACCGGCGATGCCGCATGTCTGGCCCTGTGTGGCCTCGTCGGGGCCATGGCACTGGCACCGGCGCAGATGCAGCTGGTCTCGCCGGTTCTGGTGATTCTGTGCGCTGTCGGCTTTGCCGCCGCGGCCGGTACCGTACCGGCCACAGACCGCCCGCGCCGCCGCCCGCTGGCGGCCAGGCCGCAGGGACGGGCAATGGCTGCCTCCCGAACCCACGCGCCGCGTGGCCCGGCGCCCGGCGTCAGGGCGTCTCGCTACCGGTCCTGAAGCCTCTTCCAGGCCGCCATGGAGCGGTCAGGAGGCACCGCCCGGCTCCGACCACAGCGGGAGCCGCTTGACGCATCCGGAGATGCGAGTTATTCGCAAGAGCAGGAGTTTCCTGCATATGCTTCTTAACTGCGAACGTTCCGGGCTGTTGCCCACATCTCTGGCCGCCCTGCTGGCCGCCCTTGGCTGCGCTGGTCTTGCGCAGCCGGCTTCTGCCGCCAGACTGGTGGATGGGGTCGATGCTGCCGGGGTCAGCGCAGCGGCAGAGGTGGCAGAGGTGGCAGAGGCGGCCGAAGCAGCCGATGCACCGCAGACTGTGGTCGTGATCGGCCAGCGCTCAGGGGTGCGCGAAGTGCCCGGTTCGGCGGCCACGATCGAGCAGGAAGACCTGATCCGCGCGCGGGTGTTCACCGTCAACGAGGCCCTGCGCCAGGCACCGGGTGTCTATCCCCGGGACGAGGAGGGCCTGGGCCTGCGCCCCAATATCGGCATCCGGGGGCTCAATCCCACCCGCTCCACCAAGGTGCTGTTGCTGGAGGACGGTTTGCCGCTGGCCTATGCCCCCTATGGCGACAGCGCCTCCTACTACCATCCGCCGATCCGGCGCTTCGAGCGGATCGAGGTGCTGAAGGGCGCAAGCCAGATCCGCTTCGGCCCCGGCACGATTGGCGGCGTGATCAACTATGTCACCCCGCCCGCCTTCACCGAGCCGGGCGGCAGCGTGCTGGTGGCCGGGGGCACGCGGGGCTACCGCGAAGTGGATGTGACGGCCGGCACGGGCCTGTTCGGTTTTGGCACCCTGCTGCATGCCAACTTCACCCAGTCCGACAGCTCGCGCGATAACCAGGCCCTCGAAATCTCCGACATCTATCTGAAAGTCGAACGGGATTTTGGCGAGGACCACAGCATCTCGCTGCGGCTGTCGCGCTCGACCGAGGACAGCCAGGTCACCTATTCCGGCCTGACCCAGGCCGAGTTCGACCGGGCGCCGCGCGGCAATCCGTTCGTCAATGACGTGTTCCTGATCGAGCGGGTCGGGGGCTCGGCGCTGTGGAGCTGGGACCTGGCCGACGGGGTCACGCTGGTGACCGCCGCCCATGGCAGCTGGTTCGACCGCGACTGGTGGCGCCAGTCCTCCAACTCGGGCCAGCGGCCCAATGACAGCTCCGATCCCGCCTGTGGCGGCATGGCCAATCTGCTCACCCGCTGCGGCAATGAGGGGCGGCTGCGGGAGTACAACACCTATGGTGTGGAGAGCCGGCTGTCGCTGCGGCGCGAGTTCGACGGGGTAACGGTCTCTGCCGAGACAGGCGTGCGGCTGACCCGCGAGCGCCAGCGGCGGCTGCAGGTCAATGCGGACACGCCCACCGGGCGCACACCGGGCACCTCGATCAATGCAGGGCTGCGCGAGAACAACCTGCGCACCGCCGAGGCAACCGCGATCTATCTGACCACCACCTTCGACTTCGGCCGCCTCGCGATCATGCCGGGGGTGCGGTACGAGGACATCCGCTACGCCCGCACCAATTTCCTGGCCGCCACGCCGGTGAGCGGGCGCACGGAGCTGACGGAGTGGGTGCCGGGGATCGGCATCCGCTATGACCTGTCGGACACCATGACGCTCTATGGCGGCCTGCACCGCGGCTTTGCGCCGCCGCGGGTGGAAGATGCCATCAGCAACACCACCGGCGGGTCGGTGGACCTGGATTCGGAACAGTCCACCAATGTGGAGATCGGCCTGCGCGGCGAGCCGGTGCCCGGCCTGTTCATCGACCTCGCCTGGTTCCGCCTGGAGTTCGACAACCAGATCATCCCGGCCTCGGTGGCGGGCGGGTCCGGCGCCACGCTGACGGCGGCCGGCGAGACCGTGCACATGGGCGCGGAAGCCTCGTTCCGGGGTTCGCTGCGCGACATGGGGCTGATGGAGGAGAACGATGTGTTCTTCCGCGGCTCGGCCACCTTCGTGGTGGAAGCCGAGTTCGCGGGCGCCCGCTTCTCGCAGGTGGCCGGGGCTGGCACGGTGCGGGTGACTGGCAACAGACTGCCCTATGCCCCTGAAGTGCTGCTGAATTTCGCTGCGGGCTATGCCTGGGGCGAGGTGGCCGAGTTCCAGGTGGAATACAGCTTCACCTCCCAACAGTTCACCGACGACCTCAACACCGTGCCTGGCACCGCCGATGGCCAGCGCGGCTTGATCCCGGAATATGGCATCTGGAACGCCACCTTGAACCTCCATCCACCGTCCTGGCCGCTGGGCTTCTATGTGGCGGTGAAGAATGTGACGGACGAGCTCTATATCGCCGACCGCTCGCGCGGGATCCTGCCGGGCACCCCGCGCCTGGTGCAGGCGGGCATCACGTTCGACTGGTGAGGGGCCCGCTGGAGCAGACCGCTGGACCGCGCGGCTCCTGCCGCGCCCATGGCGGGGGTGATGCGCGGCAGGAGCCGCGCGGTCCAGCGTCCCTTTCCCTTCACCCCTAGCCAAACCACTGGAGCGCAGGTGCTTGCACCTGCGCAGGCGCGCCAGCGCCACGACCTTCGAAACGAGGAGCCTGGCGATGAAGCGTCGCTCCGCGCCGCTGGCGCTGCTGTCAACAGCAGCGCTTCAAGGGGGTGGCCCAACAATGCCACGCAGACCTGTTGTCCGGCTTCGGCCCGCCGCTTGCGGCTTTGGTCGCAGACGG
>JAIXTH010000046.1 GCA_027484265.1 Alphaproteobacteria bacterium
AAAGTCGGCGCCCATGGCCTGGGCACCCAGCACGGCTGCGCCATTGGCGATCGAGCCCGACAGGGCCAGCGGGCCGTCGAACCACTCGCGGATCTCCTGCACCAGGGCGAAGGGCGAGGTGGTGCCGGCATGGCCGCCCGCGCCCGCAGCTACGGCGATCAGGCCGCTGGCGCCCTTCTCGACAGCCTTCTTGGCGAACTTGTTGTTGATGATGTCGTGCAGGGTGATGCCGCCATAGGACTGGATCGCCTGATTGACGTCCTCGCGCGCGCCAAGGCTGGTGATCACCACCGGCACCTTGAACTTCACGCAGGCTTCCACGTCATGCATCAGCCGGTCGTTGGTCTTGTGCACGATCTGGTTGACCGCGAACGGCGCCGCCGGACGGTCGGGGTTCTTGTCGTTGTACTCGCCCAGCTCGGTGGTGATGCGGTCGAGCCACTCGTGCAGCACCGGTGCCGGGCGTGCATTCAGGGCCGGGAACGAGCCCACCACACCCGCCTTGCACTGGGCGATCACCAGGTCCGGGTTGGAGATGATGAACAGCGGCGCTCCGATCACGGGGATGCGCAGACGCGACAGCACGGGCGGTACAGACATGACGGGCTCCTTGAGTGCGGACCGGCTTTGTGACGCACCGGTTCTGATCACGCCCCTACCTATCGGAACCACGCGCGGCGGCAAGCGCGAGGGTCAGCGGAGTAGGTTAAGCCTGGTTGGTGCGTTAAGCTTGCGTCCCTTTTTTGGGGCCTTTGAGCCAAGGTCTGTGCTCGATAGGGTCCGAGCGGCTCAAGACGGCGCGCTGCCGCAAGGGCGCCCCAAGTCGGGCCAGCAATCGCTGAGCGCTTGAATTTGTATTTTCGAAACCATATACATAAGGTTGTGATGCATGACGTTTGAATGGGACGACAAGAAGGACGAAGCAAACCAACGCAAACACGGCCTGATACGTCTCGAAGCGACGGCTATCTTCGCAAGCGAAGTTCTAACGCTGGAGGCCCCGGGGCTCTATGGGGAAGTCAGGCAGATCAGTTATGGCCAGATCCCAGCCAGCGTGGTCATAGCCGCTGTTGTTCACACAGACCGCAACGGCGTGACCAGACTCATCAGTGCTCGGATCGCATCCCGTAAAGAAAGGAACCTGTACCATGCCTATCTCGCCAGAAAGATTGGCCCAGCTGGAAGCGATCCAGGATGAAGAGATCGACTTCAGCGATATCCCGGAACAGGGCGAAGAGTTCTTCCGCAACGCCCGCCTCGTGATGCCACCTCAAGGCACCAAGACAGCTGTCTCCATCCGCGTGGACACCGATGTGCTGGACTGGTTCAAGGCCCAAGGTGCGGGCCATCTGACGCGAATGAATGCCGTGCTGCGCGCCTACATGCTCGCAGCACGGCAATAGGTCATCCTCAGCCCGGCTTGCGGAACAGCAAGGTCATGCGGTCGCTTTCGCCGATGGCGTCATAGGGGGTGTGGTCGAAGTTGGGGTTTTCCGGCTGGCCGGCGGGCGCCGAGCGGCGGACGGGGGGCAGGGTCCAGACCCCGAACGGGTGGTTCTTGGTATCGCGCGGGTTGGCGTTGATCTCGGACGATGCCACGAAACGGAACCCGGCGCGGGCCATCTCGCTGATCACGATGTCCTGGCGGACGTAGCCGGTGGACGGGTCGTGCGGGCGGGCCGCCGAGCCGCGATGCTGCTCGATGCCGACATAGCCGCCGGGCTTCAGGGCCGCGAACATCTGGCGCAGCACGAAGTCCTTGGTGCCCTGCAGATAGAAGCCATGGAAGTTGCGCGACGAGATGATCAGATCGACCGAACCCGGCTCGGCAATCGGCTTGGTGGAGTTGGGGTCGAGCACGCCGGGCTGGATGGTGCCAAACAGGGCCGGATTGGCGGCATACTCGGCCAGGAAGCGCTCGCGCGCCGCGCGCTGGGCTTCTGTGGCGAGATCCGGGTCACGGAAGGTGGGGATCAGTGTGCCGCCATTGGCCGCCAGATAGGGGGCGAGGATATCGGTCCAGTAGCCGCCACCAGGGCCGATCTCGACCACCCGCATGCCGGGGCTCAGCTGCCAGAAGGCAAGGGTTTCAGCCGGGTGACGGGAGCCATCGCGGGCGCGGTCTGCGGCAGCGCGCCACTCACCAGCCACGGCCTGTGCGATGGTCATGCGCTCGGCCGGATGGCTGACGCCAGGGGTGCCATGGCCGGGATGGGCGATGCTGGCGCCCCCTGCAACAGCGGCAATGGCAAGGGCGATGGCGGCTACGGAGGCGGCAAGGCGCATGGGGTGTCTCCAGGACAAGAGGCTGGGGGAGCCAGCCGGACTGGAGGTGCAGATGGGCTGGCGGCCGCCGCCTGTCCAGTCACAAGGACGCGCACTGGCTGTCTGCCGGTCTCCGGCCCCCGTCAGGAGGCACCGCCAGCAACAGCCGCTTCGTAACGGCGCGAGACCTCGCCCCAGTTCACCAGCGACCACCAGGCGTCCACATAGGCGGCGCGGCGGTTCTGGTAGCGCAGGTAATAGGCGTGCTCCCACACGTCACTGCCAAGGATCGGGGTGCCGTGCAGCGGGCTGTCGTCCATCAGCGGATTGTCCTGGTTCGGCGTGGACCCCACCACCAGCCTGCCATCCGCGCCCACAACGACCCACGACCAGCCAGACCCGAACCGGTTCATCGAGGCGGCGCGGAACTGGTCGCGCAGCCCGTCCAGCGAGCCGAAGTCGCGGGTGATTGCCGCCATCAGGGCGGGAGACACCTCGCCGCGCGCGCCCTCGGGCGCCATGATGGTCCAGAAGACGCTGTGGTTCCAATGGCCACCGGCATTGTTGCGGATGGCCGGCGGGAGGGTGGAGGACCGGGCCAGCAGCTGCTCGAGGCTGAGGCCCGCCAGCTGGGGCGCATTGGCCAGTGCCGTGTTGAGGCCGGTCACCTGGGCGCCGTGGTGGCGCTGGTGATGCAGCTCCATGGTCTGGGCATCGATCACGCCGGACAGCGCGTCATAGGCATAGGGCAGCGCCGGCAGCTGGAACGGACCTTGCGGCACCGCGGGCGCTGCAGGCGCCGCGGCGGGCTGGGTGGTCTGTGTCGATGCGGAGGCCGTCAGGGGTACGGACATGCAGGCTGCCAGGACGGCGGCAGACGCGAACAGGGTTCCGGCGCGCACGGTTGGCTGCCAGTCAATACGCAAGGTCATGCTTCAAAGCTCCCGGGAGAGATTCGCTGATCAGGCCGCGGTTGCGGCGCTCATCGGATCGGAATGGTGCGGACGGTTATTACGGTAGGCATCCTCGTCCAGTTCACCTTCCCACTTCGCGACAGCCACCGCAGCAACAGCATCACCGGCCACATTCAGCACCGTGCGCATCATGTCGTTGATCCGGTCGACAGCCAGGATGATGCCCACCACTTCGATCGGCACACCCACGGACGCCAGCACCATCGGGATGAACACCAGCGAGCCGCCGGGGATCCCGGCCGCGCCGATGGCCCCGAGAGAGGCGGCGATGATGATCGACACGATCTGGGCGGCATTCAGCTCGATCCCGAACAGCTGCGCCCCGAAGATCGTGACCAGCGAAATGTAGAGCGCGGTCCCGTCCATGTTCACCGTGGCACCCATCGAGGCCACGAACGAGCTCATGCGGTGCGAGATCCCCAGCTTCTGCACCATGCAGCGCAAGGTCACCGGCAGCGTGGCGTTGGAACTGGCGGTGGCATAGGCCATCGCCTTGGCTTCGCTGAGGCCCTTGACGAACGGCAACACCGGCAGGCCGAGCACGAACTTGATGAAGCCGCCATACACGATCACGCCATAGCCGATGCAGCCGACATAGACCGCCACCACCAGCATGCCGAGCCGGCCCAGCGCCTCGATCCCCAGCACCGCAATGACCCAGGCCATCAGGGCAAAGGCCCCGATGGGCGCGAGCTTCATCACATAGCCCACCAGCGTCATCAGCGCCGCTGCCGCCGACTGCAGCAGATCCCCGACAGCCTTTCCGTCCTCCCGCGCCCCCAGCACACCGAGGCCGAACAGCAGGGCGAACACGATCACGCTCAGCATCTGGCCCTCGGCCAGCGCCTGGAACGGATTGGCTGGAATGAATTGCCACAGGATGTCCTGGGCGGAGGGAGGCGGGGGCGCCTCGGTCGGCGTGATCGGCCCACCGGCCGCCGGGTCAAGCCCGACGCCCGGCTGTAGAACCAACGCCAAGAGAACACCAATCGCGGCAGCAAACAGACCCGACGGGATATAGAGGGCGGCCACGCGGGCGCCGGAGCTGCCCAGCTTGGACAGATCGCCGATCGATACCACGGCGGCCGCCACGGTCACGAAGATCAGGGGCACCGCCAGCATCCGGATCAGCCGGACGAAAGCATCGCCGATCAGCTTCAGCGTATCCTGCACCGCCTTGGGCTCGAACAGCCCCGCAAGCGGGCCGCCCTCGCGGACCAGAAGACCGGTTATGATCCCGAGCGTCATCGCAATCAGGATCTGAGCCCACAACTGGGACAGAAGTCGCCGTGCCATATCATCTTCCCTGCCCCCGCCAGCTGTCTGCGGACAATCGCAGCAGCCAGTCGTGGTCTCCAGCACCAAGCGATCCGCCGCGCCAAGTCAAGGGCTTGGGTGCGTGTCGCCTGGACTGGCGCGATGAGGCGTGACAGGAAACGGCGCGTCAGGTTCCCGCTGCGCGCAACTGGCTCGCACCGTTGCCATTGTTGCGCGGGTGCATGCGGATCGTGTCGGCATCGCTGCTGCCGCCCATGAACCCGGATGCCAGCGTCAGCACCGACGAGGTGGCGCGATAGGTCTTCCGCCCCGGCTCGCGCTCGAGCATGCCCTCATGCACCAAGGTCTGAACGATCCGGCACGCGGTCGGATACGGAACCCTCGACGATTGCGCGATCTCCATCATGGTGAGGGAACCATGTTGGTTGACGGCCTGCAGCACTGCGAGGCCCCGGGTGATCGCACGGA
Source organism: Alphaproteobacteria bacterium (assembly GCA_027484265.1). Lineage (GTDB taxonomy): Bacteria > Pseudomonadota > Alphaproteobacteria > Caulobacterales > Aquidulcibacteraceae > JAIXTH01. Next base: position 4,986 of record JAIXTH010000046.1, read on the forward strand.
TCGGTACGCCTTTCTCCATGACGGTGTGTCCTTGTCGAAA
>JAIXTH010000316.1 GCA_027484265.1 Alphaproteobacteria bacterium
GCGATCCGGTCGAGGCTGAGGTTCGCGGTCATGGTGGCGGTCTGGCCGCTGACCGTGAGGGCGAACGGGATCGCCAGCCGGTAGCGCTGGCCCTTCAGGGTCAAGGTGCCATCGGCGATATAGCGCCCCGCGCCATTGGCGCGGATGGCGGTGCTGTCCCAGCGCGCCGTGGGATGGGCGCGGACACTGAACCAGTCGGGCAGAGGGAGGTTGTCATTGGCTTCGCCCGTGGAGGAGCGCGACGAGCCGGTCTGCACCACAACAGCCACCTGGCCTGTCTCGGGCCGGGCCGGGTCAAAGCGGATATCGGCGGTCCAGCTGCCAAAGCTGCCGGTCACAGTGCTCCCAGCCCAGCGGGTCGACCAGCCGATGCTGCTCTGCGCCGCATCCACCGCCCAGCGCGGTGCGGTGCTGGCCCCACCCTGCGCCGTGGCTCCGCCTGGTACGAGGGCAATGCCAGCGCCCATGGCGAGCGCGGTGGCGGCGCAGGCGGCGGCCAGAAGGGAACGCAGGGTCAGGCTGGGCATGGATACGTCCTGGGGGAGGATTGGAACACACCAGACATGGCCCTGAATCCGCAGTGAGCAAGCTTCGTCCTGCAAAAGCAGTCCTGCCCGGTCTGTGCCTGATCGTTCAGGCCGCCTTGCGCCGTGGCCGGGCCGCAGCCGCGCTCGCCGCTTCGGCCTTGCCGTGCCAGGCCTCGCCGCTGTCATAGAAGTCGCGAATCTCCGGTATCACGTCGCGGGCGCGGCTGACCAGGAACAGGTGGCCGCCGCCTTTGACGATCGACAGGGTGGCGTCCGGCAGCAGGCTCTTGAGGATATGGCCGTTGGCCACCGGCACGATCTGGTCGGCATCGCCCATCATCACCAGGGTCTTGGCCTTCAGGAACGGCAGGAACCAGGCGCTGGTCCAGCCTGCCATGCACACCAGCTGGTTCATGTAGCCCGCCAGCGAAGGGGCCACTAGCCGCGAGGCGTGGCCGTCCGACCCATCGGTCTCGCCGCCATAGAGGGTGCGGAAATTCGCCAGCATGTAGTTGGGGTCCATGTAGCGGCGGGGGCTCGCCATCTTCAGGATCGCCTCGGGCGTGCCCGGAACCATCAGCATCCCGGCCGACGTCGCCGCCAGCACCAGCCGCCCGGTGCGCCGCGGATACTGCACCGCAAACTGCTGCGCCATGCAGCCGCCCCAGGACACGCCCATCACATCGGCCACATCGAGCCCGTGATAGTCCAGCAGGCCTGCCGCCACCCGTGCCATCATCCAGGGCCGGTAGGGGAAGTTGGGCGGCGGGCTGCCGCCGATGCCCGGGAAATCGAACGTGAGGACATCGCGGTCGGGCATCCAGTCGGCCAGCGGTGCCATCAGCTCGATATTGGCGCCGATCCCGTTGAAGAACAGCAGCGGTCGGGGCCGGTCCTTCCCGGCCTTGCCCGGCAGGTCGGCACGCCAGAGCGCGGTCCGCACGGTGCGGCCTTCGATGGTGACGGTCTCGAAGCGCGGCTCGCGCGGGGGCTGGCTGGTCAAATGGTGTCCTCCGGTACGGCAACTGTTGGGCAGCTCTCTTGCCGGAGCCTTAATGCGGGGCCGGTGGTGGCGCGCCCGGGCCGGCGAATCCGGCGCCAGGCGCAACGGCCCCAAGCCCAGTGTGGCGCGCATTCGCGCCAGTTCAACCCCGTCCTACTCGTCGAAGCAGTACCGGCCTGGCGCCGGATCGCCTGGTGGATGGGCCTTGCTGCCCAGCGCCTTGGGAGCGGTCTTTTCGGCGCCCGACCGGGCGATCATCCACTCGCCCCAGCGCGGCCACCACGAGCCTTCATGCTGCTCGGCGCCCGCCATCCACTGGTCGGTGGTCTCGGGCGGCTTGCCGGGATTGCGGTAGTATTTGGCCTTGGGATTGCCGGGCGGGTTCAGCAGCGCCTGGATATGGCCCGAGTGCGACAGGATGAACTCGATGTTCTTGGACCCGATCAGCTGGGTGGTGCGATAGCACGCCTTCCACGGGGTGATGTGGTCGGTCACGCCCGCCACCACGAACACATCGTTGGTCACCTTGGTGAGGTCGAGCAGGTGGCCGGCAAACTCGACCTTGCCCGGATTGGCGAAGGGCTGGTGGACATACATGTCGAGATAGTCGGAGTGCAGCTTGGCCGGCAGGTTGGTGCTGTCGTTGTTCCAGAACAGCACGTCGAACGGCGGCGGATCCTGACCCATCAGATAGTTGTTGATCACATAGTTCCAGACAAGGTCATTGGGGCGCAGCCAGGCAAACATCCGCGCCAGCGATTCCCCCTTCAGCACGCCCTCCTTGGCCGACCTCTGCCGCGCCAGCTCGATGCCGTTGTCCGACACCAGCGAGCCGACATCGCTGTCCTCGCGCTGCGGGTCGAGCACATTGACCATCAGCACCAGGCCATTCACCCGCTTGTCGCCCTGGGAGGCCAGCTTGCTCATCAAGGTGGCGGTGGTGATCCCGCCCGAGCAGGCACCGGAGACGTTCAGGGTCTTGGAGCCCGTGATGTCGAGGATCACGTCGGTGGCGCCGATCAGCTCGTCCACATAGGCTTCCAGCCCCCAGTGAGCATGGTCCTTGGTGGGGTTGCGCCACGACACCAGGAACACCTGGAGCCCCAGCGAGGTGAGGAAGCGCACGATCGACTTGTCGGGCGACAGGTCGTTCACATAGGCCTTGTTGATCTGGGGCGGGATGATCAGCAGCGGCACCGCCCGCACCTTGTCGGTGGTGGGCTGGTACTGGATCAGTTCCATCATCTCGGTCTTGTGGACCACGGCCCCCTTGGAGGTGGCGAGGTTCTCGCCGATCTTGAACGGCCGCTTGTCGACCTGGCTGACCAGGCCCTTGTTCTCGGTCAGGTCGGTATAGGCATTCTGCAGCCCCTTGAGCAGGCTGAGGCCACCGCTCTCATAGGCGCGCTTCATGGCGGCCGGGTTGCCGATCAGGGCATTGGTGGGCGCCACCGAATCCACGATCATCTGCGACACAAAGCTGGCGCGCGCCCGTTCGAGCTCGTCCAGCTCGAGGTCGGCGATCCAGTCCTTCACGCCCTTCTGGACCGCGAGGTAATATTGCATCCCCATCCGGTAGATCGGGTTGTATTTGAAGGTGATGTCCTGGAAGCGGCGGTCCTTGGTGTCGGGCGCGAGCTCGCTCTCATTGCGCACGATCTTCACCACTTCATCGCCCAGCGCCTTCATGTGCTTGACGGTCTTGGCCGGCCGGCCCGTCATCTCGCGCAGCATCACCGCAACGGCCCCCATCAGGTCCTCGCGGGCGATGCCGACCATCGCATTCACGGCCGTGGTGTTGTCTGCCGCCAGCTCGCTGGCCAGATCGATTTTCTTCTTGCCGCCCGACATATGTTCCCCCCTCCGGCACCTGTCCGGCTCTGAGGGCCGTTGTGATCTGCCGTGTGTTGCATCCACGTTTAGCGGCCTGTCACGTTCGTGCAAGCGACTTCGCGAGGACGGGGTTTGTCCCTGGCTCTGCCGGTGCCGATTGGCCGCCCATCGATGGCTTCATCTATGCCCTTCGGAACCAGATCGAGCGGTGCTTCAACAAGCTCGAGCACTCACGCCGCTTCGCAACCCGATACGACAAGACCGGCTCCAGCTTTCCCAGCCTCGCGCCCCTCGTATCCATCCGCATCCGGATCGGACAATTTGCCTGCAGCGCCTAATCATATCCATACTTCAGACAATGTTTCTGCACCCGCTGCACGCAAAATTTGTTTGAATGCATCAATACGTGGCGGGATGTCCACAATCTCCAGGACAATCTGTGCTTCCCGTCCGTTGTTCAAACACCCCGACCAGCGCCAGGCACGTTCTTTGATTGCATCAAGCCAAGAGCCAAAGTGCCAAGGCAGTTTATCCCAAGCTTCACGAGGTGTGCTTTCTAGCAATCTGTCGGCCTGCTCGTCTGTCGACATTGACGTCACCAACCAGGCCGGCAGCGCTCTCTCCCATTGGCCATCATCCGGCCACTGATCAGGATCCTCCATGATCACCTTGCCGATCACATCAGTGATCATGCGCCAGCGCACATCATGATCCTCTCCAAGATCAACAATGACTTCCCACCGGGCGGGGGGTAGCTTCGGCTCGAGATCCGCCTGCAAAAAACGATCAATCTCACTGGTTGCCACTTCTACGCCCTGTCCCCTGCACCATCCCATCCATTAAAAGCTCGTTTTGCGCTGGTCGCAACCCGATACGACAAGACCAGCTCCAGCTTTCCCGGCTTCGCGCCCCCCGCATCCATCCGCATCCGGATCAGACACTTTGTCCACGGCGCCCAGGCTCTGGAGCGAGCGATGACGCGATGTCAGTCCATCAGCGCATCAAGCCCTGCATGGCGTTTGTCCATCGTGGCATCGGCCAGCGCCTGCAGAGTGGTCTGATCCAGCTCATCGACCGCCAGGGCCACGGGCATCATCGCTTTCAGACGCTGGAGTTCCTCGAAGGCCTGCGTGGATACGAAGTAGCCTGTGATGCGGTCATGCACGCTGACAGCAATCGTCTCCCGCTGGACCACTTCGCGGTAGCGCCCGAACCTGCGGACAAACGCGGTGGCAGTGACCTGGATCAAGGGATGCTCCCATGCGGCGTTCGCAAACACACACAGTTTACGCATGATGCGAACTGCTTGGGTCCGGTCCGCCGTGCGCCAGCTGACTGGACACACATGCACCCAGCCCTTCCGTCAGCCGCGCCACAGCGCTAGATCAGGGCCATGAGCGCTCCATCCGATCTCGATATCCCGCAGCACCGTGAAAAGCCCTACCGCCTCGCCGGCGCCACTGGCGACTGGGAGGTGATTGTCGGCATGGAGGTGCATGCCCAGGTGCAGGCCGAGA
>JAIXTH010000248.1 GCA_027484265.1 Alphaproteobacteria bacterium
GTGCGCCGGCAACTTTCGGTGTGCTGCACCTTGTGCCGCTGATGCCGGCGTTCCGCGCCCGCTATCCCAATCTGACGGTCGAGTTCGGCTTCAATGACCGGTATGTCGACCTGCTGGAGGAGCAGTGGGATGTGGCCGTGCGGATCGGCCGTCTGGTCGACAGCAGCCTGATCAGCCGCAAGATTGCCCCGATGCGGGTCGTGATCTGCGCCGCACCGGCCTATCTGGCCCGGCGCGGCACCCCGGCGACGGTCCAGGACCTCGGCCAGCACGACTGCCTCGGCTATACGATCGTATCGCAGGCGGGCACCTCGACCTGGAGCTTCGGGGCCCGGGGCGAGATCAAGGTACCGGTCCAGGGCCCCCTGCATGCCAACAATGGCGAGGCCCTGATCCGGGCCGCGGTGGCCGGCCTCGGGCTGGTGTACGGACCGCGCTTCATCGCCGCCGGGGCGCTGGCGCGGGGGGAGCTGGTGGAAGTCCAGCTCGATGCGCCGTGCCTCGAGCTCGGCTGGGTCCAGACCATCCGCCATCCCGAACGCCAGCCCACCGCCAAGACCCGCGCCTTCGTCTCCTTCCTCGCAGAGACCCTGCCCCCCCTGGCCGCTGACTGGTGACAGCGGATGAAAGACCGGTGGCGGCGTCTGCCAAGGCCTGGCCGGAGTGGAAAATCGTTAGAATGGAAATTTTCAGAAACACGCGCCCGTTGATCGGCTGTTAACCAAGAAGCATTAGTCACAAACACTCTTCTGGAGGTAGACATGACGATCAGTCCTTTCGGATTCCCAGGCATCTTCGATCCGTGGGGCAGCCTGTCCAGCTCGCCCCCGCCCCCGGCATCACCTCCGGCCTCGCCGCCGCCCGCGTCGCCGCCCGCGTCGCCGCCAGTGTCCGAGCCGGTGGATATCGTGACCGTGACGGGCCGCCGTCCCGGTGGCGGCATCGGCTACCGCCCGATCTTCTGGGGTGGTGGGGGAGGCGGAACGCCCGCCCCTCCGGCTCCACCGCCCACCCGGACAGAGGACGGCGTCGAGGTTGTCACGGTAACGGGGCAACGCCCCGGTCGGTTTGCGACAGAAGAAGAAGCTGTCAGAAACGCTATTGCATTGATATCCAGCCACCCGGACAGAAATACGCGGGAGCTAGGGGTATTCGTGATCAAGATTGGTGATCGCTATGATGTCGGTGAGATGATCATGGGTAGGGATAACTCGATTGCCCTTGGGTCATTCAGCGCCAGCGGCGAAGGTGCGAGCCACAAGATACCCGCGAACTCCGTTGGCTTCTTGCACTCTCATCCAGGTGGGCTGTTTTCACGGGAAGGCCCAGAGTTTCGGCGAAACCTGTACCTTTCACGGAACGACCTTGCGGCTTGGGAGTTGTTCAAGAGGGTGACCGGAAATGAGGGGTTCAAGATGTGGCTCATCGGACCGGATGGACAGCCGCGCGAGTTCGACTCGCCGTCTGACGTGCCGAATTCCCTTGACCGTCCACAGATCGGTCCAAGACCGCCGCCACCAATTCCATACCCTCCTCCGGCTACGGTTCCACCAGTCGGACCGCCGATCGACTGGGTGGGGCCGCTGCAGCCCAACAGCCCTCCTCCGCCTCCTGTGGAGCCAGGGCCCGGCGAGCAGTGGCCATGAAGCGGCTGATCGGCCTGTCCAGTCTGCTGGCCGCCTCGGCGTGTGCGCATGGCGCTGCACCTGCGCAGATGGTGCCGCGGGAGGGCGTTTTCGTGATGGCCGAGTCCATCTTGCGCCGGGCCGAAACCTATGTGTGGACCTTCTTTCCGGAGGACAGGTCCATGCCCCGGCGGCTGGAGGTGCGCACCTGGCGCAGCGAACCCGACAGCGATGCTGACCGCCGCGGCCTGCTATCGGTGCGTGTGGAGGGATGTGGCAGGACCGGGCCGCTGGTGGCAGATGAGACCCAATTGCAACCGATCCGGGGCGACCTGCGCTTTGCCTGGGTGACGGCCAGCGGTTCCGTGCGCGAGACCTGTTCGCCCGGACGGCTGCGGCTCTGGTTCTGGATGAACGACGCTGAGCCGGACACCCTTGAAATCCGCCAGGAGCTTTGGCTCCTGTCCTGGGCGCCCGATGGCCGCCCGCTGCTGGAGCAGCGGCCCGTTGCGGAAGAGCCATGGCTAGCTGATCCCGACGAGGAGGGCTCTTCATGAGGCCGATTGCCGCCATGAAACCAGCTGTGCGGCTGCTGGCGGTGGCGGCACTGGCCGCTCAGGCTGCCGCATCGCCCGTGACCGCGCAGGAGCGTCCGCCCGAGGCCTGGCTTGGCCCGGCCGCTGTGGACAGCCGCCAGATCGTCGGACAGCCCCGGACGATCCTGTGGTCCTATGTCGACCGAAGCTCCTATTGGCCCGAGCGGATCGAGGTCTTGATGCTGCGACGCGGCTCGGGGGACCCGGGCGCCACTGTGCAGCTCTATCGACCTGACAGGCTTGAGATTTCGGGATGCGACGGGCCGCGATTCCGGCTGTCCGGACGGGCTTTCCGGCAGATGCGGGGACGGCTGCTGCAGATGGACCTCGTGGCAACCACCGGCCCTGGCCGGCTGTGCGATACCCGCCGGATGGTGGTCTGGTTCCACCAGCAGGTCAGCGAGGGGCCGGAGCCCGTGTTCGAAAGCTGGCAGGTCCGGGCTGATCTGGACGGCAGGCCAACCGTCTACGGCCCGGATGCGGACCTGCCAGGACCCGACCCCAACCGCCGCATCGTCCCGATGCCCATCGACTAAAGTCCCCAGCCGGACGCGGCGGCTGCGGCATCATCCGGTCGCGCGGCCCATCCGCCACCGGTGCAGCACCAGCGACACCAGTCCCAGAACCACAGCGCCGCCCAGCACCAGCGCTGCATAGGGCAGGCCCGCTGCCAGGGGGGATACCAGGGCAATGGCGGGGTTGGCGGCGGCTGGGGGGTGGAGGGCGCCGGTGAGCCACATGGCTGCGACTGCAACGGCGACTGCGAGGCCGATCAGGGCGGCCGCTGCCAGCTGCTGGGGCAGGGGAGCGGCGGCCAGCTGCGCCAGGTCATGGGGGCCTGCCACCAGCACGAAACCAAGGCCCACGGCGCCGGAGACGAGGTGCCCGCCTGCCACACGCCAGGGCGCGGCAGGCGGGGTGCCGGTGGCGGTGGTGATCAGCCCCATGCTCGAGGCCCAGGAGGTCAGGATCAGCGGCACCGACGCTGCAAAGGCCACCGCCGCCAGCACCGCCACCACCACGCCGCACAGCAGCGCCAGCCCGAGCCGCACCGTCAGTGCCGGTGGGGCCGGCGCCCTCATCAATAGCTCTTGGGCAGGCCCAGCACCCGCTCGGCCACGAAATTCAGGATCATCTCGCGGCTGACGGGAGCGATGCGGGCGATCATGCTTTCGCGGAACAGCCGCTCCACATGATACTCCTTGGCATAGCCCATGCCGCCATGGGCCAGCACGGCGGCCTCGCAGGCCTTGAAGCCGAACTCGGCGCCCAGATACTTGGCGGCATTGGCCTCGGCGCCGCAGTCCAGCCCGGCATCGAACAGCGCTGCGGCCTTCATCGCCAGAAGCTCGGCCGCTTCCAGCTCGCACCAGGCCCGGGCCAGCGGGTGCTGCACACCCTGGTTCATGCCGATGGGACGGCCGAACACCACCCTGTCCTTGGCATATTGCGCGGCCTTCATCAGGGCCGCGCGCCCCAGGCCCACCGCTTCCACCGCAAACAGCACCCGCTCGGGATTGAGGCCCGACAGGATATACTTGAAGCCCTTGCCCTCCTCGCCGATCAGCGCATCGGCGGGCACCTTCAGGTCTTCGATAAAAAGCATATTGCATTCAACAGCCTTGCGGCCCATCTTCGGGATCGGCTTGGCGTCGATGGCGCTGCGGTCGAAGTCGCAGAAGAACAGGCTGAGGCCGTCGGTGGGACGGGCGACCTCTTCGCGCGGGGTGGTGCGGGCCAGCATCATGATCTTGTCGGCGCGCTGGGCGCTGGTGGTCCAGATCTTGCGGCCCGTGATCGACCAGCCGTCCTGCGTGCGGGTGGCGCGGGTGGTGATGGCGCTGGTTTCGAGGCCGGCATCGGGCTCGGTGACGGCAAAGCACATCTTGTCCGACCCGGAGATCACGCCCGGCAGCCACGCGTGTTTCTGGGCATCGGTGCCGAACTTCTCGATCGGCTTGGCGCCGAAGATGTTGAGGTGGATCGCCGAGGCGCCGGAAAAGCCCGCCCCCGACTGGGTGACCGTGCGCATCACGATCGCGGCTTCCACCAGCCCCAGGCCCGCGCCGCCAAACTCTTCCGGCATGGCGGTGCCCAGCCAGCCGCCTTCGGCCATGTCGGCGACGAAGGCTTCCGGGAAGCGGCCGGTTTCATCGGTCTCGGCCCAATAGGCATCGTCATATTTGGCGCAGATGCGCTGCACGGCCTCTTCGATGGCGCGATGTTCGTCCGAGGGCAGGAACCCTGACATGCCGGTCACTCCGCTGCTGGCCGGCGGTGGCGCGGGGCGCGCGGTGTCCGGCCAAAGGTTATATCATCTGTGCGCGCTCTAGCGCGGCTGGCGGGCCGCGCAAAGCCGGGTCGCTGTCTGGCCCCCTGCGACGGTTTCGCAGCCCGGCCAGGTGGCACGCTCATTGCCCGGCTGCATTCACTTCCCGGGTCAGGGCGCCGTTGTTCAGGCGGTCGAGGTCGTCGAACCAGCGGCTTTCGGCCAGCACGGCGAAATACTGCTTGAGGCCTGCCTCCAGCCCCTCGGGCTGGTCGGCCTTGAGGGCGCGGATCCGCACCAGGCCGGCTTCCACCCGCCCTTTGTAGACATAGGCATCCAGCACCCGCGCCAGCGGGACAAAGCTGGCAGGGTCCAGGGGGTCGAGTGTGGCGTCCCGCAGGGCGCCCACCTGGGCCTCCACCCAGTCCGCATAGGCCCGCGCCATTGCGCCGCGCCCGGCACCTCGCTCCACCGCCCCGCCAGCAGCCGTGTCGAGAAGGGTCATGGCCAGGCCCGGATTGGCCGTCCAGTAGGCGGGCGGCGCATCGCCGCGCTGCGCCCGCATCGCGTCGAGATCCAGACCGAAGCGCCGCTCCTGCGGCAACCAGCCCACCAGCACCCGCCCCATGGGGGTCTCGGCCTCGCTGCCGCCATAGGCACCCGCCGCCACGTCATCCATCAGCGGCATCAAGGGCCGTCCGGAGCTGCCCTCTGCCGGTGGCACGAAGGCCGATGGATCGCCCGCGCCCTGCTCGATCCGCCCCAGCAACCGGCCGCTGTCGCCGTCGATCACGAAGTGGGTGATGCAGCAGGCCATCCCGCCGGTCCAGCCATAGATCACTACGTCCGGCGCCGGCCCTCCGCCCACATCCAGCCTGTCCGACGTCAGCTCGAAGCGCTCGAAGCGCACGGCGTCGTCCACCCCCAGCCGCTCCAGCCGCTCGCGTCCGCGCCTCACCTCGACGATCTCGCCATCGCCCGCCTTGCGCGCCACCAGCCGCAAGCTCCCGTCGCCCGGTGCATCGGTGGAGCCCGCCAGCAGCCGCCCCTCGCCAGGCCCGGCCGCCCCCAGCGCCCAGATGCCCGCAGCACCCGCGGCCACCAGCACGGCAACCAGTCCGAACAGGCCAGGTCCTGCGGACCCGCGACCCAGTGCATCGTACAGGGCACCAGCCGCCCGCCCGGCAGCATGGGACGGCTTGCGCGGCGCCGTGCGCCCGGGTTCAGGGGGCGGCGTCACGTCGGGGGAAGGCCCGCCGGGCTCCATGAATCCACAATCCTCCACACCCGGCCGCACTGCGCCCGACCAGCGCTGTTATTTGGACCTGTCCGAAGCGGGATGCTAGGGTGCCCGCGCATCCGGATCGCGCGAATCGCAAACGGGCAGTCCTGCCCTGCTGCGCGCCCTGTCCGGGCCGATTTCAACGACAGCCGCCAGGCTCACACAGAAGACGAGCATCGCCTTGGCCGACGAGACCCCCAACGGACCCGCTCCCGAAGACGACGTGCCGGGCACCGAAGCCTCCGGCCCGGCCACTGCCCATACCGATGGCGAAGGCGGGATTGTGCCGATCGCCATCGAGGACGAGCTCAAGAGCGCCTATCTCGACTATGCCATGAGCGTGATCGTGGCCCGGGCGCTGCCCGATGCCCGCGACGGGCTCAAGCCGGCGCAACGGCGGATCGTGTGGGGCATGTACGAAAGCGGCTACACCCCCGACAAGAAATACGTGAAGTCCGCCAAGGTCGTGGGCGACGTGATGGGCCGCTATCACCCGCACGGCGACAGCGCGATCTATGACGCCCTGGTGCGGATGGCGCAGGACTTTTCCATGGGCCTGATGCTGGTGGACGGGCAGAGCAATTTCGGCTCGGTCGACAATGATCCGCCCGCCTCGATGCGCTACACCGAAAGCCGTCTGGCCAAGCCGGCCATGGCGCTGCTGGAGAACATCGACGAGGACACGGTTGATTTCCGGGACAATTATGATGGCTCCGAGCAGGAGCCCGTGGCGCTGCCGGCCCGGTATCCCAATCTGCTGGTCAATGGCGCTGGCGGCATCGCCGTGGGCATGGCGACCAACATCCCGCCACACAATCTGGGCGAGGTGTGCAATGCCACCCTGGCCCTGCTGGACGATCCGGCGATCAGTGACGCCGACCTGCTGGAGATCATCCCCGGACCCGACTTTCCCACCGGCGCCACGATCGTCGGGCGGTCGGGTGCCCGCCAGGGGCTGCTGACCGGCCGCGGATCGGTGGTGATGCGGGCCGTGCACAATGTCGAGACCCTGCGCGGCGAGCGCGAGGCGATCATCGTCACCGAGATCCCCTATCAGGTGAACAAGGCCGCCCTGATGGAGCGGATCTCCGAACTGGTGCGCGAGAAGCGGATCGAGGGCATCTCGGGCCTGCGCGACGAGAGCGACCGGCGCGGCATGCGCATCGTGATCGAGACCAAGCGCGACGCCTCCGCCGATGTGGTGCTGAACCAGCTGTACCGCTTCACCCCGCTGCAGACCTCGTTCGGCGTGAACACGCTGGCGCTGGTGGGCGGGCGGCCGCAGCTGCTGTCGGTGCGCGAGCTTCTGTCGATCTTCCTGCGGTTCCGCGAGGAGGTGATCACCCGGCGCACCCGCTTCCGCCTCGCCAAGGCGCGGGTGCGCGGCCACGAACTGGTGGGCCTTGCCATCGCTGTCGCCAACATCGACGAAGTGGTGCGCCTGATCCGCGAGAGCCCGGACCCGGCCAGCGCCCGCGAGGCCCTGACCAGCCGCGACTGGCCGGCCAGGGACCTTGCCCCGCTGATCGCGCTGATCGCCGATCCGCGCACGGTGCTGACCAGCGAGGATACGGTGCGCCTGTCCGAGGAACAGGCCCGCGCGATCCTCGACCTGCGGCTCCAGCGCCTGACTGGCCTTGGCCGCGAGGAATTGTGGAATGAAGTGAATGCGCTGGCCGCGCGGATTGCCGACCTCTTGGACATCCTGCGCTCGCGCGCCCGGGTGCTGGAGCTGATCCGCACCGAGCTCACCGATGTGCGCGACAAGTTCGCCGTGCCGCGCCGGACCCGCTTCATCGAGGCCGACCTCGACCTGGAAGACGAGGACCTGATCGAGCGCGAGGACATGGTGGTGACCGTCACCCACGGCGGCTATGTCAAGCGCACGCCTCTGGCGATCTACCGCACCCAGAACCGGGGCGGGAAGGGCCGCGCCGGGATGGAGACCAAGGACCAGGACTGGGTGGTCCGGCTGTTCTCGGCCTCGACCCACACGCCGGTGCTGTTCTTCTCGTCCAAGGGCCTGGTCTACCGCGAGAAGGTCTGGCGCCTGCCGCAGGGCGATCCGCGCGCCAAGGGCCGTCCGCTGATCAACATCCTGCCGGTGGACAAGGATGAGCGCATCACCACGGTCATGCCGCTGCCCGAGGACGAGGACAGCTGGGGCGAGCTCGAACTGATGTTCGCCACTGCCAAGGGCACGGTGCGCCGCAACTCGCTGGCGGATTTCCAGCGGGTGGCGCGCGGCGGCAAGATCGCCATGAAGCTGGATGACGACACCGACCGGATCGTCGATGTGGCAGTTTGCGCGCCGCAGGACGATGTGCTGCTGACCACGGCATCGGGCCAATGCATCCGGTTCGAGGCCACCGACGTGCGCCTGTTCAAGGGCCGCGATTCCACCGGCGTGCGGGGCATTGCCCTGGCGGACGGCGACCAGGTGATCTCGATGTCGATCCTGCGCCACACCGAAGCCAGCGCCGAGGAACGCGCCGCCTATCTGCGCCAGCGCCGCGCCATGGCCGGCGAGGCTGCCGGCGCCGAAGAGGCCGATCCCGCCATCGCAGCCGGCGAGGACGAAGCCGAAGCCGCTGTCGGCCAGCTCTCGCCCGAGCGCTATGCCGAGCTGTCCGCCCGTGAGCAGTTCGTGCTGGCGGTCACCACCGACGGGCTCGGCAAGCGCACCAGCTCGTACGAGTACCGGGTGACCGGTCGGGGCGGGAAGGGCATCGTGGCCCACCGTCTCTCGGACGGCGCGCGCCTGGTGGCTGGCTTTGCGGTGGAAGAGAGCGATGATCTGATGATCGTCACCGACGGCGGCCAGCTGATCCGCACCCGCGTCGAGCAGGTCCGCATCGCCGGCCGCGCCACCCAGGGCGTCTGGCTGATCCGCACCGCCGACGGCGAGCACGTGGTATCCGTCGAGCGCATCGCCGAGGATGGCGAGGAGGACGCAGGCCCCGAGGCACCCGAAGCGGTCTAGGCTCGCCTTGTGCTGCTTCAGACGGGCGAGCCGGCGCGGGTCTTGCGGCCCGAGGTCACGCTGGGGAGGCAATTGCAGGGGGGACGGGGCAGGCGGCCAGTGTCGCGTCCACCGCCTCGTCACCCGCCTTGCGCTCGCTTTGGTAGGCCCTTACACCTGAGGCATGAGCCACTGCGTCTTCATGCACCGCGCTGATTCCAGATATGACGATCAGCCTGACCGGCAGTACCAGTTTCCCCAGGCCTATCTGGGCCGTGCAGCAGGCTGCGCCGGCGATTGGGTGGTCTATCTCGAGCCATCCAAGGTCCCGAAGTCGCGGGGCTATTTCGCAGCGGCGCAAGTCTCTCGGATCGTACCGGATCCCGCCGTGCCGGGGATGTATCTCGCTGTGATCGCCCCGGGGACCTATCTGCCATTTCCCGAGCCGGTGCCATTCAACGAGGCCTCCGGGGAGGCCTCCGGGCCGATCGAGCGGGGGCTCCTGAATGCGCAGGGGCGGCTGTCCGGACGGGCACAGGCGGCTGTGCGGCCCATTTCGCGCGAGGACTTCGCCCGGATCGTGGATCGCGGCCTTGGTGCCGACGATCTGCCGCTGCCGCGCCTCGATACGGATTTGCCCCCCGGTCATGTTGCCGAGGAGCGAGCCGTCTTTGACTACGACTTCCCGCGGGACCGCGTCGAGCAGCTGAGCTCGCGCCTGCTGCGGGACCGGGTTTTCCGGACCATTGTCCTGCGGGCCTATGATGAACGGTGCGCGATCAGCGGGCTCAAGCTGATCAATGGGGGTGGCCGGGCCGAGGTACAGGCTGCGCACATCAAACCGGTCCATGCGGGCGGGCCGGACATTGTCGGCAACGGACTGGCGCTGTCGGGGACCGCGCACTGGATGTTCGACCGCGGCCTTTTGAGTCTCACGGACGATCTGGAAATCCTGATCTCGCGCGCCGTGAACGACCGCGACAGTGTGCGGGCCTTTGTGCACGGGTCTGGCTATGCCAGCGCCCCGCAGCGTCCGGCGGACCGGCCGCACCCGGCGTTCCTGCGCTGGCATCGCGAGCATTGCTTCAAGGGGTGAGGCATGGCGCGCAGATGCAGACGGGCGGCGCTGGTGCGCCGCCCGCTGCCAGCCAGACGA
>JAIXTH010000067.1 GCA_027484265.1 Alphaproteobacteria bacterium
AATCGCGGATTGCCTTGGGCGGGATCGCGCCGCCGCAGGGCTTGATCCGTCCCTCGCGGTTGACCAGCAGCACCGCGTGGCCCGCCTTTGCCAGACGCTCGGCAGCGGTGGCACCGGCCGGGCCGCCGCCCACCACCACGACGTCGAAGAGTTGCTCGGCCATGGGTCCTGCTCCTGTCAGCCCGGCTGGCTGCTGCTGCGCAGCTCGGCTGCAAATTCGTTGGGATAGGCGGCGACCCGCGCGGCGGGGCTGCCGCTGGCAGGCAGACGCCAGGCCAGATAGCCGGCGGCGAGGAACACCACCGCCTCGACCGAGAAGCTGATCGCGAAAGCCCCTTCCACCGCCATCCCGGCCACCCGGCCCATGTCGACCCCGGCTGCGCCCAGGAAGCCGCCGAGTGCAAAGGCCATCGCCTGCGCCGCGCCCCACAGGCCCATGCGGATCCCTTCGCGGCCCGGTCCGCCCGAGCCTGCCCGCTCCATCATCATGCCGATCGCCGCCACGGTGAACACGCCATTGGCGAGACCCAGCGCGAACACATTGGCCTTCAGCGGCCAGTCCTCACCAACCGCTGCCCCGACGCCGAGACCCGCCAGGGCCAGCGCCGAAGCGGTGCAGCCAATCACGGTCCAGTTGCGCAGCGCCGCCGCCCTGTGTCCACCGGTGAGGGTGCCCAGTACCCCCATGCCCACCATGCCGAGCAGCGCGCCGCCATGCTGCATGCTGGCCAGCCGGGTGGATTCGGCCACGGTGTAGCCGAACCGCAGCCCTGCAAACGGCTCGAGGATCAGGTCCTGCATGGCATAGGCCACCATTGCCACGAAGATGAAGCCGGTGAAGGCCTTGGCCACCGGATCGGCCCATACATCGGCCAGCGCGGTGCGGAACGGCACCTGCACCTCGCGCGCGACTGTCCGGCGCCCGGTCTCCAGCCGCCAGGTGGCGAGCCAGGTCAGAACCAGCGCCACCACAGCCACACCGGTCACCACCAGCGCCAGGCGCTGGGGCGAATAGGGATCGAGCAGCATGCTGGTGACGGCTGTGGAGATCACAAAGCCGGCGATCATCATGGTCCAGGTGATGGCCGCCGCCGCCGCGCGCCGCTTCGGCGCCACTTCGGCCGCCATCAGCGCCAGCAGCGACGTGCCGCAGGCGCCAACCCCCATCCCGATCATGCTGAAGCCCAGCACCAGGATCGCGCCGCCGACCACGGGATTGGCCTGCGTCACCAGGGCGCCATCCACCGCGAGGACCGTCCCCAGTCCCAGGACCCCCATGCCGCCGACGATCCACGGCGTGCGCTGCGCCCCGCGATCGGAGCTGTGACCCCATTTGGCCCGGGTGACCTGCACCACATAGTGCCACGCCACCAGCAGGGCGGGGATGATCGCCAGCATCCCCAGCTCCACCGTCATCACCCGGTTCAGCGTGGAGGTGGCCAGCACCACCACGCCGCCAATGCAGGCCTGCACCAGGCCCAGCCTGACGATGCCGAGCCAGCCCAGCCCCGTCTGGGCGAGCCGCTCCTGATTGCCGTCCGCCATGCGTTTCCCTCTCCCGCACCCGTTGTCGCGGCACCGGCGTCAGCCGATGCCGGTATTGGCCAGCGCTGCCGCTGCCACCATCATGCCCGCCACGGACAAGGTTGTGCCGGTGGCGTTGTACCAGGGCGCCCAGCGCGCCGGGTCTTCCAGCAGGCGGGCCATCAGGGTCAGCTGCACGGCGATCAGCGCGGCGATCACCGCAGCCGATACCGGCGCACCCCAGGCAAACAGCAGGCCCACCACCACCACCTGCGGCACCACCATGACCGCGCAGGCCAGCAGTGCCGCCGGCCGGATGCCGAGCACCACCGGCAGCGAGCGGATTCCCAGCTGGCTGTCACCCTCGACAGCCTTGAAATCATTGAGGGTCATGATCCCCCATGCGCCCACGGAATACAGCAGGGCCAGCATGATCGACGGTGTGCCCGGCAGGCCGCCCGTCACCACCGCCGCGCCGGTGAACCAGGCGATCCCCTCATAGCTGAGCGCCACGGCCGCCGGACCGGTCCAGCCCGACCGCTTCAGCCGGAACGGCGGCGCCGAATAGGCCCAGGCCAGGATCAGGCCCACCACGGTCCCCACCAGCACCCACACCCCGAGCGCAGCCCCGGCCGCCAGCGACAGCACGGTCCAGATCACGGCGATATTGAAGCCCCAGCGTCCGGGGATCCGCCCGGACGGGATCGGCCGCCCCGGCTCGTTGATCGCATCGACCTCGCGGTCATACCAGTCGTTCACTGCCTGGCTGGTGGCACACACCAGCGGCCCGGCCAGGACCATGCCCGCCAGCGCCAGCAGCGCCCAGTCGACACTCAGCGGCTGGCCGGCCGAAACCGCGCCGCAGAGGTATGCCCACATCGGGGCAAACCAGGTGATGGGCTTGAGCAGTTCCAGCACCGCACGCGGTGCCGGGAGGGCGGAGCTGGTCCGGCCGGTCCTGTCAGGGCCGGCTTCGGGTCGCGGAGCGGTTGCGCTTGTATCGGCCATGGGCAAGGGGTGCGGCCCATGGCTGCGGGCGTCAATCAGACCAGGGCGCGCACAGGGCCTTCTTGCGGGCACCTATCCGCACAGCGGCCATAAACCGGGCCGTTTCCACAGCGAGGCCCCCGCTGGCCTCAGCCCGACCCGCGCAGGCTGTGCAGCCCGACCAGGGCCCGCGAGAAGGCCTGTGCGCTGAAAGGCTGCAGGTCTTCGGCCTTCTCGCCGACGCCGACAAACCGAATCGGCAGGGCATGGGCCTCGGTCACCGCCACCAGAACCCCGCCCTTGGCGGTGCCGTCGAGCTTGGTCATCACAAGGCCGGTGATGCCGGCTGTGGCCCGGAAGGCCTCGGCCTGGGAGAGGGCATTCTGGCCCACGGTGGCATCCAGCACCAGCCAGGTCTCGTGCGGTGCGTCGGGATCGACCTTCTTCATCACCCGCACGATCTTGGCGAGCTCGGCCATCAGCTCGGCCTTGTTCTGCAGGCGCCCTGCGGTGTCCACCAGCAGCACGTCGACACCTTCGTCGCGGGCGCGCGTCAGCGCATCGAAGGCAAGGCCCGCCGCATCGGCGCCTGTCTCGCGGGCGATCACCGGCACCTCGGCCCGCTCGCCCCAGACCTTCAGCTGCTCGACAGCGGCGGCCCGGAACGTGTCGCCTGCCGCCAGCATCACCTTATGGCCATTGCCAGCGAGGTTGGCCGCCACCTTGCCGATGGTGGTGGTCTTGCCCGAGCCATTGACGCCCACGAACAGGATCACCCGCGGACCGGTCTGGCCGGGCTCGCGGGCAAACGGGCTCTCGTGGGTCTCGTAGGGGGCGAGGATCGCCTCGATCTCGCTGGCGAGGGCAGCCTTGATCTCGTCCTCGCCGATGTCCTTGCCGAACCGGTCGCGGGCGATGCCGGTGCGGATGCGGACGGCGGCGCGCGCGCCGATGTCGGAGGTGACCAGCAGGTCTTCCAGCTCGTCGAGGGTCTCGTCATCCAGCCGCCGCTTGGTGAAGACCGCCGTCACGCCCTCGGCCAGGCGGCTGGACGAGCGCGCCAGCCCCTCCACCATCCGGTCGATCACGTCCTGCGGCTGCGGTTCCGGCTCGGGCGGCGGCGGCTCGATCCTGAAGGTCTCGAGGGCGGTCCCGGCGGCATCGCAGCGCACCACATAAAGCGCCGCCCGCCCCGCCAGCTGACCAGCCAGCGCCAGGCCGCCCGCGCGGGCCGAGATGAACACCAGCTCGGGGTCCTCGGTGCGGCCCGTCAGGATCGTGACCGCCACCGCCGGGCCCTGGGTCACCGACTGGACAGCCCGTGATCCGGTGATGCGTGCAGCGGCCTCGACCACTTCACCCGCAAAGCCATCAGGCGGACCACCGCCATCGGCCACGGCCACATAGACGGCGGCAGGCAGGTGCTCGGGCGGCGGCGGAGCCGCTGGCGCCGTGTCGACCGGTGCCGCCTCTGCGGCCACGGCCTGCGCCTCTTTCTTCTTGCCCCACCCGAACATGATCGCCCCATCCCGCTAACCGGCCTGTGTCAGGCTGGGCAGGTAGCGATGCTTGGCTGCAAACGGAAGGGCATGGCCCGCTTGAGGCCACATTCGCGCAGCACAGGACGCCTCTCCCACCTCCCCGACCGGAGCCCCGCCGATGAACCGCCGTACCCTCGCCGCCCTGATCGCCACCAGCCTTGCTGCCACGGCCGCAGTCGGGATCAGCGGCTGCGCCACCGTGCCGGAAGTGGAGGCCAGCGGCGATGTGCGCGCGCTGGTGCTGGCGCTGCAGACCCGTGACCTTGCCGGGATCGAAGCCCGGATCGACCGCCCTGCCCTGCGCGCCCAGCTGACCGGGATCGGACGGCGGCTGGTGGCGGACGGGGTGCAGGATGCGCTCGGCAACCGGCAGGGGGCAGCCCTCGTCGGCCTGCTGGCGGCCGATGCAGGCGACCGCGTGATCGCCGGCATTGTCGACCGGGCCCTGGAGCCTGCGGTGCTGGCAGACCTCGCCGCCGAAGCCGGCCTCACGGCCACGCGGCCCGTGCCCGGGCGCACCGCCACGGCGCTGTCGCTGCGGCGCCTCGATCAGGGCCGGGTCTGCGCCCCCGAAGGCGGACGCGATGGTGCGCGCTGCCTGATGGTGTTCACCCGCAGCGATCGCGGCTGGCGCCTGAGCGCCCTCGATGAGGCCACGCTCCTGCGGCGCCTCGGCATCCGCCAGCCGGGATAGCATTTACGTCTACCCCCCGCTGGACCGCGCGGCTCCTGCCGCGCCCATGGCAGGGGTGATGCGCGGCAGGAGCCGCGCGCTCCAGCGCCCCCCTGCGGCACCGCGTCCCTGCACCTGCTGGCGGGGGACTGATTGAAACAGGCGCACACAGCCGCTAAGCCCGCTGCACTGACAAGTATCCGGGTCCGCAGCCCGGTGCTGTGTGGACCGGCCACTGGCCTGCTGCGCCGCCCCCTGCGGAACCTGAGGAACGAACCATCAGCGGAGACGCCGGAATGAAGCTGCTCGTGCCCGTCAAGCGGGTGATCGACTATAACGTCAAGGTCCGGGTCAAGCCCGACCAGACCGGTGTCGATCTCGCCAACGTCAAGATGTCGATGAACCCCTTCTGCGAGATCGCCGTGGAAGAAGCCGTGCGCCTGCGCGAAAAGGGTGCCGCCAGCGAGATCGTGGTGGTCTCCATCGGCCCGGCCCAGGCGCAGGAAACCATCCGCACCGCCCTCGCCATGGGTGCCGACCGCGGCATCCTGATCCAGACCGACCAGGACGTGGAGCCGCTCGGCGTTGCCAAGCTGCTGAAGGCCGTGGTCGAAGCCGAGGCGCCCGGCGCCGTGGTGATGGGCAAGCAGGCGATCGATGGCGACAACAATGCCACCGGCCAGATGCTGGCCGCGCTGCTGGGCTGGCCCCAGGCCACCTTTGCCTCGGCGATCACCATCACCGGCGACAGCGCCGAGGTGACCCGTGAAGTGGACGGCGGCCTGCAGACCCTCAAGGTCGCACTGCCGGCGGTGATCACCGCCGACCTGCGCCTGAACGAGCCGCGCTTTGCCTCGCTGCCCAACATCATGAAGGCCAAGAAGAAGCCGATCGACATGAAGACCCCCGCGGACTTCGGCGTCGATGTGGCCCCGCGCCTGACGGTGCTGAAGGTGACCGAGCCGCCCAAGCGCGAAGGCGGCGCCAAGGTGGCCGATGCCGCCGAACTGGTTGGCAAGCTCAAGGAAGCAGGAGTGATCTGATGGCCGTGCTCGTTGTTGCAGAACATGACGGCGCCTCCGTGAAGGACGCCACCCACAAGACGGTCACCGCCGCCCTTGCCCTCTCGGGTGATGTGGATGTGCTGGTGGCCGGTGCAGGCGCCGGTGGCGCAGCGGCCGGTGCCGCCGCCATCGCCGGCGTGCGCAAGGTGCTGCAGGCCGATGGCGCAGCCCTCGGGCATGGTATCGCCGAAGCGTTCGAAGCCACCATCCTGGCCCTGGCGGGCGGCTATGACGCCGTGCTGTTCCCGGCCACGGTTTCGGGCAAGAACATCGCCCCGCGCGTGGCAGCCAAGCTGGATGTGTCGCCGATCTCGGACATCGTCGAAGTGGTGGACGCCAGCACCTTCGTGCGGCCGATCTATGCCGGCAATGCGCTGGAGACCGTGAAGACCGCGGATGCCAAGAAGGTGATCACCGTGCGCACCACGGCCTTCAAGGCGGCCGGTGACGGCGGCTCGGCTGCGGTGGAGACCGTGGCGGGCGCCGATGCGGCGGGCGTGACCTTCGTGAAGGACGAACTGGTCAAGTCGGACCGCCCGGAACTGGCCTCGGCCAAGCGGGTGGTGTCGGGAGGCCGCGCCATGGGCTCGTCGGACGAGTTCAACCGCGTGATCGAGCCGCTGGCCGACAAGCTGGGCGCCGCCGTCGGTGCCTC
>JAIXTH010000093.1 GCA_027484265.1 Alphaproteobacteria bacterium
AGGAACGAGCCGAAGGTCTTGAGGGCCGGATGCATGGCGGCATTGAAGCGCAGGATCTGCGGGCGGGGGATAAGTTTGCGGGGATCCACTGGCGCGCAGGTGTCAACCGCCGCCGCGCAGACCTGTTGCCCGGCTGGACCGCGCGGCTCCTGCCGCGCCCATGGCGGGGGCGATGCGCGGCAGGAGCCGCGCGGTCCAGCGGGCCAGGCGATGCGCATCAGCGCTTCATCCGTCGCCTGAGTGCGCCGCGCGCGGGTCGGCTGCAGGCAGCGGACTTCCAGGCACGAGAGGCTAGGCCAGGCCGTGGCCCGCAAAGAAATCAAGCGTCGCCTGCCAGGCGGCAGCGGCCACTTCGGGATCATGGTCATGGCCACGGTCCGACAGGAACCCGTGACCGGCGGCCCAGACATGCACCGGCACCGCCGGGAAGGCGGCCCGCACCTGCGCCACCATCTCCGCGCTGATCGAGCTGTCGCGGTCGCCATAATGCAGCTGCACCGGCGCCGCCGGCGGCGCGTCCAGCAGCGTGTTGATCAGCCGGCCATAGAAGCCGCTGGCCGCCGCCAGGCCCTGGCAGCGCTGCGCCGCCAGCCAGCTGACCGTTCCGCCCCAGCAGAAGCCGGTCACGAACACCGGCCCGCCCTGCCCGGCCAGCAGATCGATCGCCGCCTGGGTATCGGCTGTCACCTGCTCCCACGGCGTGGCCCGCACGGCGGCCAGGCCGCGCTGGACGCCCTCGCCATCATAGCCCGCCGCGAAGCCCGGCTCGATCCGGCCGAAATAGTCGGGCGCCAGCACCTCGAAGCCCTCACCGGCAAACCGGGCCGCCAGCGCGGCGATATTGGCGTTGATCCCGAAAATCTCCTGCGCCACCACCAGGCCGGCGCGGCGCGGTGCGGTGGCGGGGCAATGCAGGGCGCCGATCCCGGTGGACAGGGTGGTGTTGAGGCTGGTCATGCACCGGGCCGGTGCGCCAGACGGTGCATCCGGTCAAGACCTGCTGTGATGACACCTGTCGGCGGAAGGGGATGACTGACAGGCGGCTGGCGCACCCGTGCTGACAGCGGCGGCGCGATGTTGCAGAACGCTGGCCATGTCCGATTTCCAACCCGCCCCCACCACCCATACCTTCGTGTCGCAGCGGCTGCGGCTGCGCTATCTCGACTGGGGCAACCCCGATGCGCCGCCCCTGATCCTGCAGCATGGCGGGCGCGACCATGCCCGCAGCTGGGACTGGACCGCCCGGGAGCTGGCGCGCGACTGGCACGTGATCTGCCCGGACCTGCGCGGCCATGGCGACAGCGACTGGTCGCCCGATGGCGACTATGGCCTGATGGCGCATGTGTATGACTTCGCGCAGCTGGTGCACCAGCTGAAGCTGGCGCCGGTGACGGTGGTGGCGCATTCCTATGGCGGCTCCATCGCCATGCGCTATGCCGGTCTCTATCCCGACAATGTGCGCAGGCTGGTGGCGATCGAAGGCCTGGGTCCCTCGCCGAAGATGATTGAGCAGATCCACGCCACCCCGCTGGCCGAGCGCATCCGCAGCTGGATCGAGGCCAAGCGCGGCGTCTCCGGCCGCTCCCACAAGCGCTATCCCACCATCGAGGACGCCTATGCCCGCATGCGCGAGGAGAACCATCACCTCAGCGACGACCAGGCCCGCCACCTCACCATCCACGGCGTCAGCCAGAACGAAGACGGCACCTACAGCTGGAAATTCGACAATTATTTCCGTGTGTTAAGCCCGTTCGACATTCCGGTGGCGGAGGTCGAGGCGCTGTGGGGCGCGATCACCTGCCCGCTGCTGCTGATGTATGGCAAGGACAGCTGGGCCTCGAACCCGCTGGATGACGGCCGCATCCGGCACTTCAGGGATGCCCGGGTGATCTCCTACGAGAATGCCGGCCACTGGCTGCACCACGACCGGTTCGGGCAGTTCATGGCCGACCTGCGCGCCTTCCTGTAAGGCGCACACCACCGGAGCCCCCATGCGTCACGAGAAAGCAGCCCGCCTTCTGGAACTGGCCCGCGAGCTGGCCGCCAGCCGCTATGGCCTGACCCTCGACGAGATGGGCCAGCGGATGGGCACAGGCCGCCGCACCACCGAGCGGATGCGCGACCGGCTGCTGGAAATGTTCGACAACATGGAGGAGCTGCCCGACCCGCCCAGCAAGCGCTGGCGGATCACCGGCAAGCTGGACGGCTTCTTCAATGTGCCGAGCGCCGACGAATTCGCCGCCCTGATCACCGCGCGCGACACGCTGGCGGCGTCGAACGCCGCCGTGGCCGGCAGCCTGCGCACCCTGGAGGGCAAGCTGCGGGCGGCGGTGGATGCCTCGCTGCACCGGCGGCTGGAGCCGGACATCGAAGCCCTGATGCAGGCCGAGGCGATCGCGATCCAGCCAGGCCCCCGCGCCTATGCCGATCCCGAGCGGCTGAAGGTGCTGCGCGATGCGATGCTGCGGCTGAAGCAGATCCGCTTCACCTATCGCGGCGGCTCGACGCCCGGGGCCGAGCGGACCCTCAATCCCTATGGCATGCTGTCGGGCGGGGAGGTCTATGTGATCGGGGTGGAGCCGGGCCGCGGCGACCCCCACGATCCGCGCACCTGGCGGCTCGACCGGATGGACAATCTGGTGGTGGTGGACGCCCCCGGCGGCCCGCCCGAGGACTGGAGCCTTGCCGCCTTCACCAGCCGCTCGTTCGGCATCTATCAGGAGCCCGAGACCAGCGACGTGGTGCTGCACGTGTTCCCGGAGTTTGCCGAGGAAGTGCGCGGCTGGCGCTTCCATGGCTCGCAGCAGCTGACAGACCTGCCGGACGGCGGCATGGAAGTGCGCCTCACCGGCTGCGGCCTGCGCGAACTGGCCTGGGCCCTGTTCCGCTGGGGCGGCAAGCTGAAGATCGTGGGGCCAGCCCGCCTCAAGACCGAAATGCGCGCCGCCCTCGCCGCCGCTGCCGACATGCTGGATTGAGGCGGCGGCGCCGTCCTGGGCGGGACCGGATGCGGTCCTGTGCGGCCAGCACGCGGACGGACCGCTGAACCACGGCCGGAGACCACGATGCTGAGCTCAAAAGCAACCAGCTATTTGGTCTATCTCTTCCTGCTGCCGCTATCTTGCGCAGTGGCTCTCGGCTTCTATTCAGACATCCTGCTAGTTTCAGGGGTCATGTGTTTGCTCGGCTTGGCCTATGCAGCATTTCGCCTCCGCCGACTATGGTAGCGTCTAGTCCGTTCCCATGCGCATGACGCTTGTTCAGTGAGGTCACAGTGAGCGATCCATCACCAAGCAAACCAGGGCGTTTCTGGAATGGCGAATCTGTCAGCCAGGTCTGTATTGGTCAAAACGAGATACAGGTTCGCAGTAATGATGGTGCGGTTGTCTCAATCGAGAGAGACTTGCGTTTCAATTTCAATGGCAGCTGGATCGATGCCGATTATAACTCAATCCTTTCTGTATTGCGTGGGAAATCATTGTTCATTGACGTGTCAGAAGACTGCGTGCTGTTCTCATCCGAAACTGGCGCCCTGAAGGTGGACTTGCTGGGCGACGGCTATGAGTCCGTAACGATGGTGGACGGACAGGGCGCCTGGGTCTTCGCGGTCTGATTGAGGCGGACCAGAAGGCGATTGGCTCCTGTTCCATTGAGAAATGCGCCCAACCAGCTGCCTGATATATAGATGGGATGGTCGCTTTCGCAGGACCCGGTGACCGGTGCGCTGCCTGCACTCCGATCGCCAAAGCCGCGGACATGCTGGATTGATTTCCCGTTGCTGACGGAGAGGTTCTGTGCCGGTCATCAAACGCCACTGTCCGTGGAGCCGGTGCCAAACCATCCGCCTCCGAGAGGGCATCACTTGGACTAAAGCCTTGGTCGGGGTCAAGGTGGACGGGGTGGAGGGTGGAGATGGTATCCAGACTGCAGAATGGAGCCAGATAAATCTGTTGCCCCGGGCGGCGATGAATATGATCCCAGGTTTCTTTGAGGGGCCATGATGCTACAACAACTCCCTACCGAGCTGACGCGTTCATGGCTGAGCGAGGCCTATGGCCTTCAAGGCGGCATCGTCGCAAGATGTGTTGCACTTGCAAGCGGCCCGTTCTTCGTGGTCTCGGAGCGCCCAGTTGAGGTGTCAACTTTGCAGTCCTTTGAGTGCAGCATTAGGGACTATGGTGCGTTTGAAAAGGGATTTCTAGATTCACTTTTTCGATCCTTTCTGCAGCAGGGTGGAACAATAGTCTCACAATCAATTTGGTCTATTGGGCTGTCTGATTTTGAATTCTTGAGTGAAGATGGCTGTAGTTTCGGCGAACACTTTACGCATGATGATACACTGTATGCGGTTTTGGATCGAGATGTCATTTCTCCGCTGGACTACATGGCTGACAGATCCGTTTCACACAGGAGGGCGCTCTTTGAGCTAGAGCCAAAGGAGCAGTCAGTTATCGCCAAAGACGGTCGGGCAATCGGCCCTGGTGAGTTCGATCAACTGATACCAATGATAAAGCGTGTTTGGGTGTGCGCCTTTGATGAAGAGACCTGGATTTGCTTTTTGCCTGGGCGTGGTGAGGCGGAGTGAAGTGACAGGTACAGGCGGCTGACGCGGGCTGTGAATGCGGTTAGAGAATGGCGACTGGCACCGGCCAGGCTCCGTCCATGGCACGATGCCGCCGCACCTCGACCTGCCCTGTCTTGCCGGACAGGCAGCGCCAGGAAACGGCAGCCGGTATCGGCACCGAAACCACCCAGCTGGGAACACGACCCGCATGACTGACGCAACCAGCACGCCCCCGCCTACCGCCCAGGAGGCGATCCTGTCGCTGGTGGCGGCGCGCAATGGCAAGACCATCTGCCCGACCGAGGCGGCGCGGCTTGTCGGGGCGGACGGGTGGCGGCGGGTGCTGCCGCTGATCCGGCAGACGGCGGTGCATC
>JAIXTH010000180.1 GCA_027484265.1 Alphaproteobacteria bacterium
CCACGCCCTGGCCCATCACCAGCCCGAACAGGGCCAGAAGGACGATCTTCAGATTGCTCCACTTGCCGAACGCGTCCGCCAGCGGGGCCTTGGAGGCCTTGCCCGACGACTTCATCTCCTTGAACACAGGGCTTTCTTCCAGCTGCATCCGGATCCACAGCGACACGCCCAGCAGCAGCATCGAGAACAGGAACGGAATCCGCCAGCCCCAGTCCATGAACGCTTCCTCGCCGACGATCACGCGGGTGGTGCCGATCACCGCCAGTGCCAGGAACAGGCCCAGCGTGGCCGTGGTCTGGATCCAGGAGGTGAAGAAGCCGCGCTTGCCCTCGGGCGCATGCTCGGCGACATAGGTGGCCGCACCGCCATATTCGCCGCCCATCGCAAGCCCCGGCAGCAGCCGCAGGCCGATCAGGATCACCGGCGCCAGGATGCCGATCTGGGCATAGGTGGGCAGCACGCCCACCAGGAAGGTGGCGACCCCCATCAGGCCCATGGTGACCAGGAACGTATATTTGCGGCCGACCATGTCGCCGATCCGCCCGAACACCACGGCGCCGAACGGGCGCACCACGAAACCGGCCGCAAAGGCCAGCAGCGCGAAGATGAAGGCTGTGGTCTCGTTGATCCCCGGCGCTTCGAAGAAGTGCTTGCCCATGATCGCGGCGAGCGTGCCGAAGATGTAGAAGTCGTACCACTCGAACACGGTGCCGAGCGACGATGCGCCGATTACCATGATGTTCTTGTTTCTGGACCTCGCATCAGCCGAGGCCCCGGTTGTACTGGCCATACTCATGTCTGCCTCCCCTGCCGGTTGGACCCGGCCTGTCGCGGGTGCCGGGGCTCTGGTGCCGGACCCGTCCTCCAGCCACCGGCAGGATGGCCGGAGGCACGTGTGTTGCTAGGTGCGGGCCTGTCCGGTGGGGGCAGGCCGGTCGGGCTAGAAGCCGCGCTTGGCCACGACATGCAGCCGGTCGAGACTGCCCTCCTGTCCGTTGAGGAGCCCGCGCTCGCCGCGCCGGTACTCGATCCCGAGATCGGTGCCGGGCACCGGGGTGAAGAAGATGTTGGCGAACAGGCTCCACGAGCTCTCGCTGGCCGTGCCAGCCGAGAGCAGCGGGTCGAGGTCGGCCGCCTGCCACGCGAGGCCGATGTTGGTGCGGGTGCGCGGGCCAAGCCGGAAGCGGGTGGCGACCGTGGCCGAGGTGACCGGGATCGCCTCCAGCCGCCCGCCACCGGCACTGATCGCATAGGCGTCGGGGATCAGGCCGAGGCCGATGTAGCGGCCGATGCCCTCCCCCGTGGTGACCATGAAGCGCAGGTCGTGGCCGTTCTGCGGGCCGAATGGTATCTTGCCCGAGAATGACAGGCCCCAGCCTGCCGTGGTTTCGTCCAGTCCCGGCTGCTCGATCACCAGCTGGCGGCCCACGAAGGCCACCGAATAGGTCGCAGTCCCCCGGGTCAGATTCAGGCGCGCCACCGCATCGGGCAGCCAGTCATCATCCTGACCGCCAGTGGCGGCATTGCCCACGCCCTGCACGGTGGTCTCGGGGTTCTCCAGTGCGAACTGCCAGGTGACGTCGTCCGAGACGCGGCGGGTGTAGCGCAGCTGTGGCTGGCGCACGAACACCGTGCCATCGGTGGTGCCGATGAAGTCGGTGGTCTCGGGCAGCACGGCGACATTCTGGAACGTGGTCCAGTCCTGACCCACCAGCCAGTTGTCGAGGGAGAGATAGGCCCGCCGCAGACCAAGGTCATAGGCATTGGTGGCGTTCTGGGTGCCCTGCGTGCCCGGCGCCGAGGCAAAGTCCATCTCCACCAGGGCGGTGGCCTGATGACCGTCGAGGGTCGGGGTGACGGTGATCACCAGCCGCGACTGCTTGCCATGGCCGGTGAAGCGCAGATCATCGGCCGCGCCGCCCACGGGCGTCGCTGACGGCACATAGAACTCGCGCGCATTGTTGCCGCCGCCCGCCGTGATCGGACCTGGCCCGTCATTGAAGCGGGTGAAGACCCCGTCGACCTTCACAAAGCCCGAGAAGCGCACGGTCCCGCCTGCGGCCCGGAAGCCTTCAGTCGGCGCTGGTGCCGCCGCGGTGGGCGCGGCAGCCCGCTGTTCGAGTGCGGTCACGCGTGGCTCCAGCGTGGCGGGCTGGGCGTTGGCCACGAGCTGACTGGTCAGCTGGCCGCGCAGCCACGCGACTTCGGCTTCCAGTGCAGCAACCCGCTGGTCGATGGTTCCAGCACCGTCCTGGGCGCCGGTCTGGACGGTCTGGGCCAGCACCATCTGCGGCAGCGCAGATGCCAGCGCCATCAGACTGACGGCTGCAAGTATGCGTGTGTTGCAGTGCATGTCCCCTGACCTCCCTCGAACCACGGAAGCTGTTCTTTTTATTGTTGTTTCAGGCACAGGATACCGATTTCGCAAGCTGACGACTTGCGAACGATTTGCACCACGGCGGGCCTGAATTGGTGACTGGACTGTTGTTCAAAAAACCCCACAGGACAACGGGTTTTCCGCCGCCCGGCCCTGCGTCACGTTGCCTCACAGATTTGTGATCGCTTGGTGATACTGTGAGCGGGCTCGGGGATCGGACGACATCAGCCGTGCGCTTGGCGGTCCGTGCTCGATCCGGCATGAGTGGGAAAACGCGTGTCCCGGCGGTCCGCCGTACGGGGCCGGTGCTTCGAGTGGAGGAACGGATGTCGGACCGGATCGCGCCCCCTGCGGGCTTTGCCAATGCTGCGACCCTCGACTGGGCCGGCTATCAGCGGATGTATCTGGAGTCGGTTCAGGATCCCGAGACGTTCTGGGGCGAGCAGGGCCGGCGGCTCGACTGGCTCCGGCCCTACACCACCGTGAAGGAAACCTCGTTCCACGAATCCGACTTCCAGATCCGCTGGTATGGCGACGGTCAGCTGAACGTGGCGCACAATTGCATCGACCGCCATTTGGAGGCGCGCGGCGACAAGACCGCCATCATCTGGGAAGCCGACGATCCGGCCCTCAGCCGCCACATCAGCTATGCCGAGCTGCATGCCGAAGTGTGCCGGATGGCGAATGTGCTGAAGGGTCAGGGGGTGCAGCGCGGGGACCGCGTGACGATCTACCTGCCGATGATCCCGGAGGCGGCCTATGCGATGCTGGCCTGTGCCCGGATCGGGGCGATCCATTCGATCGTGTTCGGCGGCTTCTCGCCCGACAGCCTGGCCAACCGGATCCAGGACTGCGATTCCAAGCTGGTGATCACCGCCGATGAGGGCCTGCGCGGCGGCCGCAAGGTGCCGCTGAAGACCAACGTCGACGAGGCGCTCAAGCACTGCCCCGGCGTATCCAGCGTGATCGTGGTGGCTCGTACCGGGGCCGATGTGCCGATGCAGCCGGGGCGCGACCACGCCTATGGCCCGCTGCGCGATGTCGCGTCGACCGACTGCCCGGCAGAAGTGATGGACGCCGAGGCACCGCTGTTCATCCTTTACACCTCGGGCTCCACCGGCAAGCCGAAAGGCGTGGTGCACACCACCGGCGGCTATCTCGTGCATGCCTCGATCACGCACCAGTATGTGTTCGACTATCGCGAGGAGGACATCCACTGGTGCACGGCGGATGTGGGCTGGGTCACCGGCCACAGCTACATCGTCTATGGCCCGCTCTCGAATGGCGCCACCACGGTGATGTTCGAGGGCGTGCCGACCTGGCCGGACGCCTCGCGCTTCTGGCAGGTGATCGACAAGCACAAGGTGACGGTGTTCTACACCGCCCCCACCGCGATCCGCGCCCTGATGCGGGA
>JAIXTH010000031.1 GCA_027484265.1 Alphaproteobacteria bacterium
AAGGATGGCGAAGCCACCGCCCCGCGGCGCATCGAAGATGCGTCCTTGAAACCGGACGGCACGCCTGCGATCCACGCTGGCAGCGGCGGGTGCACCGGGGAAAAGGGCGGGCGGAGGACGTCTTCCCGTTGACCGCGATCTTCCGGACAGACCCCCGGAGGCCCGCTGGACCGCGCGGCTCCCGCCGCGCATCGCCCCCGCCATGGGCGCGGCAGGAGCCGCGCGGTCCAGCGGGGTTTGCGGGACCGCCTCAGGGCCCCTGAGGCGGGCCGCGCCAGACGGTGCGCAGGCCGAGGTGCTCGGTGGAGAAGGTCTCGTCGCCGGGCTGGCGGGCGGCGGGGCGGTGGCGGTGGCAATAGCTGTCCGAGCACAGGAACGAGCCGCCCTTGATCACCCGCATGCCCTGAGCCGCACCCTGCGGGCCCCAGCCATCGCTGGTCCATTCCCAGACATTGCCCGCCATGTCGTAGAGGCCAAAGCCGTTGGGCGCGTAACAGCCCACCGGCGCGCGCCCCACATGGCCATCCTCGCCGCTGTCCTCGATCGGGAAGGCGCCCTGCCAGTGATTGGCCCTGATCTCGCCGCCCGGCCGCGCCTCATCTCCCCAGACATAGCTGGCGCCGGGCAGGCCGCCGCGGGCCGCCATCTCCCACTCGGCTTCGCTCGGCAGCTCGTGGCCGCGCCAGCGGGCATAGGCCAGGGCATCGGCATAGGCGATCTGCACCACCGGATCGTTCGGGCGCTGGGCCACGGACGAGCCGTCTCCGCGCGGCTGGCGCCAGTTGGCCGCCAGGTCCAGACGCCACCAGGCGCTGATGTCCGACCAGTCGCGCACATGCACGCCGGGGTCGAACACCGCGCCGCCTCCACGCGCCGCGCCTCCGGACGGATCGGTCTGCTCGGCCAGGGTCACATAGCCGGTGGCCGCCACGAAGGCCTCGAATTCGCGGTTGGTGACTTCGTGGCGGGCGATCCAGAACCCCTCGACCGTCGCCTCGCGCTGCGGGCGCTCTTCGGGAAAGAACGTGTCGGCGCCGATGGTGATGGTGCCACCGGGGATCCACACCATGCCGGCGGCCGGATCGGCAGGCGACGGCACCTCGACCGGCAGGCAGGCAACCGCCTGCACCGGCGGCTTCTGCCCGCCGCAACCGGCTGCCAGGCCCAGCGCCAGCAGCCCGAGAGCGGCCCCTGCCCTCATGCCGGGCGGCGCCGGCGCATCAGACGCAGGCCCACCGCGCCGAGAACCACCAGCCCCGCCAGCAGCCCCGCCAGCCAGGGCGCGTAGGTGCGCAGGGCGGCCTGCAGACCCCGCTGGCTGATCTCGCGCCCTGCATCGAAGTCATCCGGCACCGGGATCACGCCCTCACGCGCAGCATAGGCCTCATAGGCCGCCATCAGTTCGGCCTTGAGGGCCGGCTGCTGCTCCGACAGGTCGCGGGTCTCGCCGGGATCGGCCACGATGTCATAGAGGCGCCACACCCCGTCGCCATAGGGCCGCAGGCTGCGCACCAGCTTGTAGGAGCCGCGCAGCAGCGCCGCCTGCCCTGACATCTCCATGCCGATCACATCGTCCGGGCCGCGCACGGTCTCTGCCGCCCCGCTCAGCACCGGCAGCAGCGAGCGGCCAGCCAGCGGCAGCACACCCGGCAGGGGCTCCACATCGGCGGCGTCCAGCACCGTGGGGACAATGTCGGTGACGTAGGTCAGGGACTGGTCCAGTGCCCCGGCCTCCACGCCGGGCCCTGCCACGATCAGCGGCACCCGCATCCCGCCGTCTGCGGCGTGGAACTTGAACAGCGCCAGCGGCGAGGCCGAGGCCGACGCCCATTCCGGACCGATCGCCGCATAGGTGCCCCGCTCGCCCAGACGCGCGATGTCGCGGCTGTAGCCCTGGCTCCAGAGCCACTGGTTGAAGCCAGGCTGCTGGAAGGGCTCGTTGTATTCAGGGCCGTTATCCGACAGCACGATCACCAGCGTGTTGGCCAGCTGGCCACTGGCCTCCAGCTGCGCCAGCAGGCTGCCGAGATAATGGTCGGCGGCCTCCAGCATGCCCGCCGCCACCTTGCGGCTCTCGATGCTGAGGGCCCGCTCGGCCGGGCTCAGGCTGTCCCAGGACCGCAGCGCCGGGTGCATCGGGCCGAGCGGCGCATCGGCTGGCACCAGACCGGTGGCAATCGCTGCCTGATGCCGCTGGCGGCGCAGCGCCTCCCAGCCGGCGTCATAGACCCCCTCGTACCGGTCCACATAGCTGCGCGGTGCCTGCACCGGGATGTGGTTGGCCTGGAACGCCAGCACCGCGAAGAACGGCCGCTGCGGATCGCCGCCCTTGATGTAATCCGCCAGCGTGTCCGACAGGAAGGCCGGGGAATAGAAGTCGTCGGGCAGGGTCTCCACCGGCGCCCCGTCCTGCCACCACTCCGCCCGGCGGTAGTGCGGCAGATAGGGCCGGTGCTCCCAGTTATCGGCGCCGGAGGAATCCAGGATGAAGCTGCGGTCGAAGCCACGGTGCACCGGCAGGCTGTCGGCGGTGCGGCCCAGATGCCACTTGCCGGCAATGAAGGACTGATAGCCCGCCGGACGCAGATGCTCGGCCAGGGTCGCGACCGAGCGGTTGAGGCTGCCCTCATGGCCCGGCTGGCCGCGATAGGCGGGGATCATCAGATGCTCGAGGGTGGGCAGGCCGGTGCGGTGGCTGTCGACGCCGGTCATCAGCATGGCGCGGGTGGGCACGCAGGTGGGCGCGACCCGGAACTGGGCAAAGCGGGTGCCGCGCCGCGCCAGCGCATCGATCACCGGCGTGCGGATCTCGCTGCCATAGGCGCCAAGGTCGGTGAAGCCGATATCGTCCAGCACCACCACCAGCACATTGGGTGGCCTGGCGGCCGGTGCTGCTGAGGGAGCAGCAGCCGGAGCGGCGGCCGGAGCAGCGGCAGGCGTCGGAGAGGCGACAGCTGGCCATACCAGCGCGCAGGCCAGCAGGACCGCGAGGCCCGCCCGGTCAGTTCGGCCAGTAGACATACTCGTCCTCCGCGCTTTCGGGGACGCCCGACGGCTTGTCGATACTGACCGGCATCTCCGCTGCCGAGGGCCACAATGGCTGCGCCTGGGTGGCGGCATGGGCGGCTAGCAGCGCGCTCAGCTCCTGCACCTTCGCTGGTTCGCTCACGGCCAGATTGGTTCGTTCCTCGGGATCGGCGGTCAGGTTGAACAGCCAGGTGCGGGCCGGACGCGCGGTGCGCTGCAGCTTCCAGCCCTGATGGATCACCGCCTCATAATGACCCGAGCGCCAGAACAGCGTCTCGTGCGGGTCGCCGCCAGCGGTGCCGGTGAGGAAGCTGGTGAGATCGCGCCCGTCGATCGGGCGGTCACCTGGCAGGTCAGCTCCGGCAATGGCGGCGATGGTGGGGGCGATGTCGATGTGCTGGCTCAGGCCGGCCATGGTGCTGCCGGGGGCGATCGTTCCGGGCCAGCGCACGAAGGTCGGCACCCGGATGCCGCCGCCGAAGAAGGTCGCCTTCCAGCCGCGCCAAGGCTTGTTGATCTCCGGCAACCCGATGTAATGCGCGCCGCCATTGTCGGAGGTGAAGATCACCACCGTATTCTCGGACAGGCCCTGTTCCTCCAGCGTATCCAGCACCTGGCCGACGCCCCGGTCCAGCGCCCGGATCATGGCGGCATAGACCCGTGTGGGGTGGTGCTTGATATGCGCCAGCGCGTCATAGTCGGCCTGGCTCGCCTGCAGCGGCGAGTGCGGCGCCCACTGGGCCAGATAGAGGAAGAACGGCCGGTTGCGGTTGGCCTCGATCACCTTCACCGCCTCGCGGCTGAAATAGTCGGTGAGATAGCCGTCGGGCGCGAACCGCTCGGACCCGTTGAACGTCACCGCGGCACGCCCGATCGCCCAATAGACCTGGTCCAGCGGGTCGAAGTCCTGCCGCGCCTCCACCACGCCGTCCGATCCGGCAGGGGCATAGAGCAGACCGGCGAGGTCCAGGCTCTCGTCGAAGCCCTGTGCCTGCGGACTGGAACCGGCCGCGCCGCCCAGATGCCACTTGCCCAGATGGACCGTGTGATAGCCCCGGCCCTTCAGCATCTCGGCCACCGTCACTTCGCCAGTTGGCACCGCCATGTCCTGGAAGTCCGGCAGTGGCCCCACATCATTCAGGATGAACGGGCGCCGCTCGGTCTGGCCGCGCTCGGTATATTCGATCACCCGGGTCATGCCGCCCGGCAGCGGCGTGAACTCGAAGCCGAAGCGGGTGGGATAGCGGCCCGTCATCAAGGCCGCGCGCGAGGGCGCACAGGTGCCACTGGCGGCATAGGCATTGGTGAGGCGCACGCCTTCATTCGCCAGCCGGTCGATATTGGGCGTGGGCACCGTGCCGCCAGCCACCCCGCCATGCAGCGTGATGTCGTTCCAGCCCAGATCATCAGCCACGATCAGCACGATATTGGGCGGACGCTCCGCCCCGGCAGCGGGCGCCTCGGCAGGTCCCTGCTGCCAGGCCACCGACCGGGGCGGCCCGATCGGGTCGCGCAGGTCCTGGATCAGGCCCGGCAGATAGATGAACCAGCGGTCGAAGGCGGCATAGCCCGCCACCCCGACCCCCACGATCAGGGCACCGGCAATCGCCAGGCCCCGCAGCCCCTTGCCCGTGGACGCCATCGCCTCTCCTCCCCCCGGATGCCCGGTCCGCATCCTGTCTGCGGGCAGCGCTCTGGAGGCGCTGCCTTGGTTCTTGTGCGCAGCATCGCGCATTATTATACGCTTGTAAAATTAATCAGCAGCCGCTGTCCACAGGAAATCCGCGCCATGCCCGACGCTGCCCCCCGGCCTGGCCGGACCGGCCTCGCCCACCAGCCCGCCAAACCGCTGCGGAGCGCCCTGCCCCGCGGGCCGGGACGCCCCAGTGCTGCCGCCGCACCCGAGCAGCAGCGGTCGCTGATCCTCGACGCCGCCGCCGCCCAGTTTGCCCGCCACGGCTTTGCCGGTGCCTCCCTGCGCGACATTGCAGAGGCCGTCGGCCTGTCCCACGCCATGATCCGCCACCTGTTCGGGGCCAAGGAGGCACTGTGGGATGCGGCGGCCGAGCATCTGTTCGCCCGGATGCGCACCGCCATGGCGACGGCCCTGGACGGGATCGATCCGGACGACCCGGTGCAGCGCATGGCGGCGCAGGTGCGGGCCAGCGTGCGGACGGCGGCGCGGGTGCCCTCGCTGGCCGGCTTCGTGATGCAGGCAGGCCTGGCGGGCGGGCCACGCTATGCGGCGCTGGTGGAGCGGCATCTGCGCCCCCTCCATGCCTTCGCGCTGGAACCCTACCGCCAGCTGGCGGCGGCCGGGCAGGCAGTGGCAATCCCCGAGCACTTCATCTTCATGGTCGCCACCAATGCCGCGATCAATCCCTTCGCACAGGCCGCCAATTCACGGGCGCTGGCCGGGATCGAGCTGACCGATCCGACGGTGGCGGATGCCTATGCAGATGCGCTGATCGCGATCCTGCAGCACGGCGTGCTGCGTCCGCAGCCCGCAGCCGAGGTCGCACCATGAGCCTCAAGACCCTGATCCCGCGCGTGATCACCAGCCCGCAGCTGCGCCAGGTGCAGCGCACGCTGGCAGCAGCCCGTCGCCGGATCGGCGGGACACGGCCGGTGGTGCATTATTTCCACCAGGCAGACGATCCCCATGCAGCCCTGACCGCCCGCGCCCTGGTGCATCTGGAAGCGCAATATGGGGTCGAGGTACGGCCCTACCTCGCCTCCCCGCCCGCCGATGCCGCCGCCCCGGACCGCATCCGCTTGCGCAGCTGGGGTCTGGAGGATGCCGCCTTGCTGGCACGGGGCCTGGGCCTGG
>JAIXTH010000258.1 GCA_027484265.1 Alphaproteobacteria bacterium
TGCCCGGCAGGATGCGGCGCACGCCGCGAATGAATGTGGCGGCCCGGCTTTCTGCGGTACCCAGCGCCAGGAACCGAGACAGGATATCCGCGTCGATCCGCGCCTGATCCAGCAGACCGGCCGCCCCGAACTGGCGGATCTCCGAAGCCACCGCCAGCCTGCCACCCGGGAGCTCGAGGACATGCAGCGGCTTCTCGCCAAACCGGTCGCGCACCAGATGCAGGCTGTGGTCACGGGCGTCATGGATCAGGGCTGCGAACATCCCGTCGAAGCGTGCCATCGCCTGCGCACCCCAGCGCAGCCAGGCCTGCAACAACACTTCACAGTCGCCGGTGGTGGCGAAGGCCACCCCTGTCGCCTCCAGCTCGGCCCGCACTGCCGCAAAGTCGTACAGCGAGCCATTGAATAGCCCGGTCAGAGGCCCGATCCGCATGGGCTGGGCGGCGCGGACTGCCAGGTCATAGATCGACAGCCGCCGGTGCCCCAGCGCGAGCCGCCCGGCAGGAGTCTCGATCAGCAGGAGCGCTTCGCCATCAGGCCCGCGGTGCGCGGCAGCCGCCAGTCCGGCCCGGTCAGCATGACCGTCAGCCGGCAAGCCGATGCTGGCCCAGATTCCGCACATGCCGTCGCTGTCGCTCCATTCCAGACCGTGCACCCGACACGGGCGACACGATTCGGCCCATCAGGCCCAAGAAAGGCGGCAAGTCCCTGAAAGAGCCACGGTCGCTCGGATCAGACGGATGTACCCGCTTTGCCCGTGCCCTTAGCCGTCATTGCACGGAATGTCGCTAGATACGTGCGCCAAAAGGCAGATGAATCCGAGCGTGGTGCCGCCCCGCCCCACAGAACCTCAACGGAATACCACGGTGCGCTGTCCGGCCAGCAAGACCCTGCGCTCGGCATGCCAGCGCACGGCCCGTGCCAGCACGGTGCATTCCAGATCGCGGCCGATTTCCACGAGAGCTTCAGGATGGTCGCGGTGCGAGACCCGCTCGACCGCCTGCTCGATGATCGGCCCCTCGTCGAGATCCTGGGTCACATAGTGAGCGGTGGCGCCGATGATCTTCACACCGCGCGCATGTGCCTGATGGTAGGGCCGGGCACCCTTGAAGCTGGGCAAGAACGAGTGGTGGATGTTGATGCAGCGGTTGGTCAGCTGCGCCACCAATTCCGGCGAAAGCACCTGCATGTAGCGGGCCAGTACCAGCAGCTCGGAGCCAGTGCTGGAGAGAACCTCCAGGATCCGCGCCTCGCCAGCTGCCTTGTCCGGGGCGACTTCAAGCCGGTGATACGGCAGCCCATGCCATTCGCAGGTGGCCCGCCAGTCCTCGTGGTTCGACACCACGGCCGCAATCTCGGCCCCAAGCCAGCCGGTCTTCCAGCGATGGAGCAGGTCGGACAGACAGTGCCCATGGCGCGAGACAGCCACCACGATCTTCGGCTTGACCCCCAGGGTCTGCAAGGTCCAGTCCATGGCGAATGGCTCGCCGAGGGCTGCGAAATCGGCCCGGATCGCATCGGCGGACAGCGGACCCGCAAAAGCCACCCGCATGTAGAAGGCGCCATCGCCACGATCATGGAACTGGTCGGACTCTTCGATCGACAGTCCACGCTGCGACAAGAACGTCGCAACGGCTGAAACAATGCCAATGCGGTCGGGGCAGCGCACGGTCAGGACGCTGGAGTGGCGGGTCTGGGTGTTCATGGAACTCCGTCTGCGGACACGGCGCGGGCAGTGCCCGGCAGCCGACTAGATGCCGGTTCCAAACTGCATGCCTCCGCTGCGGTCAACCGTGCGACAGTGTTGCTCGCCCCTTTTCTGGATCAGGAAGGGTCCGGCAAGGCGCTGACGATGGTCTGCAGGCTGCGGGAAAGCTCGGCACCGCCCGCGCCCTCGTCACGCATCAGGCCGAGGCGGACGATGACGGCATCCTTGGACGGGATCACCAGGATACGCTGGCCCTGATAGCCACGGGCCTCGAACGTGTCGTAGGGCCCGTCCGGAAGCGTGCCCTCCTGGTTGGCCGGGCTCAGCCACCAGTGACCGCCATACTCCAGGGCGCCCTCGGCCGTGGCCGGGGTCCTCACGAAGTCGACCCAGCCCGCCGGCAGGATCCGCTGGCCGTCCCACACCCCATCACGCAAATGCAGATAGCCGAACCGGGCCCAGTCCTGTGCCGTGGCGTAGATCAGGCTGGACGCATACAGATTGCCGGCCGCATCGAATTCCGGCGAGGTGCGGGTCATGCCGATCGGGCGGAGCAGGCGGTCTGTGAGGAAATTCAAGTACCGCTCGCGCCCGGTGGGATCGCCAAGAGCCCGCGGGCCCAGTGCACGTGAAACCGCGGCCGAGATCAGGTTGGTCGTGCCGCTGGAATAGTTCCAGACCTTTCCAGGCTCATGGCGGCCACGCTTGCGGGCCACATAGGCCACGATGTCCTCGCGCCCCTCGCCAAACAGCATCTTGGCGGCATCGTTCTGCAGCACGTCGCCATAGTCGATTTCGTTCCAGGCCAGCCCGTCGGCCATGTGCAGGGCCTGGCGCAGGGTGATGGCGCGACGCGGATCACTGTCGCGCCAGACAGGCGGAGCTACCGGACTGTCGAGGGTGAGCGCCCCATCGCCTACGGCAATGCCGGCCAGGGCAGCGGTCACGCTCTTGGCCATGGACCAGGATACCTGGCGGTCAAGGGCATCGAAGCCGGCACCATAATGCTCGTACACCAGCCGCCCACCCTGCACGATCAGCACCGTGCGGGTCTCGCCCAGCGGCCCCTCGGCCAGACCCGAGACCCGGGCCACTTCGGCCTCGACGGCCGCGCGCGCATCCGCGGGGAGCTCGCCGCGAGGCCACTCCTGCGTCGGCCATGCCACACCGGCAGGCTGGGATGGCAGCGGGACCAGGTCCTCGGCAATCGGTCCCACCTGCAACGGCGCTGGAGACTGCGCAGGCGCAGCCGCCGCGGGGGATGCCGCCGGTGTCTGGCGCCCGGCGGGGGGCGAAGCGAGGCTGGCTGTACCAAGGGCAGCCGCCAGCACGGCGGTCAGTGCAGCAGTGGCTAGTCCGGCAGCAAGTGTGCGGCGCATGGCGCTTGATCCCGAGTGCGTTTGTCGTCAGGCTTGTACCACTACCAAGGAACCATGCGCGTGCGCAAACCATCCTTCTCCTCAGTGGTGATGTGGATCTGCATTGCCGTGGCTGTCGTCGGCGCAGTGATCGGCTGGCAGGCCATCCGCTATGCCGAAGTGGCAACCGGCTACATCGCCCAGCGCATGTGCTCGTGCCTGTATGTGCAGGGGCGTCAGGAAGACGAGTGCCGGGCGGAAATCGGGCCGCAGATCGAGCAGGCCCAGCTGGTGTATTTCAACGAGCGGGTCGTGGCAGACCTCTATGGCCTGTCGAAGGCCCAGGCCCAGCTTACACCCGGATTTGGCTGTGCCGTGACTCGCTTCACGGGCACCATGCCACGCGGCCTGGAGCTACAGATCAATGACGAGTGAGGCCGGTCGCAGTGCCGCGCGCACAGCCTTGCCATCCCCTGCCGGCAGGACGGGCGCCTGCATCCACCCGCTTGCCCTCGCCGCCTGCGGAGCCTAACCCAGCCGCCATGGCCGACCGCCCGACCTTTCTCGACTTCGAAAA
>JAIXTH010000260.1 GCA_027484265.1 Alphaproteobacteria bacterium
CCGGTGCTCAAGGGCTGATGGTGACGTCAGGGGGCATAGCAGGCGACGGACGCATGCCAGCTGGCATGTCCCTGCACCGCGATCTCAGCCCCGGTCGTTGTTGGCCACCAGTTTCAGGGTCGGACGCTCGGGCGCCGTTGGAGCTGGCGGCAGAAGGGCCGTTAGGGCAAAGCGCAGCACCGGGCGCGAGACCCGGGGCGGCATCCCCAGCGGCTGGAACAGGCCCAGCACCCGGTCGGCATGGCCTTTCTCGATCAGCGGCAGGAACACCAGTTCGATTTCCTGGCGCTGACCCGGGGCGGCACCAAAGGCACTGACCCGCGCCAGTGCAGGGCCGGGCGCGGCGACGGCCGCCTCGAGCAAGGCCCGCAACAGCATCCGGTCGGCCCCCTGCACCAGCGTGCCCAGCTCGTGGTCACGCAGGTCACGGCCAGTCCACTGTTTCAGCGCCGACCCCACTGTCTTGAATGTGAACACCCCCTCGCCCACCCGCTGCGCCAGAAAGAGACGCTCGACCATGCCGGTGGCGTCTGTGTGCACCGGTGCCGGTGTTTCAGCCGCCGCGTCTGTTCCGGTCGAGAAACCATTCAGGGCCTCCCAGGAACTCAGCAGTGCACGGGATTCAGGGTGAAGCGCCGCATAATGCATTTGGTAACTCTCCACTCACGGAATTTTTCCGTTTGCAGGCTACACCGGCACACAACGTGCCACGCCGATGGGGAGACCCGGGCCAGTGTGCCACACCGGATGCGGGAAAACTGGCACCGGTTTTGCGGGAACGGGGTGCATCTTCTGGGGAGCCCAGCCATGAGCGTTTCAATTCGGTACATCGTCGCGGCGGCAGCGCTGACCGCTCTTTCTGGTGGCACGGCCCAAGCCGGCGGTTGCTGCGGCAATGGCGGCGGTGGCGGCGTCACCAATGTTCCGGTGGTCACCGGTGGCAGCGCAGGGTGCTGCGGCCCGATCACCAGCCACCCGGTGGGTGTCCCCGGCGTGTTTGTCCCGGCACCGAATGTTTCGGTGATCACAGGCGGTCCGCAGATTGGCGGCGTGAACGTCAATGTCGGCGGCTCGACCTTCA
This sequence comes from Alphaproteobacteria bacterium, assembly GCA_027484265.1. Taxonomy (GTDB): domain Bacteria; phylum Pseudomonadota; class Alphaproteobacteria; order Caulobacterales; family Aquidulcibacteraceae; genus JAIXTH01. The sequence goes on from JAIXTH010000260.1 coordinate 1,082, forward strand.
ACTCGTCCGTCAACGTGTTCGGCGGCGGCGGCGGCGGTGCCAGCGGTGCCGTCTATATCGGCGGCGGCGGCGGCTCGTTCATGGGTCCGGCGCCTGTCAGCCCCGGCATCATCGAAGGAATGGCCATCGGTGGCCAGGAAGCGGTGATGGAAACCGTGATGGAGCAGCGCTCGGTGACCGAGACTGTCGCCATCCGCGCGGTCTGCATCGACGACCGTGGCATGCCGCACCCGGCTTCGCGCACCGATGGCGAGGAGCAGATTGCGCCGACCTTCGACGGCGAGATGTTCCGCTGCATGGCCGGCACCCGCATGGAAGTGACCGTGGGCCGTGTCGTGAACGGCCAGGCCGTGTTCGACGGCGGCACCAACCTCTCCTGCGCCAAGGGCCAGGCCCTCGGCTATCGCGGCGGCCAGATCGCCTGCGTGGCCCAGGCAGCCCGCGCCGAGTGCAATGAGCGGTCGCTGCTGCGCCGCTTCGGCCCCGGCGTCCGCTATGTGACCATCACCCGCACCGAGCAGGTCTCGACCCAGCGCCAGGTGCAGGCCGCCACCAGCTTCCGCTCCTCGATGTTCATCGACGGCGGCGTGGGCCAGGGCGTCTTCTGATCCTGCTGCCCGGCCAACGGGCAGAACCGATCCCAAGGGGGCCGGGGGGCTCCTGAAACCAGCAAGGCCGCCGGGCACGTCCCGGCGGCCTTTGCGCGTGCGGATGATGACGGCGCGCACAGCCTGGCAGCCCGGCCACGCGGTCGCGCCAGCGGCCTCAGACATAGGGCCAATACCCCTGCGCCCCTGGCAGCCAGTCTGGCCAAGGTGTTATGGGGAAGGATTGGAGGACCGGGTGCATCGGGATAGTGAAAGCCGGGTTCGCCGACAGCCGGATAGAGCACCCATCAATCCCCGCCCCGCTGGCCCGCAGGCAGGACAGCCAGGCCGGATCATCACAGCAGCGGCCATGCTCCAGTCTCACGGCCATGAGCCTGAAGCGTGCCCGTGTTCCGGCCGGACCGGCGCTGTTGCACCGCGCTGTGATCGCTTGGGCTGCGCCGCGCGATGTCTTCGGCCTGTCGGTGCGCCAGAACAGGGTGGCGCAGGCTGCTGCTGCCGGAGCGACCCGCGTCCCCAAGCGGGGTGCCTCCGCCAGTTCCAGTGCCCGGACCCTCTGGCTGCTGCGATGCGAGGGGGAAGGGGGCTACGGGCTGCGACCGCAAGACACAATTCAGGATTTGTTGTCACAACCCACAGCCAATGGTAACTGCTCGAAATGATTTGGAGCTGGTCGATGGCTAAATCAAGCAGTCTACACGTGGCACCGCGCGAAAGCGGATGGGGCGTCCGAAAGTCGGGGGCCTCACGCGCCACCAGTCTTCACAAAACGCAAGAGGAAGCAGTTACAGCAGGGCGAGAGCTCGCCCGCAAGCAACGTCTCGAACTCTACATCCATGGCAAGGATGGCAGGATACGCGAGAAGCACTCGTATGGGGGCGACCCCTTCCCACCCAAGGGCTGAGCATGCCCCCATTCGAGCGCTCCGTCTTCCTGAATTGTCCGTTTGATGATGACTACGCTCCGATACTACAGGCAATAGCGTTCTGCATCTACGACTTGGGATTTTATCCCCGGCTTGCCCCTGAAAACGCCGATAACGCCATTCCACGATTGGATCGGATAGCAGCTTTGATCAAAGGATCGCGTTACGGCATCCACGATTTGAGCCGGTGTCGTTCGTCACGGTCTCGAGAATTTGCCCGGATGAACATGCCGTTTGAGCTTGGTATTGATCACGGCTGTGCCCGGTTCGGCTCGAAACAGCTGCGCACAAAGAGCATTCTCGTTCTGGAGGTCAATCGGTACGACTACCAGAAGGCCCTGTCCGATATCTCCGGCTGGGACATCCAGACGCACGGGTCCAACCATATCAAGGCCGTCCAGATTGTCACAGACTGGCTTCATCGGCATGCTGGTGCTGAGCGTCGCGGCGCAGCAGGAATCCAGGTGCGATATGCGGCGTTCCAAGAATGGTACTGGGAACGCGAGCTGAAAAGCGGCGCATCGGAAGAGGACATCAAGGCTTACCCGACAGTGCGCGTACTGGCTGCGATGGATGAGTGGTCCAACCTGCCCGGCTGATTGCGCCTTCGTACAGCGCAAGCCTTATCCGGCCTTCACCGCCCCCACCACATGCCACGCGGCCTTCCTGCCATAGTCTTCCTGGCCGGTATCCTTGGCGGCTTCGGGGAAGACTTCCGGATCGACGATGGCGGCGACACCGCCATGCACCAGCCGGTCGCGCTCGAAACCGGCGGCCACCATGGCCTCGTCCAGGTTCAGCTCGTGCATCTTGGTCCAGAACGGCTCGTTGTTATAGAACGCGTCCCAGTCGCGCATCGCCTGTTCGAACAGCGGCATGGCCGGATCATACTGCGGCTGCTCGACATGCAGCACCATGCCGCCGGGCGCCAGCAGCCGGTTGGTCTCGGCGAAGATCCTGGGCATCGAGACATAGGAGGTCTCGTGCAGGAACATGCACGAGTGGATCAGATCGAAGCTGGCGTCCTCGAAGTCCGCGAGGTTTGACACGTCGCCCTGCACGAAGGTGACATTCTCGATCCCCATGGATTTGGCGCGGGCGAGTCCATAGCGCAGCATCGGCGCGCCCACGTCCACCGCCACCACTTCGGCATCGGGGAAGGCCTCGGCGATCGGCAGCACATTGTGGCCAAGCCCCGCACCCAGATCGAGGATCCGGCGCGGCTTGAGATCCGGCAGGTTCCGGCGCACCCAGGCAGCGATCGCCTTGCCGCCACCGTCATTGTAGCGACCGAGCATCCCGCCCGTGGTGGCAAAGATGCCGGCGTCATAGTTGCAGGCGCCGGTCACATCGCCCGGCACCACTTCGGTGTGATAGCTGCCCGGCATGCAGTGGTGGTCGATCGCCTCGACATAGCGGGGCAGCTTCACGGCCGGATCGAGCTTCAGGCGCGGATCGCCTTCGGTGAGGGCGGCGGCACGGGCATTGAGGGCCTCGGCCTGGCGCAGGGTGACCCAGCGGCCGGCCTGCTGGCGGCTTTCCATCGTGGCGCGGCGCAAAAGGCTCCACCACTGGAACATCGGATCGCGGGCCAGCGCCTTGCGCACCTCGTGTCGGTCCTTGAAGTCGCGGCCTTCCTTGCGGCGGAAACCGGGCTCGACCCTTGCGTCGAACGCCTCCTTGACCCCCGGCATCACCTTGGTGGCCAGATGCCGGTTCATGTGGGCGAGGAAGTTGAACCGCGCGATCTCGTCGTGGCTGGTGTCGGGATACATGCCGTGGCGGCCCACCACGCGATAGTCCGGCGGGCCGTCATAGGGACGCGCTGCGGGGGCTGACCTGGCATCGGTTTCGGCGTCATAAGCCATCGGACGGGTTCCTGCATTCTGGCGTCGGGCGGGAATGATATATCCTTTGACCATCCCGGCGCCAAACGCAATTGTGTCGCAGGTCACCTTATCGGGAGCCTTTCAGGGGAGACAGAGGATGTCAGGTCGGTTTGCAGGCAAGACGGCAGTGGTCACGGGCTCCGGACGGCGCAAGGGCCTGGGCGAGGCGATCGTGCGGCGGCTCGCCAGCGAGGGCGCCAACATCGTGCTGTCCGACATCGGCCGCCCCCGCGACGCGGCCACGGGCGCCGAGCACATCGGCCAGCTGACCGAGATGGAGGAGATCGCCGCCGGGATCGCGGCCATGGGCGTGGGGGTCTCGACCTGCGACTGCGACGTGCGGGTGCCCGCCGAAGTGGATGCCCTGGCCCAGCATGCCGTCGATACGTTCGGCAGCCTCGACATCTGGGTGAACAATGCCGGGATCGGCTACATCATGAAGCCGCTGCTGGAGGTGAGCGAGGCTGATTGGGATGCGGTGCTGGATGTGAACCTCAAGGGCTGCTTCTTCGGGATCCAGAGTGCGGCCCGGCGGATGATCGCGCAGGGACGCGGCGGTCGGATCATCAATATCGCCAGCCAGGCTGCCAAGAGCGGCTTTCCCCATGCCCAGGCCTATACCTCGTCCAAGCACGGTCTGGTGGGCCTGGCCCGCTCGGCAGCGGTGGAGCTGGGGGCGCACCGGATCACCGTCAACAACGTCTGCCCCAACCATGTCACCACGGGCCTCGGCGCCTGGCAGAACGAGTATTTCTCGAAAGTGGTGGGGGCTGCCTCGGTTGAGGACTATCTCAAGGCCATGGCCGCCCGCATCCCGCTGGGCCACCCCGGCCTGCCGGAAGACACGGCAGCTGCGGTGGCGTTCCTGTGCTCGGACGATGCAGTCTACATCACCGGCGAGAGCATGAACGTTTCGGGCGGTGAGGAGCCGCACTGAGGCCAGGCCGGCTGGCGCGCAGCTGCTGGCAGCTGCGCGTCAGTGGTCGCGTGGAGGCCGGATCCTTGCAGCGCGCCCCTGCGGAGCACACGTGGGACTGGACCGCGCGGCTCCTGCCGCGCATCGCCCCCGAACCATAGGCGCGGCAGGAGCCGCGCGGTCCAGCGCCTGTCCCCTTCACCCCAGAACCTGCTGCCACAGCCGGGCCACTTCATAGAGCAGGGGCACGCCCGCCAGCAGCATGAAGGGGAAGGTGATGCCCAGCGAGCTGGTGAGATAGATGCCGGGGTTCGCCTCCGGGAAGGTGGCGCGCACGGCGGCCGGCGCATCGATATAGGAAGCCGAGGCCGCCACCGCCCCCAGCACGAAGGCGCTGCCGATCGGCAGGCCTGCGAGGGTCGCCACACCGCTGGCCACGACACCGTGCAGCAGCGGCACCGCCAGGGCGAACACCACCATCTTCGCCCCCACCTTGGCAAAGGCGCCCAGCTGGCGCGCGGCTGTCATGCCCATCTCCAGCAGGAACAGCACCAGCACGCCCCGGAACAGATCCACGAAGAACGGCTCCACCCGCTCGAAATTGCGCTCGCCGATCACCGCGCCGATGAACAGGCCGCCGCCCAGCAGCACGAGGCCCCGCCCGCGCAGCGTCTCCATCAGGATCGCACCCAGCGAACCGCCGGCCGCCCCTTCTACCTTGCTGAGCCACAGCCGCCCGTAGAACAGCGCCACCAGGATCGCCAGTTCCATCAGGGCCACCAGCCCGGTCACATAGCCCTCCATCGGCGTGCCCTGCCCGTCGGCATAGGAGCGCGAGACCACGAAGGTCACGGACGACACCGACCCGTAGAGCGCCGCCACCCCGGCGGCATTGCGGATATCGAACTTGAGGATGTAGCGCGCGATCAGGAACGCGCTGAGTGGCAGCGCGAACACCAGGAAGCCCGTCACCCCCAGGCCTGCCGCCAGATTGGACAGGTCGGCCTGCGCCAGTTCGCGCCCACCCTGCAGGCCGATGGAGAACAGAAGAAAGATCGCGAAGATCCGGATCACTGGCTCGGGGATCTCGAGGTCGGACTTGATCAGGGTCGCCACCATCCCCAGCAGGAAGGCCAGCGTCAGCGGCGAAACCAGATTCTCGATCAACAGTGCGGTGTCCATGCTACGCTCCCCAGCAGGCTGGCGGGGGCATGGATTGACACCCCGCTGCTGGCGGCGGCCCATGCCGCGCTGCAGGACGCCAGGGAAACAAATTTGCTTTGTCTTTTTTATTGATGTTATCGATTAATTAGTCTCGCTTGATTGGATTATTCAGCCTTCTTGTTTCTCATTAAGTGACGACGGCGGCATAGGCCTACCGGGCCCTGCCGAAGCTGGACGGGGGCCGGAAACCAGGAGACCTCTCGATGCGGACCCTTACGCTTGCCATTGCAGCAGCAGCCTCGACCCTGACCGCCGCGGCCGTGCTGCTGCCCCCTGCCCTCGCCAGCGCCCGCCAGGGCGTGATCGCAGCGCCGGCCCAGACCGCACTGGAGCGGGAGGTGGCGGGCAATACCGCCCGCTTTGCCGCTGCCCTGGCAACCGGGGACCCGGACCGGGTCACCGCCCTGTTCGCCCCGAACGCCATTCTTGCCCCCACCGTCTCCAATGAGGTGCGCACCACGCCGGAACGCATCCGCGCCTATTTCGTCGACTTCCTGCAGCTGTCGCCGCGCCCGCGCGTGGACAGTCGCACGATCACCGTGCTCGACCCCGGCACCGCCATCGAAGGCGGCACCTGGACCTTCCAGCTGACCCGCAACGGCACCACCAGCGAAGTCCAGGCCCGCTATACCATCGTCTGGGAAAAGACTGCGGCCGGCTGGCAGATCCAGCTGCTGCACTCGTCCCTGATGCCTGAAGGGTGAGCATCACTGCGTTGTTGCCCGCCGCGGGACGCAGGGCATCGCCGCCCCGCCGGATTTGCGACCCGCTGGAGCGCCGCTCCGCAATACTGGGCAGCTGCGAGCAGCTGCGCTCCAGTGGTTTGTCCGGCGGTTAGCGGTGAAGGGTGAGAGGTCCTCCGCCCGCCCTTTTCCCCGGTGCACCCGCCGCTGCCAGCGTGAATCGCAGCCGGGCCAGCCGGTTTCAAGGACGCTGCGCGCCGCAAGCGGTGGCTTCGCCATCCTTGAGACCGGCCAGCCCACCTGCATCCCCGCCGTCAGCGACGGGCGCCACCGGAGAAAAGGGTTTCAGACGGGGGGCAAGA
>JAIXTH010000246.1 GCA_027484265.1 Alphaproteobacteria bacterium
ACAGCATCCGGTAGGCGGTGGCCAGCGTCAGCGTATAGCAGGCGCTCTCTTCCCAGGTGAGGTGGCGCGGGCGCGGCATCAGCTGGCGGCTCTGCACCTTGGCGAACTGGCCGAAGGCGCCATCCGGGGTCTCATAGCCCCAGATGCGCTGGCTGGGCGAGAACATCGGGTCGCCGCCGTTGCACTCCTCGTCGTCGCCATCATCCTGGTTGCAGTGGACCACCACTTCATCGCCCGGCTTCCAGCGCTTCACATTCTTGCCGACCGCCCAGACGATGCCGGCGGCATCCGAGCCGATCACGGCATAGGGCTGCCGGTGGATGTCGAGCACACTGACAGGCTCGCCCAGGCACGCCCACACGCCATTGTAGTTCACACCGGCGGCCATCACGAGCAGCAGCACCTCGTCGGGCTCGAGGGCCGGGGTGTCCACCACTTCGATCTGCATGGCGGTGCGCGGGCGCCCGTGACGCTCCTTGCGGATGCACCAGGCGTGCATCTTCGCGGGGACATGGAACGCCGGCGGGATCTCGCCCATGGGGTAGAGGTCCTTGAGCGGTACCTGTCCGGCGGATTGGGTCGCGGTGGCGGGGGTGGCGGAGGCGGTTTCCATCGGAGCTCCTGTCGCGGCTGGCGTGCTGACGGTGTGCGGCTGAGCACGAAGTGGTGCGCGAGCGTCTGTCAGCAATGGTACACGCAGCGCAAGAACCAGAAAGGCACAGTACCCGCCAAATCTCGTCCGTCCACGCGCTGGACGCGTGTGGGGCGTGCCGCTACCGTTGGGCGCAGGCTGCAGGTGCGGTTCAATCAGGGGGCTCGAAGGCGGGCATGCAGGCAGACAGGCATCCGCACCCGCCCGCCGCCGGTGCAGCCCTGGCAGCCTATGATGTGGCGGGCTTCACCGCCGCGCTGGAGTCGGCCGTCACCCGGTTGGGGGACCGTGCCGCCGAGACCGCCGCGGCAGCCCTGTTCGCCGCTTCGGGGCTGGCAGCCGGCCAGCTGGGACCGCACGGCTGGCGCTGGGTGGCCGGGCTGGGGGACGGAGCCGTCTTCGCCCATGACGATCCGCGCGCTGCAGCTGCTGCCGGCTTCCTGCTCGAGGAGCTGGCCCGCCGGATCGCAGATGCCACTGGCCTCGCAGTCCGCACCGCGACGGCAGCCGGGCCGCTGCAGCTGGTGCCCGTGCCGCGGGCGCTGGGCCGTGACGGGGGCTGGCTGGTCCTGGGTGCAGCTGCGGCAGAGCTGCACCGCGCCCTCGGCGCAGCGCCGGTGCGTGGCTGGTCGCGGATCGATCCCGCGCTGGTGCCGGTCGCCCCGCCAGGAGACCTCGCGGCCCATGCCATGCAGGCCGTGACGGGCGCGAGCATCGTCGTGCTGGTGCGGCTTGACCCGCGTCTCGACCCCGGGCCCCAGACCGTGACAGCGATTGTCGGGGCCCTGGACGCCATCGTGGCGGTGGCACAGGCGGCCGGTGCCCGGGCCGTGCGCACCGGTGGAGACAACAAGGGGGTGGTGGTGCGGCTCGAACTCAGCCCCGATACCCCGGCCCGCCGCCACGATGCCGTCAGTCTTGCCAACCACCTCACTGAGCTGCTGCGCCGGTTCGGACTGGAGCCGCTGATCGCGCTGGATGCGGGAGTGGTCTTCCGGGCACCGGGCGGCGCCATGCGCGACGGTCACGGGCCTGCGATCAATGCAGCCGCCAAGGCGCTGGCGGCCGCCCCGGCGGGGGCAGGGCGGGCGGGTGACAACAGCCGTGACGGGAAAGTGGTGCTGATGCCCGATGGCTTCACCGGGGCCCTGCCGGCCGGGGCGCGCCTGCCGGTGACACCGGGTGCGCTGCTGGGGCGCGAGGCCGATCTGGAGCGGCTGCTGGCGGCGGTACGTGACGGTGCCGGCCTGCTGTTGATCGAGGGGCCGGCCGGTGGCGGCAAGAGCGCGGTGCTGACCGAACTGGGCGTCCGGCTGGCGCGCCGCGGCCACCGGATCATCCGTGCCAATGTCAGCCCCGAAGGCCAGCTGCAGCCCTACCGGTTCCTGCGCCAGCTGCTGGCCGCCGCTGCCGCCGACCCGGCCCTGGTGCCCCGCGGGGCCTGGGCACCCAATGTGCTGCGGCAGGGCGGGCACGACCCGACCCTCGCGGACTGGATCCTGTCCGACAGCCCGGAGGGCGAGGCTGCTGCCCGTCTGGCCGGGCGGGGGCGGCTGGAGGCGGCCCTCCAGGCGCTGTTCCACGACATCGGCTCGCGCGGGCCGGTCCTGGCGCTGGTGGACGACATGCAGTTTGCCGACCGCTATTCGCGGCAGCTGGCGCAGCGGATGGGGGGACGCGTGGGCCAGCTGGTGGCAGTGGGCACGCTGCGCGGCGGGTCGATGCCCGAACTGGAGCGTGACCTCGACGGGGTCTTCCGCCATCGTCTCGAGCCGCTGGATTCAGCCAGCGCGGCTGCGCTGATCAGTCAGACCGCACAGCTGAGCCCGCCCGAGACCGAACGGCTGGCGCGCCTGTCTCAGGGCAACCCGCTGGTGGCGATCCAGACCGCTTTGGCCGCCGCTGCAGCAGACACCGGTGACGGGCTGTCAGGTCCGGTATCGGCCCATGAGGCGCTGGACCTGCGGATGACCGGACTGGACGGACTGCAGCGGCTGGTGCTGCGGCTGGTGTGCCTGTCCCCGCTGGCGGTGGACGGGCCGCTGCTGCAGGTGGCCCTGACCTGGGTGGAGGCGGGCGCCATGGGAGCCGGCAGCACCGATCCCGGGCAGGTGGCTGCCGACCTGGCGCGTCAGCGCCTGCTGGAGGCGTTGCCCGAGGGCTATCAGCCGGTGCACCAGCTGGTACGCGAGTTTGTCAGCGCCCAGATCCCGCATGCGATCCGCCAGGCCCTCGCCGGGATCCTGGCCACCTGTCTCGAACAGCGGCTGGCAGGCGGGCGCACCGGGACAGGCCGCGACAGCTGGCTGCCCCTGGGCCGTCTCTGGCGGCTGGCAGGGCCAGCCGGGGCCAACCGGGCGGCCGACTGGATGGCCAGGGCCGCCCGCAGTGCCCTCAATGTCGGCGCGGCAGACCTGGCGGTGCAGCTGCTGGACGAGGCGCTGGCCAGTCTGGCAGCCGATCCGGCTGCCCGGGATGATGCCCTGATCCAGCTGGGTGCGGCCCGGGTGCGGGCGCTGTGGGCGGCGGGGCAGGCAGAGCCTGCGGCGCGCGGCGCCGGGCAGCTGCTGCGCCAGCTGCCCCTCTGGCGGGCCGGCCGGGTGGAGGGCGAAACCCGGGCAGCCGTGCGCGGAGCGGCGGCAGTCATGGCCGAAGCCGGTCAGGCACTCGGCTCGCCGGCGGCAGTTCTGCGTGGCAATCTGGAGGCCCTGCTCCGGAGCCTGTCGCCGGCGGGGGGCGGGGCGGACGGCCGGGCCGATCCGCGCGCGCTGGCGTTTGCGGCGGCGATGCTGGACACGCTGGGGCTGGCCGGTGCCGGCGGCTGGCTGTGGAACCAGGCACGCTCGGCCGTATCCTCGCCGCGGCAGGGTGCATTCGTCGCCGGGCACGAGGCGATGCTGGCTGCAGCGCGGGCGGACCTGCCCCGGCTCACGGCCGCGGTCGAGCGCGCACGGACCAGCCTTGGCAGCAATCCCGACCGGTTGGCTGGCGGGTTCCTGGACGCGGTGGAAGGCCTCGGTCTTGCCTTCCACGGCCATAGCGAAGAGGCAGGCCTGCGGCTGCGGCGGCTGCGGGATGTGGCGCGGGACACCGGCAATCCCCGCTTTGCCGTCTGGGCTGCCTACGGGCTGGCGCAGGCCGAAGCTGCGGCCGGGCAGCTGCAGGCGGCCCTGGTCCGGATTCGTGCGGTTCGCAGCGGGCAGCCTGTGTGCGACGACCGCCAGCTGCTGGGTGCGCTGGCGGGGCTCGAGGCGCGGCTGCTGTGGCAGTCGGGCGCCTGCGACGAGGCTGTCTCCCGTGCCGTGTTGCTGGTCCAGGGCGACCAGCATTTCGCCACCTCGCTGGCGGGGCTGGAGCTGTTTGGCGGTCCGGCCCTGGTCCTGGCCGCTGCTGTGGCGAGGGGCGGGGCGGGCGGCACCCGGGATCTGGCCGGGCAGGCGGCGGCACGCCTGCGCGGCGCCGCACGGCTGATGCCTCTGGCCGAGCCGCGGGCGCGACTGGTGGCGGCCCTGCTGGCAGGGCAGGGGGCAGGCGGCCGTCATCATGCGCGGGCCCGCCAGCTGGCGGTGGCGCGCCAGCTGGCCCCCGAAACCGCCCTCGCCGATGCGTTCTGGCAGCCGCTGCGGCCCGGACCCGGCGCATAGACGTCCGCAGGCTGCCCCTCAGGACCGCCACCGGGGACCGGCCCTCAGGACCTCAAGGTCATCCACAGTGCGCGGGCCAGCAGCAGCCAGCCTGCCACCATGGTCACGCCGCCCACCGGCGCCACCGCCCCCAGCCAGCGGGGCAGGCCGAGGGCAAGCCCCGCGAGCGCGGCTGCAAACACCACGGCCCCTGCCAGCATCAGGAGCGGGCCGGGACCCGCCCGCTCGCGCAGCAGCGCGCCTGCGGCCAGCACGGCCACGGCATGTCCCGTCAGATACTGGCCCGCCGTGGCGGCCCAGCCCTTGGCCTCGGGGGAGGCCAGGCCATGGGCGCCGAAGGCACCCACCAGCACACCGGCCGCGCCACACAGCGCCGAAAGGGCCATCAGCCTGCGCATCGCCGCCGCCCTAGCGGTTGTTGCCCATGACAATGTCGCCGAGGCCGCCCAGCGCCGAACCCTCGCCCGTACTGCCACCGGTCTGCGGCAGCGATGCCAGCATCCGGCCCGCCAGGCGCGAGAACGGCAGTGACTGGATCCACACCGTGCCGGGGCCCTTGAGACTGGCGAAGAACACGCCTTCACCGGCAAAGATCATCGACTTGATCGAGCCGGCCTGCACCACATCGAAGCTGATTGTCCGGGTGAAGGCGGCCACGCAGCCGGTGTCGACATGGATTTCCTCGCCCGGCCCCAGGTCCTTGCGGATCACGCAGCCACCCACATGCACGAACACCATGCCGTCGCCCTCGAGCTGCTGCATGATGAAGCCCTCGCCGCCGAACAGGCCGGTCAGGATCTTGCGCTGGAAGAAGATCGACAGCGAGACGCCGCGCGCCGCCGCCAGGAAGCTGTCCTTCTGGCAGATCAGCTGGCCGCCGAACTCCCGCAGGTCCAGCGCCAGGATATGGCCGGGATAGGGCGCCGCGAACGCCACCTTGGCCTTGCCGCCGGCGCCCTTGTGGGTGAACACCGTGGTGAACAGGCTCTCGCCCGTGATCAGCCGCTTGCCGGCACTGAGCAGCGAGCCCCAGATCGACTGGTTCTGGTTGCTGCCGTCACCGAATACCGCGTCCATGGTGATCGCGGGGTGCTTGTGCATCATCATGCCGGCCTCTGCGACCGCGCTCTCGCCCGGATCCAGCTCGATCTCGACGAACTGCATCTCTTCGCCATAGATCTGATAGTCGACCACATCAGCTGCCATGTCCGCACTCCTGCCTGACCTCTGACGCTCCGCTACGCTCCGCCTGCGGCGGCGTCCAGCCGCGTGAAAGCGGGGGGCGCTGCCGCTGGCCGGACCGCTTCGGGCACAGATGCGCGCGGGCACCGCTTCCGGCTTGTTGCGGCGCCGATTTCGGCTAGGACCGGAGGCGGAGCGGTTGCCGGAGCGACCGGTGGGGAGTTCAGCATGACGGGTCGGGTTCGCAGCTTCTTTCTCGCATCGGCAGCAGCACTCGCCCTGATGGGCGGCCTGCTGGCAGCGACGCCCGGCGCGGCGCGCGGCGAGCGCGAGATGGCGGTGCACACGCTGCCGGGGTCCAGCCTCGACTGGTACTGGCCGGGCGCGGACTATGACCCGGCCGTGCCGACGCCCGAACGGGTGCTGGGCTATGCGCTGGGCAGCCGGATCGCCGGCCATGGCGATGTGGTGCGCTGGTTCGAGACGCTGGCGGCCCACGCTCCCGACCGGGTGCGACTGGTGGATTATGGCCGCTCCTGGCTGGGACGCAGGCTGTTCTATGCCGTGATCGGCTCGCCCGAGCAGATCGCGCGCCTCGATGCCATCAAGGCCGACAGCCAGGCGCTGGCCGATCCGCGCCGCACCGGCGCTGGCGAGGCCGAGGCCATCATCGCCCGCCATCCGGCGGTGGTGTGGCTGGCGCACACCGTGCACGGCGACGAGATCAGCCCCACCGAAAGCGCGATGCTGACCGCCTATCACCTGCTGGCGGCGCGCGGCGATCCGCGTCTGGCCTCGATCCGCCAGAACGCGCTGGTGATCATCAATCCCCTGCAGAACCCCGACGGACGCGAGCGCTTTATCGCCTCGTCGGTGTCGGCACGCGGCCTCGAGCCGGATCCCGACCCGCTGGCCGCCGAGCGCGACCAGCAGTGGCCGGGCGGGCGTGCCAACCACTTTGCCTTCGACCTCAACCGCGACTGGTTCGCCCTGACCCAGCCCGAGACCCGCGGCCATACCGCCGCGATCCTCGACTGGTATCCCCATGTGATGGCCGACGTGCACGAGATGGGCACCGAGCAGCTGTTCTTCTTCCCGCCCGAGGCCGAGCCGATCAACCCCAATGTCACCGCCAACCAGCTGGAGCTGCGCACCATCATCGGGCGCAACACGGCGGGCTGGTTCGACCGGTTCGGGATCAACTATTTCACCCGTGAGACGTTCGATCTGTTCTATCCCGGTTACGGCGATGGCTGGCCGACCATGCACGGCACCATCTCCATGACCTACGAGCAGGGGTCGGCCCGTGGCATGCTGGCGCGGCGGGCGTCGGGCGAGATCCTGACCTTCCCGGAGACCATCCGCCACCAGTTCGTGGCGGCCCTGTCCACCATCGAGGCCGCCGCCAGCAACCGCGAGCGCTTCGTGCGCGGCTTCTATGACTTCCGCCGCAGCGCGATCGCGGAAGGGCGCAGCGCGGCGGTGCGCGCCTGGGTGATCCCGGCCCAGACCGACCAGGCCACCGCCGACAAGCTGGCGGCGCTGCTTGTCCGCCAGGGTGTGGACGTCACCCGCGCCACCGCCAGCTTCCAGGGCTGCGGGCAGACGTTCGGCGCCGGCTCCTATGTGGTGTCGGCAGCCCAGCCCGCAGGCCGGCTCGCCCGCAACCTGCTCGAGCCCAATGTCGAGATGGATCCGGCCTTCGTGGCCCGCCAGCAGGAGCGCCGCTCGCGCGGGCTGGAGGACGAGATCTATGACGTGACCGCCTGGTCGCTGCCGCTGGTGTTCAATGTGGACGTCACCCGCTGCAACACCGATCCGGCGGTGCGGGGCGAGGCGGCAGGTCCGGAGCTGATCCGGGCCGGGCGCCTGGTCAATCCGCAGGCGGGGGTGGCGTTCGTGGTGCCCGGCGGCTCGGCGGCCACGGCGCGCTTCACCGTGGCGGCCCTGCGGGGCGGGCTTGCGGTCCGCTCGATGGAAGAGGGCTTCACGCTGGAAGGCGTGACCTATCCGGAAGGCTCGCTGGTTCTGATGGCGGGCGAGAACAGCCCCAATCTCGCCGCAAGGATCGAGGCACTGGCGGTCGGCACCGGCGCGGTGGCCACCGGACACAACAGCAGCTGGGTGACCGCTGGCCCCAGCCTTGGCTCGCAGAAGGCGGTGCGCCTGCGCCTGCCGCGCATCGCCCTGGCCTGGGACCGGCCGGTGGGCCGCAATTCGGCGGGCAATACCCGCTATGTGCTGGAGCAGAAGCTGGGCTTTGCCGTGACGCCGGTGCGCGTCGACCGCATGAGCTCGGCGGACCTCGCCAGCTTCGACGTGGTGATCCTGCCCGATGCCGAGGGCTCGTACCAGCGCGGCTTCGGCGCCGGCGGGGTGGCGAACCTGCGCCGCTTTGTCGAGCGGGGCGGGGTGCTGATCGGCTTTGCCGCCGCCACCCGCTGGTTTGCGAGCCCGGACGTGAACTTCGTCTCGGCCCGGATCGAGACTGCGGCGCGGACAGGTCCTTCGGGTCCGGGGCAGCCTGATGCCGAGGC
>JAIXTH010000053.1 GCA_027484265.1 Alphaproteobacteria bacterium
CCATCAGCGTACTGCCATCGGCCTGCGGACTACTGTTGAAAGCATGGCTGCGCCCTTCTGTTTCGACCCGACCCTCAACCGTGAGGCGGGCCGACAGCACTGCGTCCGAACCGAGCCGGATCCAGCTGAGGTGCAGAACTTCGTCCCCCCAGAACCTGCGGCCGGTCACCAGGATTCCGTCACCAACCGGCTCCAGCCTGGAGGTCTGGTGCGTGATGACAACCGGCCTCGCGGATGCGGGGTTCCGAAGCGGTAGCGCGGCCAATACGCTTGCATGCTGCGGAAGGGCAGCGCCGGTGGACGCGGTTCCATACCATGCGGGGTTAGCGGTATAGATAAGCCACTCGCCGGAGAACCGGACGCGCGTCCGGTATGCGCCTGTATCCGGAACTGCAGCAATGAACCGGCTCCTGACTGGCGCCCATCGGTCTGAAAACTGGTTCAATGGCACCGAGAACAGAGCAACCTGGGAATCAGACCCACTGAAGTCATCAGGTTCGGAACGCACGCAAACAGCCGATATCCATTTCGCCAGCATGTAGAAGCGGCCATTGCGAACCTCCATGCCAAACTGGTTGTGCGGCAAGCCATTGATCCCGATGACATCTGGTGGCGCTCGGCCCGACAGGGGGACGCGGTAGACAGCAGCTGGCGGGACCTCTTCCCGCAAGGGGCGCTCATCGCCGCGGCAGTCCACCCGATCGTACCTGTCAGGTTCCTCGCTCACCACCAGAAACACCGACTCGGGCGTAACCAGCATTTCGGCAGCTTCCGGTCCTGCAAATCCCGTTGTTCTGCAGGACAGATCGTCCCCACGCCGTACCGGAGCCAGGGGACAGATCGAGATCGTGTGGATCGTCACCGTGGCGGTGGGAAAGACTGGCCGGTAGATGCGATGGGCATCAAGTATGGGCCGACCACCTTCATCCTCAGCGAGACGATCTTCCGCCTCGAGGCGATCACGCTGGGCGAGGGAAGCTTGTGCACGTTCCGATGGGCTCAGCCAGCGGCGGATTGTGGGGCCGCCACGGCCAATCTGGAAGGCCTCCGTATTGTAGGGCGTATAAACAATCAGCTTTCCATCAACAATCCGGGTCGCATAATTGTCCCAATCATAATAGTCATCAGATGTAATCAGGAATGTGCCGCGTGATGAAATCTGGCCTGTTGTTGTGTCCAGTTTGAATATAGAAAGTTCAGTCGCAGATTGTCTGTAGTTATATGCAGTCACGAGGATGTGGTCGCCATCCACGAGCATCTCGTCATACCATGTACCGGTATCCGGGTCCGTATAGACGTTCTGGCGGTCGGCCAGGGCCAGGGGCGCGGCGGTGTTCACCGAAAACAGGCGTCCATCCTGGAGGACAACAAGCCAGTCACCGATCTGCTTGACGATATCGCCCTCGTCCACCCCGCGAACCTGATTGTTGGTGATGGTAGGGTTGGGAGCTGTTGCGCCGGTGACGATGACCGCCTGATCGGATGCATCGCTGGCAGGTGGACAGTCCGGCCAGGTCGGGCAGGGGAGCCCGTTGGCTGGTGGCGTGGTCTGCGCAAACATCGTGACAGGGCGAGGCCTCTGGAGGGCAGCGGACCTGGAACCTGCTTCGTCCACCTGCTCCAGATAGGCATCAAAAGCGGCCTGCGAGCCGAACGTGCGCAGCTGGGGGCTGGCGAGCGACCGGAAGGCCGGTGACAGGTACGCGATCCGCCTTTGGACCGCCGGGTCCGCCAGCACCGTGCGGCCATCGGGGAGATGTTCGGCGTCCAGATCTTCAGCCTCTTCGTCCGGCTGGGCGCGCGCCTGCACATGTGCGGGCATCAGGGGAGCAGTGCTCGCTGCCAGCAGAACGACCAACGCCGACAGCAGCTTGACTTTGGATCGCATGGTCTGCACCCCACCTGTTTCGCTCACAGGTTATCTCGCTCTAGTAGCCGCCGCAATCGGGATTGTGTCCCCGGTCGATGTGGGGTTGGAACCCGGTGCACAGCCTGCTATGCAAAGGGCCATGACAAAGGCACGGACCACTACCATCTAGTGCCGGCGGCGCGGGCAGGGCGCGCCGCTGCGGCGGAACCGTGCCCCTGCGATATCCCCCCAGTTCAGTCCCGTGCCCTATTCAGGCCCGGATTCCCCGTCACGGCTTTCCGCCCATGGTCCGCTCTTCCGCCCCCGGAATCTCCTGGCCCGCGCGCGCCCTGATCGGCGCGCAGAAGGTCTATAAGGTGACGCTGTCGCCCCTGATCGGGCAGCAGTGCCGGTATCTGCCGACCTGTTCGGACTATGCCGCCGACTGCGTGCGGCTGCACGGGGCGTGGCGGGGCAGCTGGATGGCGCTGGCACGGCTGTGCCGGTGCCGGCCGGGCGGTGGATCGGGCTGGGACCCGGCGCCGCTGGTGTGCGAGCCTGCACCGCGGCTGGCGCCCTGGCGCCATGGTGACTGGCGCGGCGGCGTGCGCACCGTGCCCGAGGAGAGCCCGTCATGAACCGCATCGCCGCGCGCCCCCGGCGCCTGATCGGCATCGCAGCCCTTGCAGCGGTGCTGGCTCTGCCGCTGGCCGGCTGCATCCCCATCACCATCAATGAGAGCTCGGTGTTCTTTCCGCCCCAGCGCGAGGGGGCGAAGGCCACTGATCCGGTGACCTTGACCGACAAGTGGCTGGCCCATGCCAATGCCACCAACTTCGCCACGCCGCAGACCGTCTCGCGGCCAGCTCCCGACACGGTGCGCATTGCGCCGGTGGACGCGTCGGCCCGCTTCATCGGCATGGATGCCCGCCACTTCCTGGCGGGGCCGGAGGGACAGCGGATCGCTTTCACGCTCTCGGTGCCGGTGGCAGGCGCCGCCGGTGCGGACAAGGTGGTGTCCGGCGCTGTCCGCCCGCTGATCGTGACCTGCGGCGGCAATGCCACCGACCGCTACAATGCCGGGGTCTCCTATGCGCAGAAGGCCCTGCGCTGGGGCGACGTGCTGCATTTCGACTATCCCGGCTATGGCGACAGCCAGGGCACACCCAGCGCCGAGGGTTTCGAGAGCGGAACCGATGTGGTGCGGGCCGAAGTGGCGCGGGTCGCGGCGGGACGGCCCGTGATCTATTGGGGCCATTCGCTGGGCGGGTTCGTCTGCACGGACCTCGCCACCGGCACCCCCGGACTTGCCGGGATCATCATCGAGACCAGTGCCCGCAACGCCACCGAAGTCGCCCGCAGCTGGACCCCCTTCTGGGCGCGGCCCATCGCCCGGGTACGGGTGGCCGAGAGCCTGGCCGGCTATGACAATGCCGCCACCGCCGCCCTCACCGGCGTGCCGGTGCTGGTGCTGGGCGCCGGGCAGGACGATACGCTCCCGGTGGAGCTGTCACGCTCGCTCGCCGATGCGCTGCGCGGGCTGGGCGCGCCGGTCACCTATGCCGAGTTTCCCGAGGCGCAGCACTGGAACGTGCCGCGCCAGCCCGCCTTCACCACCACCCTCGACCCGTTCTTTCAATCCCTGAAACCAGAAAACCAGCCACGATGATCGACCTGCAATTCCCCGACGGTGCTGTCCGCAGTTTCGACGACGCCATCACGCCCCTCGCCATCGCCGAGGGTATCTCCAAGGGCCTCGCCAAGAAGGCCGTGGCCGCCAGGCTGGATGGCCAGTGGTGGGACCTGACCCGCCCGCTGGCCCATGGCGGCCGCTTCGAGCTGGTCACCCGCGACACCGCCGACGGGCTCGAGATCCTGCGCCATGATGCCGCCCACGTGCTGGCGCAGGCGGTGCAGGAGCTGTTCCCCGGCACCCAGGTCACCATCGGCCCGACGGTGGAGGACGGCTTCTATTACGACTTCTTCCGCGAGGAGAAGTTCTCGACCGACGACTTCGAGGCGATCGAGAAGCGGATGCGCGAGATCGTGGATGCCGATCTGCCGATCCAGCGCGAGGAATGGGAGCGCGAGGAGGCCATCGCCCACTTCCAGTCCATCGGCGAGGACTTCAAGGCCAGGATCATCGACGACATCATCCCGCCGGGCGAGGCGATCACGGTCTATCGCCAGGGCAATGACTGGAAGGATCTGTGCCGCGGCCCGCACCTGCCCTCCACCGGACGGCTGGGCAAGGCGTTCAAGCTGATGAAGCTGGCCGGCGCCTATTGGCGCGGCGATCCCAAGAACCCGCAGCTGCAGCGCATCTATGGCACCGCCTGGGCCGACGAGAAGCAGCTGGCCGAGCACCTCACCCGGATCGAGGAAGCCGAGCGCCGCGACCACCGCCGCCTTGGCCGCCAGATGGGCCTGTTTCACATGCAGGAAGAGGGCAAGGGCATGGTGTTCTGGCACCCCAAGGGCTGGAACCTGTGGCAGGTGGTGGAAACCTACATGCGCCGCCGCCTCGACGCCGCCGGCTATATCGAGGTGAAGACCCCGCAGGTGCTGGACCGGGTGTTCTGGGAACGCTCGGGCCATTGGGACAAGTACCGCGAGAACATGTTCGTGTGCGAAACCGTCGAGGGCGAGGAGCTCTCGCTCAAGCCGATGAACTGCCCCGGCCACATCCAGATCTTCAAGTTCGGCCAGCGCTCCTACCGCGAGCTGCCGATCCGGATGGCCGAGTTCGGCGCCTGCCACCGCTACGAGCCGTCGGGTTCGCTGCATGGCCTGATGCGGGTGCGCGCCTTCACCCAGGACGATGCCCACATCTTCTGCCGCGAGGACCAGATCGAGGATGAGGTGGCGGGCTTCCTGCGGCTGGTGCGGCTGGTGCACGGCGACTTCGACCTCACCGCCACCCATATCAATCTCGGCACCCGCCCCGAACTGCGCGCCGGGTCGGACGAATTCTGGGACCGGGCCGAGGCCATGATGGCCAATGCCGCCCGCAAGGCCGGGATCGAGCCGGTGATCGCCGAGGGCGACGGCGCCTTCTATGCCCCCAAGCTCGACTTCGTCGTCAAGGACGCCATCGGCCGGGAGTGGACCTGCGGCACCATCCAGCTCGACTATGTGCTGCCCGAGCGGCTCAATGCCGAATACACCGGCGAGGACGGGGCCAAGCACCGTCCGGTGATGCTGCACCGCGCGATCTATGGCTCGATCGAACGCTTCATCGGCATCATGATCGAGAACTATGCCGGTGCCTTCCCGCTGTGGCTGGCGCCCGAGCAGGTGGTGGTGGCAACCATCACGTCCGAGGCCGACGCCTATGCCGATGAAGTGGTGGCCCGGCTGCGGGCCGCCGGGTTGCGTGCCGTGGCCGATACCCGTAATGAAAAGATCAACTACAAGATACGCGAGCACTCGCTGGCCAAGGTGCCGGTGATCGCCGTGGTTGGCCGCCGGGAGGCGGAGGAGGGCAAGGTGGCGCTGCGCCGGTTTGGAAGTCAGGCCC
The DNA here is from genome assembly GCA_027484265.1 of Alphaproteobacteria bacterium. Taxonomy (GTDB): domain Bacteria; phylum Pseudomonadota; class Alphaproteobacteria; order Caulobacterales; family Aquidulcibacteraceae; genus JAIXTH01. Next base: position 5,370 of record JAIXTH010000053.1, read on the forward strand.
AGGAAGTCCTCACCCTCGAGGCGGCAGTCGCCGGGCTGGCCCACGAGGGCCTGCCACCCGACCTCAGACAGGCGGCGCAGGCGCAATGAGCGAGGCTCCCGCCCGTCCGACAGGCCGGTCCCGCGCCGGGGCGCCGACGGGCGGTTCCGCCGGTATGGACCTGACCGCCAGCGGCATGGCCGCCGGGGGTGCGGCGGTGCTGGGCCTGCTGATGGTGGTAAGTGGTGGGCTGGGTCTCGTGACGGTGACCGGCCTTGTCGCTTTGGTCGGGCTGGTTGTGGCGGTCAGACGTCCGCGCGAGCTGACCCGGCTGGTGACCGGCCCTGGCGGACTTGCGGTCCTGATCGCGGGCCTGGCCCTCACGGTCTGGGTTGCCGGATCGATCGGCTGGTCGCCGGTCGGGTGGGGCGAGGCGGCCCGGACCATGCTGTTGCAGCTGCCGCTCGGGTTCCTGGTGATCATGGTCCTGGCTGGTGCCACCCGCACCGACCGGCTGCACGCGCTGCGCGGGCTGGTGGCCCTGGTGGGCGGCGCCGCCTTCCTCCTGACGATGGAGGCCCTCAATGGCTATCAGATCATGCGGATGGCCAATCCGGCCCAGGATGTGCTCGAACTCGAGCGGACCCTCGGTCGCGGCTCTGTCGCCGTGGCGGTCATGGGGGTGATGGCGGCCCTTGCGGCGGTGCGGCTGGGCCTGCCCAGGCCCGTCAGTCTCGGTATGCTGGTGCTGGCCGGGTTCGTGGCGACGCGGTTTGGCATGGACATGAACCTCGTGCTGTTCGCGATTGCCATCCTGGCCGCCGGGGCAGCCTGGATCGCACCGCGCCTGACATTGGGCGCCATCTGCGGTCTGGCGGCGCTGGCCGTGGTGGCGGCACCCGTCCTCTATGCAAGGCTGGCCCAGCTGGTGTTCGTGATCTGGCCCGACCAGAACGGCCCGTTGTCCTATGAGCGGCGCGCCCAGATGTGGCAGTTTGCCATCGAGCGCATCGGCGAGAAGCCCGTGAAGGGCTGGGGCCTTGACGCCTCGCGCACGTTCGACGGCGTGATCAGCTATCGCGGCTTTGAATGGGCCGACATCCAGCTGCATCCCCATGCCTCCCCGCTGCAGATCTGGCTGGAGCTTGGGGCCGTGGGCGCGTGCCTGACCGGCCTGCTGCTGGGGGCAGCTGGCTGGGGGCTGGTGCGGCTGTTCGGACAGGACCGGCTGGCGGCGGCGGCAGTGGCATCGGCGCTGGCCGCCCTGTTTGCGGCCTTTGGCTTCAGCTTCGGGTTCTGGCAGCCGTGGCTGTGGTCGCTGATGCTGCTGGCGGTGGGCTTTGCGGTTGCGATGCGCCGGATCGGGTCGCCGCTGGTGCGGACGCTGTCGGGCCCTCCGCTGCGATGAACCTGCCTGCTCACACCGGCAGCCAGCAGCCCGCCATCGCTGTGGTCATGGTCAGCTATCGCACGGGTCCGGCCCTGGAGGCGGCCTGTGCGGCGGTGCTGGCGGAACCGGCCGTGGCTGAGCTGGTCCTGGTTGACAATGGCAATCCCCCCGAGGCGCAGGCCTGGCTCGACGCCCTGGCTTCGCGCGAGCCGCGGGTGCGCCTCCTGCGCGGGCACGGCAACATCGGCTTTGGCCGGGCCTGCAATCTGGGTGCGGGTCAAGCGACCGCGCCGTGCCTGATCTTCCTCAACCCCGATACCGAAGCCCGGCCCGGCGCGCTGGTGCGGCTGGCGCAGACCGCCCTGGCGCGCGATGCGCTGGTGGGGGCCCTGCTGGTGGACAGTGCGGGGCGCGAGCAGCGGGGGGCACGGCGGGGCGCGCTGACCCTGGTCAGTCTTCTGGTGCTGCTGCTGCGGATCGGACAGCCGGGACCGCAGGCCGGCTGGCGCCGCGCCTTCAACCGGCTGGCCGAGCCCCTGCCACAGGCGGTGGTGCCGATGGAGACCGTCTCGGGTGCCTGCTTTGCGATTCCCCGCACCCGCTACGAATCGCTCGGCGGATTCGATCCGCGCTACTTCCTGCACTTTGAAGACGTGGAGCTGTGCCGCCATGCCCGCGCGCGCGGCGTGCCGGTGCTGTTCGATCCCTCCGCACACGTCCTTCATGTGGGCGCGACGTCACACGCGTCCACCTGGTGGATAGGAAAATGGAAATTTCGCAGTCTTCTTTTGTATCTGTTTGGCGCTGCCCGTGTGTGACAGTGTGCCACGTCATTCACGCCTGTCCACCTATTGGTGCCCGCGAGGCGAGTGAAACGATTTGTCACATGCACTTTATCCTTGCGAAAAACGCATGAAAAGAGAATGATCTAGCCTACTGCACAGGCGACGGTTGTACATGTACGCATGTGACTGTTTGCGGGGGTTGGTGGAGCGGTCGGGTGGCCGCCCGCCTTTGAGGCCCGCGTGAACGTCCGACCAGCGGCGAAACCCTGAGGCGGGAGAACGAACGCAGGAGGCTGTCATGACATTGGAAACGCTCGAACCAGTCCGCCCGATCCGGGCCTTGCTGAGGGGGCTCGAAGCCCTGCACGCCCTCAACCAGCGCGATGGACTGACGGTGACCGAAGTCGCTGACCGCGCCCGCCTGCCGCGCACCACCGCCTACCGCATCCTCGAAACCCTGCGCCACGGCGGCTTTGTCGTGCGCGACGAGATGGACGACCGCTATCGTCCGACCCTGCAGGTCCGGGGCCTGGCCGAAGGCGCCGAGAGCGAGGCGTGGCTGCACCAGGGTGCGGCGCCGCTGGTGTCGCGTCTGGGCAAGTCGCTGCTGTGGCCGGTGGGTCTGTGGACCGTGGACGGCAGCGCGATGCGCCTGCGCATCGCCACCGACCGGGTCTCGCCGCTGGCACTGGTGCGCAAGTCGCCGGGGGAGGCCGCAGGCCTGTTCACCTCCGCGGCCGGCCTCGTGATGCTCGCCCATGAAACCGACGCCCAGCGCCTGCGCCAGGCCGAAGTGCTGCATGTCGAGCGCGACATGGCCCGCTACGAGATCGCCTTCGCCCGCATCCGCGAGCATGGCTATGCCTTCGATCCCCATGTGGTGGAGGGCGAGACCGCCATCGCGATCCCGCTGCGCGATCCCGAAGGCACGGTGCAGGCTGCCCTGACCCTGCGCTTCATCCGCTCGGCCCTGACCGACCAGCGGGTGGTGAGCGAACTGCTGCCCCACCTCAAGGCCGCCGCCGACGAGATCACCGCTGCCATGGGCAAGCTGTCGGCAGCCGCCGAACGCCCGGGCCGCGCCGCCAGCTTCCGCCGCGAACGCTGGCCGGTCCACGCCTGAACCTTACCGGTTCTCACCGGAAACTGCGGGCGCGCCAGGCAACTGGCGCGCCCGCCATGCTTTCACGACAGGCGTGTCTTCAGGATCGATCGGCTGGCAGAAGGCCACGGGCGGCAGATGGGCGCGCATGCGTTCGTTGGCGGCGATCAGCCTATCGGGTTTGGCCTGCGCCGTCATCACCAGCACCTGGCCGGGCCTCAGGTCCGGCTGCGTGACCGTCCACTGGCGCGGCGACAGATCGAGGACGGGGTAGCGTGGAAACTCATCGAACATGAACAGCACTTCCGGGCCTGACAGGTGTTCGAGCCGGCACGTCCCGCCCTGGTCGCTGATCGACACCCGATAGATGCTATCCGGTCCCAGGTGCAGGACTTCGCTGAAATCGGGACAGTCGGCCGGGAGGCGGGGCGCCAGGGTCCAGATGGCTGGCCGGTCGTCGGTTGCCATCGATGCCGGCGTTACGCCCAGCATGCATTCGCGCACGACCCGCACCAGTTCTGCGCCCGACCATGCCTGCTGCCAGGTGCCCGATGGCCTGCCCTCCGACGCTCCGGCCCGTGGCAGCGCATCACGCAGTTCCGGCTGACAGCCGACGCTGCCCTCCGACAGTGCAGTCCCGGCCCAGTGCTGGATCAGCGCAAAGGCCGCCTCTACCTCGCCGTGCTCGAACAGCCGCTGGCAGGCAATCCCGTTCAGCCAGAGCCAGATGGTGCCGTTGTGATAGGCTTCATCCTTGTGCCACAGCCCCTCGGGCTCGTGCCACGGGTGGAAGTCGGCTTCGGTCTGCGCAAGCGACGCCACGCCCCAGGGATAGGCCAGCGCACGCCACGCCTTGCGGGCCAGACTGATGCCGAGAACGGGATTGGAGACCAGGTTGAGCGCAAAGAGCTGGTTCGGCCGCATCCGCCAGTCCGCTGTGCCGTCGGCCGCGATGGCATCCGCCATCCGCTGGTTCCCGGGATCGACAAACCGTGGCTCGAAAGCCTGCAGCAGCTTCTCGCGCTGGCGCTGGCAGACGGCTTGGGTCTCCTGATCGCCCAGCATTTCGGCCAGGATGGCCGTTGCGGCGAGTTGCGCGAACCAGAGCGCCTGGATGTCGCAGGCCCTGTTTCCGCGCGGCGAGAACGGGCGGGTGCCATTCTCCTTGGCATCCATCCAGGTATCGGCATCATCGTGGGTCATCAGGCCGTCGGCGTCGACCCAATAGGTCAATGCGCCTTCGAGGGCCCTGCGAACCGCTGGCCACAGGGGCCGCACGGCATCCGGGCTGCCCCCGTATCTCAGATAGTCAAGGATGGATGCCACCCAGCGCGGGGTGCCGTCGGCGGTGTTGTAGATGATCTCGTCGGGGCGGGCGCGGTTGGGGATGCGGCCGAAGGTGCGCGAGGCGGGGTCGGTGTCCTGCAGCCGGGCGAAGGACTGCAGGACGGCGAGTGCATCATCAAACCGGCCTGGAATCAGATAGGTGCCGATAAAGCTGATGAAGGTGTCGCGGCCCCAGAAATCGTCGAACCAGGGCAGGCCGGCATAGAGGCCGGCGCCCTGCTGGGTGCTGGTCAGCTGGCCCAGCGTCGCCTGTGTCCATTGCAGGGCGCGGGCAAAGTCGCTGTCGCCTTCAAAGCTGGTGGCCGCCGCGATCTGCGCGGCCCGCTCCGCCGGGGCGGCACTGGCCGGTGGCCGCGCAAGGCTGGATGCCATGGCCTCGGCAACCGCAATGGCGCGCGGGGCTAGGTCGGCCACCGTGTCGGCATGGATGAAGACCAGCAGGGCGCCGCCCTCCGCCACCACATGCTCCTGCGCCAGCATCTCCAGCCGGTCGTTGCGGTGGATGAAGCGGCCGAACACCCCGCCCGCCGGATCCTGCGCCTGCCACACCGCCAGCATCTCGCCCGTCGCGGCGCCGCCGCCCACCGGTTCCAGCCCGAGGCGGGTTCCGGCAGGCGCGCCCACCTCGATCACCAGCGCGGCGGCCCCCGGCACCAGCCAGCAGCTTTCGGTCACCCCGCGCTCCGGCCAGTGCCGCACGGTGCGCAGCGGGGTCACGGTCACACCGGCTTCCGCGCGGGGCAGGGCGCTGCCGTCCACCTGCAGCGACCAGTCCGCCAGTACCCGCCGCCGCGCCTGGGTCCAGCCCGCATAATAGCCCGTCTGCGGATCGGCCCGTCCATGCAGGTGCAGCCAGCTCGCCGCCCCGTCCGCCTGCATGAAGGCGCGGTCTGTGCCGGGGGGCAGGGTGATGGCGCAGGTGCCGTCGAGAGCCGCCACCCCGTCGGCGGTCAGGGCGGGAGGGGCCTGGCCCGCGCGCGCCGGAGATGCCGCCAGAGCTGCAGCCCCAACCAGGCCGCCCGCCAGTCCCGCCGCGGCGCCGCGCCGCGTGATGCCTTGCCTGCCCTGCGTGCGCCGCCTGCTCATCCCTTGTCCTCCCGCGCCCGCAGCATCCGCCAGTGCGCCAGCTTGTCGATGATACGCGCTTCGGCACCCGCATCCACAGGTGTATACAGTTCGGGCTGACCCATGCCATCGGGAAAGCCCGACAGGCCCGACACACCGCCGGGCTGGTCATGGTCGTACCTGTAGCCTGCCCCATAGCCGAGATCGCGCATCAGGCCGGTGGCGGCGTTGAGGAAATGCGCGGGCGGCATCTTGTCGCTGGTGCCGGCGGCCAGCCGCACGGCGGCCTTGTAGGCGACATAGGTGGCATTGCTCTTGGGGGCGCAGGCGAGGTGCAGCGCGCATTGCGCCAGTGCCAGCTCGCCCTCCGGGCTGCCCAGCACTTCATAGGCCTCGCGCGCGGCCAGGGCGACCCGCAGGGCGGTGGGGTCAGCCAGGCCGATGTCCTCGCTCGCCATCCGGATCATGCGCCTTGCGATGAACAGCGGGTCCTCGCCCCCCGCCAGCATCCGCGCCAGCCAGTAGACTGTCGCATCGGGATCGCTGGCCCGCACCGACTTGTGCAGCGTGCTGATCAGATTGTAGTGCCCCTCGCCAGCCTTGTCGTGCGACGGTGCGCGGCGCTGCAGGAAGCCTGCAAGGGTTGCCGCGTCGAAGGGCCCGGACTGCGTGGTTGCAGCAGCGTGGATGTCGTCGAGCAGCGTCAGCAGATGGCGCCCGTCGCCCTGGGCATAATCGACCAGCAGGGCGCGGGCGTCCGCATCCAGCGGGGCAGGGGCCTGCCAGAAGGCTTCGGCCCGCGCGATCAGCGCCTCCAGTGCGGCCCCGTCCAGAGCCTTCAGCACCACCACCCGCGCCCGGGACAACAGGGCGGCATTCAGCTCGAACGACGGGTTCTCGGTGGTGGCTCCCACCAGCACCACGGTGCCGGCCTCCACAAAGGGCAGGAACGCGTCCTGCTGGGCCTTGTTGAAGCGGTGAATCTCGTCGACAAACAACAGGCTGCCGCGCCCGGTTGCGCGCAGGGCCGCTGCCGCCTCGAACGCCTTGCGCAGGTCCGCCACGCCGGAGAACACTGCCGACAGCGTGGTGAAGGCAAGACCCGTCTCGCCCGCCAGCAGCCTGGCGATCGTGGTCTTGCCGACACCTGGCGGCCCCCACAGGATCAGGCTCGACAGCCGCCCCGCCGCCAGCATCCGCCCGATCGCACCCTCCGGCCCCAGCACATGGTCCTGCCCCACCACCTCCGCGAGGCTGCGCGGCCGCAGGCGGTCGGCCAGCGGGCGGGGGACATCATCGGCAAGGCCGGAGGCAGCGAACAGATCACTCATGGCCTGCTTGTGCCCGGTGCGGAGGATTCTGGCCAGCCGCTGGCGCGCGGTCACGGTGCGCTGCGCTAGCCGGTATTGCGCAGGCCGGCCGATATGCCGTTGATGGTGAGGTGGATGCCCTCGGCCAGGCCTTCGGGGGCCTCGCCCCCGCCAGCGGTGGCGGCGCGCAACCGGCCGATCAGCTCGATCTGCAGGTGGTTCAGCGGGTCGACATAGGGCAGACGCAGGGCGATGGAGCGGGCCAGCTCCGGCTGGCCGCCGAGGGGCGTGGCATGGCCGGTCAGGGTGGCGAGGGCCTCCAGGGTGCGGGTCCATTCCGACTCAATGGCGCCGAATACCCGGCTGCGCAGCTCCACATCCGGCACCAGCTCGCTGTAGCGGTGGGCGATCACCGGATCGGCCTTGGCCAGCACCATCTCGAGGTTCGAGACCACCGCCGCCATGAACCGGCTCTCCACTGCCAGCCGCCGCAGCCGGGCGGCGCCGGCATCGCCATGGCGGGCCAGAAAGGCCGCCACCGCACTGCCCACCCCGTACCAGCCCGGCAGCATCACCCGCGACTGTGCCCACGAGAATACCCAGGGGATCGCCCGCAGATCCTCGATCCGCCCGGATGTGGTGCGGGCCGCCGGGCGCGAGCCGATCTTGAGGCGGGCAATCTCGGACAGCGGGGTCGCGAGCCGGAAATACTCGGCAAATCCGGGGGTTGCGTAGACCAGCTCGCGATAGGCCAAATAGGCGTCCGCCGACAGCTCTTCCATGACAGCGGTCAGCTCGTCTTCGATGCCATCGGTATCGGCCTGCCGGGCGCCTGCCTCCAGGCAGGCGGCCAGCAGGGTCTCGAGGCTGGCGCGGGCCGCAGCCGGGCTGCCATATTTGGAGACGATCACCTCGCCCTGCTCTGTCACCGACAGGCCGCCTGCGACCGCGCCGGGTGGCAGGGCCAGCACGGCCTCGCGGGCCGAGCCGCCGCCGCGCCCGATGCTGCCGCCGCGCCCGTGGAACACGTGCAGCGCCACGCCGTGGCGCCGCGCCACCGCCTCCAGCGCCGAGATCGCCTTGCGGACCTCCCAGCTGGAGGTGAGATAGCCGCCGTCCTTGTTGCTGTCGGAATAGCCGACCATCACATGCTGCACGGGGCGCGCGGCGGGGGCGCCGGCGCGGGTGGCGGCCACCACCGGCAAAGACAGCCAGCTGTCGAGGATCGCCGGGGCATTGCGCAGGTCGGCGATGGTCTCGAACAGGGGCGCCAGCGGCACCGCAGGTCCGGTGACCGGGTCCCACAGCCCGGCCTCCTTCATGATCAGGGCTGCTTCCAGCAGGTCGGTGCTGGAGGCGGTGGCCGAGACAATGATGCGGCGGATCGCCTGCGGCCCGAACCGGTCCAGTGCCGCCCGGCCCGCCGCGAGGATGCCAAGCTCGTGGCCTGCTTCTTCCGGAAGCGCGGTCCTGGGGCCGCTCAAGGGGCGGGGCGAGGCCAGCTCCCGTGCCAGCAGCGCCGCCCGCTCGCCGGGGTCCTGCGGGACGGCCAGGCCTGCGGCTTCCAGCAGCGCATCGGCGGTGCGCCGGTGCACGGCTGCATTCTGCCGCAGCTCAAGCCGGGCAAAGTGGAACCCGAACGCCTCAACCCCCGCCCGCAGCCGCGCCAGCCGTCCGTCAGCCACATCCCCGGCCCCATGGGAGCGCAGGGCCCGGTCGAGGACATCGAGGTCCGCCAGCAGGGTCTGCGGG
>JAIXTH010000291.1 GCA_027484265.1 Alphaproteobacteria bacterium
GGCACCAGCCTGGAGGCCACCCAGCGGGTGCTGCTGGATGCGGCCCAGATCATGGGCACCCTGCCGGAAGTCGAGAGCATGGAGGCCTATGCCGGCACCTCGGCGCCCTTCAATTTCAATGGCCTGGTGCGCCACTATTATCTGCGGGACCGCGCGGAGATGGGCGACCTGCAGGTCAATCTGGCCCCGCGCCACGACCGCGACCGCGCCAGCCACACCATCGCGCTCGAAGCCCGGCAGAAGCTGGCAGCGCTGGCCCTGCCGCCCGGCGCCTCGCTGAAAGTGGTGGAGGTCCCGCCGGGGCCGCCGGTGATCGCCACCCTGCTGGCGGAGGTCTATGGCCCCGATGCCGAGACCCGGCGCGCCGTGGCGCGCGAGCTCAGGGGCCTGATGGCGCAGAACCCCTCGATCGTGGACGTGGACGACAGCTTCGGCACGCCGCGCCCGCGCCTGTCGTTCGTGACCGACCGCGCCAGCCTTGAAGAGCTTGGTGTCAGCGAGGCCCATGTCGGGGCCTCTGTGGCCGCCGCCATGGGCGGGATCGATCTGGGCCAGATTGCCCGGCCCGGCGGCGCCGATCCGGTTGCGATCCGCCTGCGCCTGCCCGACGCCGCCCGCAGCTGGACCAGCGGTCTTTCGGCCCTGCCCGTGGCCGCCTCTGCCGACGGCTATGGCGGCACGCGACTGGTGGCGCTGTCGGAGGTCGCGACCGCGCAGACCGCCGAAGGCTCCTTGCCGCTGTTCCGCCGCGACGGCCGGTTTGCCGAGATGGTGAGCGCCGAGCTGGCAGGGCGGTTCGAGGCGCCGGTCTATGGCATCCTCGACATGAATGCAGCGATCAAGGCCCATGACTGGGGCGGTCTGACCGCGCCGGTGATCCGCCTCAACGGCCAGCCGGCGGATGAGAGCGTCACCACCGTGCTGTGGGATGGCGAGTGGGAGATCACCTGGGTGACGTTCCGCGACATGGGCGCAGCCTTCGGCGTGGCGCTGGTGGGGATCTATATTCTGGTGGTGGCACAGTTCGGCTCGTTCCGCCTGCCGCTGGTGGTGCTGACGCCCATTCCGCTGACGCTGATCGGGATCGTGATTGGCCATGCGCTGTTCGGCGCACCGTTCACCGCCACCAGCATGATCGGTTTCATCGCGCTGGCGGGGATCATCGTGCGCAACTCGATCCTGCTGATCGACTTCATCCGCCATGCCCGCACCCCCGGCAGACCGCTGGTGGAGGTGCTGCTGGAGGCAGGCGCCATCCGGTTCAAGCCGATCCTGCTGACGGCGCTGGCAGCCATGATCGGGGCAGCGGTGATCCTGACGGATCCGATCTTCCAGGGCCTCGCCATCTCGCTGCTGTTCGGACTGCTCAGCTCGACCCTGCTCACCGTGCTGGTGATCCCCGCCATCTATGTGGTGCTGCGCGGCGACCCCGCCCCCGATCCGCCAGCTGCAACACCAGACGCAACGCCAGCCAGCCCTGATCGGGAAGCACACGCATGACCCTGCCCTTCACCCCTGACCCGACCGTGGTGCCCGAAGTGATCGCGTTCTTCGACCACGACACCAGCACCATCAGCTATGTCGTGGTGGAGCCCGGCGGCACGGCCTGCGCCGTGATCGACCCGGTGCTCGACTTCGACCCGGCCTCGGGGCGCACCAGTACCGATGGCGCCGATGCGATTATCGCCACCATCGAGACGCGCGGCCTGACCCTGACCTGGCTGTTCGAGACCCATGTCCATGCCGACCACCTGTCAGCAGCCCGCCATATCCAGTCGCGGCTGGGCGGCAGGATCGCCATCGGCCGGGCGATCACCACGGTGCAGGAGGTGTTCGGGACCGTCTTCGGCGAGGACGCTCGCTTTGCGCGCGACGGCAGCCAGTTCGACCGGCTGCTGGATGATGGCGATACGGTGCAGATCGGCTCCCTGACAGCCCATGCCCTGCACACCCCGGGCCATACCCCGGCCTGCATGACCATCGTTGCCGGTGATGCAGCCTTTGTCGGCGACACCCTGTTCATGCCCGATGGCGGCACAGCCCGTGCGGACTTCCCCGGTGGCAATGCCGCCCAGCTCTATCGCTCGATCCACCGGGTGCTGGAGCTGCCGGACCGGACCCGGCTGTTCATGTGCCACGACTATGCGCCCGGCGGGCGGGCGGTGGCCTGGGAGACCACCGTGGCAGACGAGCGCGCCCACAATATCCACATCGCAGACGGCGTGGACGAAGACACGTTTGTGGTGATGCGCGAGGCCCGCGATGCCTCCCTTGGCATGCCGCGCCTGATCCTGCCGTCCTTGCAGGTGAACATGCGCGCCGGTGACTTTCCGCCGCCCGACGGGCAGGGCCGGGTGTATCTCAAGCTGCCGGTCAACCAGCTGTGACCTGGGCACTGACGCAGGCCGACCTGATCGCCGCTGCGTGCGGATCGCTGGTGGGGCTGGTGCTGGCACTAATCGGTGGGGGCGGCTCGATCCTGGCGACGCCCCTGATGCTGTATGTGGTGGGTGTCCCGTCAGCCCATGCCGCCATCGGGACAGGGGCTCTGGCGGTGTCGGCCAATGCCTTCCTGAACCTGATCCCCCACGCCCGGGCCGGGACCGTGAAATGGCCCTGCGCCACCCTCTTTGCTGCCTCGGGCATTGCTGGCGCCGCAGGCGGCGCAGCGCTCGGCAAGATGACCGACGCGGCGGTCCTGCTGCCACTGTTCGCGCTGATGATGCTGCTGGTGGCTGCAGCGATGCTGCGTCCTGCAACCGGACAGGGGGACCCGGGCATCCATCTGACCTGGCCGATGGCCCCGCGCATCGTGGCCGCTGGCCTGGTGGTTGGCGGGATGAGCGGTTTCTTCGGGATTGGCGGCGGGTTCCTTGTGGTGCCGGGCCTCCTGGCGTCCACCGGGATGGCGATGCTGAACGCCATTGGTTCGTCGCTCCTGTCAGTCGGTGCGTTCGGAGCAACCACGGCGGCGAGCTATGGCCTGGACGGCTTGATCGATGTGCGGCTCGCAGCTGGCTTCATCTGTGGCGGAATCCTGGGAGGTATCCTGGGCACGGCTGTCGCCGCCCGCGCAGCCCGCCACCGTGGCCTGCTCCAGAAGCTGTTCGCAGCTGTCCTGGTCGCGGTGGCATGCACCATGCTCTGGCGCGAGTGGCCCTGGTGAAGGAGCGTGGAAACGCCATCGGTTTTTTTCACGGCCATTTAAGTGTGTGCTGATATGTGCGCGGTGTGACCTCACGACCCTAGGCAGCCATGCAGATGCAACCCAGACAGAGTCCGACCCGCAAGAACGAGCGAGGCGCTGTGGCCTATATCTTCACGGCCGCCGCCCTGCTGTTCATGGCTGTTGGTCTGCATACCGCACAGTTGGGGCTGATCTCCAGCGAGCGCGCCAGCTACCAGGCGGCTGCGGATGCCGCGGCGCTGGCTGCAGTGTCGGCAGAGACCGGTGATGACGAAATGGAGACGGTGGCGCGTCGCACCTTCATGGCCAATCTCCAACCCGCCCAAGCCCGCAACCTGAAGGGCCTGGAGGTCACGGTGGATGCCTCGCAGGAGCGACGATCAATCGTTCGGTTCGCTGCGGAGTTCCATTCGATCGCCCCCAATGTGCTGTCGCCCGGCCCGGTCGCGATCAATGGCGAGGCACGGGCACGCGGGCGAATCCGGCGCTTTGTCGATATCGACCTGTGGCTGGATGCCTCGGCCTCGATGGGGGTCGCAGCGGATGCGGCCGGGCGGGACCGCCTGCGCGCATTGTCGGCAAATGACCGGGATCACCGCAACTGCGCCTTTGCCTGCCATATGCCGACCCGGCTGACGGTGGCTGACAATCAGCTCTACGCCACGTCGATGGAGCGCGCGCATGCCCATGGCATCAAGCTGCGCATCGATGTCATGAAGGACAGCCTCCAGATCCTGCTGACCGAGCTGGCCGAGGCCCGGACCGAGGATGCTGTTGTGCCACGCCTCTCGGCAGCGGCGCTCGGCAATCACTGGACCCGTCAACTGAACCTGACCGGCGATCTGGAGGCGGTCCGCGCCTATGTGCGCGGCTTCACCTTGAGCTCCTCGGCCGCCTCCCGTCTGTCGCGGACGATGGCAACCGGTCGTGACGCCATACCGGTCACGACCCAGGCGCGGCGTGGCACCGCAGACGATCCGCAGCGGTTCGTCATTCTGGTGACGGACGGCATGCAGTTCGACTGGGGCAACATCTCCCCCGGCCCGATCAGCACCGAAGTCTGCACCCAGATCAAGCAGCGCGTGAACCGCCTGATCGTGGTGCACGTCCCCTATGTGCGGCTCGATGGCGATTCGGCCTTCAATCACTGGGTCCGGCCGGTCTATGACCAATTGGGCCCTGCTCTTCAGGCCTGCGCCTCGCCGAACTCCTACCTTAAGGCCGACATACCGGCCGAGCTGCACACGGCCTTCCGGCAGATCGCCCGCATGGTGACCGCCACCCCGGCACTGACCCAGTAATGTGCCACACCCGACAGGCCGCAGGTGTCTGACTTCCTGCAGACATCGGCGCTGTGCCATGGCCTGTGCTGAGGCTCGCCGTTGACGCTGGCGCCCCCCGACCTTAGGAA
>JAIXTH010000011.1 GCA_027484265.1 Alphaproteobacteria bacterium
ATGCCCGCTGACCTCGTGACCGAGACAGCGGTATCGGACTGGTACGGCTGCCCGGTCCGGATGGCCCGGACCGCTGACGCCTCCCTTGCGGTCTGCGTCGGACGCTGACGCACGGCAAGCCAGAGTGCAGCTGCTCGCAGCGGCGCGCCGGCGCACCTGCGTGTGAGGGTCGTATCGACATCCTGTCGATTGCCTGCGTGCCGCCTGTCAGGCTCCACTCCCGCCCGGGACGGATCAGTGAACGGCGTTGGGGGCAGACATGGCAATCGAATCAAACCGGCTCAGCAGGAGCGGCCTGCTGGTCACCGTGCCACTGGCTGTACTCGGCATGGGCACTCTGGCCACCCCGGCAAGTGCACAGACCGATGCTGCCGCCTATGGCACACGGGCCCCGGTGCAGTGCGGTCCGTTCCGGAGCTTCGACGGCACCCCGGCGGCGGCCACCCGCATCTGGCAGTGCGCATCCGAGCGCGACGCTCTCCCGAGCGCCTCCGGCTCGCTGTATCTGCTGGAGGATATCGCCATCCAGGTGGGGGCGGCGCGGGCCTATTCGGTGGTGCAGGACATGTATCTCACCGAGCCTGATCCGGCAGGCCGGGTCTATCCGCTGCGGGCCACCTGGACACTGGTCCAGTGCAGCGTGATCCGCGACTTCGCGCCGCTCTACAACATCGGCAGCAATTGCAACGAGTATTACAAGCGCGGCGAGGGCAGCTGCTACCGGACCCGGTTCGGCGACTGGCGCTGCGCCCTGAATGGCCATGACGTGCGCCCGGCCAGCATGAACATCGCGCCGCGCGCGGGCGATGCCGGGCAGGGCACCTTGAAGGACGAGCCGGCGCCCGGGCCTGCTGGCGGGACGATCGGCCCGATGGCTGCCCTGCAGCCGGCAACCGACCCGCCAGTCACAGGCCAGCCGCTTCCCGGTCCGCCGGCCGCAATCCCGCCTGCCGCGACCCCACCCGTCGCCACCGCCCCCACCGGCGGGCGGCGGGTGGCACGCGATCCCAACCGACCGATCGGCCCCAACGACACGGTGATCTATGAAGACCCGCAGATGCCGGGACAGCCCCAGCGCTGCACGGTGCTGGAGGTTTTTGTCGGTGCCTACCGGATCCAGTGCCTGAACCGGCCGGGCCGGGCCCAGTTCATCGCGCGCGACCTCGACGTGCGCCGCCCCGACGGCACGGCGCCGCAGCAGTCGGCAGCCACCGCACCGACCGGTCCGCCCTTCCGTCCCGGCGACATCGTTCTGGCCAGCCCCCTGGGCCTGCAGGACGAGCAGTACTGGCGGCTCTGCGTGGTGGTCTCGAACCAGGTGAGGGAGACCAATTCCTACACGGTGAACTGCGGCGACAGCCGGTACAACGTCCTGCCCGACTGGGTGCGGGTCGATCCCGAATTCCAGTAGCGCACGCGCCGGTCGCGCAGCCCGCCGCAGGACCACAGGTCGCTTGGGCCTCAGGCCTGCGGCGCATCGCCGGAGAGCTGCTCCAGCAGCGCTGCTGCCAGAGCCCGGGCATCCGTCCAGTCGCCACGTGCTGCCGCGGCATCTATGGCGCGGCTGGTGCCGGCCAGCTGCGGGCGTCCCACGGCCCCCGCTGCCCCGATCAGCCGGTGGGCCGCCTCGGCGGTGCCAGCCAGGTCTGCGGCCTCCACGGCCTGCCTCACTGTGATGGCATAGCCAGCGAGGATGGCGTCCGCCTGCAGCTCGTCCGCGCCAGGTGCTGGCATCGGCGTGCCCCCGATCCGCCCGAACAGCTCGGCCAGCAATGCAGCGCCTACCGGCTTGGCCACCCAGCTATCCACGAGGCCGCTGATCTGCCCGGTGGCCTCCCGGTGCAGCTGCGCGGTGGCGATCACCACCTGTATCGGGCTGCCCGGCCAGCGCTCGCGCAGGTCGCGCGCCACATCGACGCCGCTGCCATCGGGCAGATTGAGGTCAATGAGGGCCGCATCGGGCGGGGCATTGTCTGTCAGCGTCCGGGCACCGCTCCGGTCCCCGGCTTCCACCACCCGGTGGCCGGCCGCCCGCAGCAGGCGCGACAGCACGGTGCGGCCGAGTGGCTCGTCTTCCACCAGCAGGATCGTCAGGGCCCGCCGCGCCGGGGTCGGCCCGGTCTGGCGGGGGGCAGGACAGGGCGGGCAGGGGATCTCCAGCTCGAACCGCGCCCCGCGACCGGCAACCGGCGGCGCCAGTTGCAGCGCTCCGCCCATCGCCACCGCCAGCTTGCGCGCCAGCCACAGCCCCAGCCCGTGGCCTGCCCGGTCGACGCTGTCCTGTCCGCGCACGAACGGCTCGAACAGCGTGGTGGCCGCCGCTTCGGTGAGGCCGCTGCCCTGATCCTCCACCGCCAGCCGCAGCCTGTCCGCGGTCAGCGCCATCTCGAGAAGCACCTCGCCCGCGCCGTGCCGGGTGGCATTGACCAGCAGATTGTCCGCCACCTGTGCCAGTCGACCGGCATCGGCAAAGTGCCAGGGCTGCGCACCCGTCAGGCTGGCGGCCAGACGGCGCCCGCTGGCTTCCAGCACAGGCGTGTGGGTTGCGATCAGGCTCCGCAGCAGGGCTGCCGGCTCGAACGCCTGCGGCTGGACCGCAAGGGCCGAGCCCTCGGCCACGGCAATGTCGGACAGATCGTCCACGATCCGTCCGAGCCGGTCGAGAGCCGAGCCGAGGATGGCCTGTTCGTCGCCTTCGCCGCGCTGGCCTGCCAGCAGCTCGGCAGCCCCGGTGGCCGCCTGGAGCGGCGTGCGCAGCTCGTGCCCGACCATGGCCAGCAGCCGCCCCTTGGCCCTCAGCTCCTGCTCGGCCCGTTCCAGTCGCCCGGCAAGGTCGGACTGGCCAGCCTCCCGGCCGAGATGCGCCGCGTGCGGTCCGCCGCCCCACGCGTCCCACGCCTGGCGGGCGATGGCATCGGCCTCGATCGCCAGCTCCGGCGCAATCTGCCCGGCCAGCCGGGCTGCAAGACCGCGATCATGCTGGCGTCCATGCGCGGTCGACAGGGCAATGGCTTCCTGGATCAGGTTCGCTGCCCTGGCCGTGCGGCCGCGGTCGCGGGCCACCAGTGCCCGCAGGATCAGGTGGCGGGCGGCATGGTCTGCCGGATTGAGCCGGGCCGCGACGGCCAGCGCCTTGAGGTCCTCCGGCCACGCCCGGCCGGTGGCGAGCAGCATGTTGACGGCGCGGTGGAACCGGAACTCGGTGTCGCCTGGATGCACCCGCAGGCTGACCGGCAGCGTCCGCCCGGTCGTGGCCAGCTCGCGCATCGCTGCCTCGGGCTCGCCAGCATAGGTATAGCAGGCAAGCCAGGTCATGGTGTGGGATTCCAGGCCCAGCGTCCCCGGCCGCTCCAGCGAGGCCACACGCCCGCCGCCCGGGTCCGCCTGCGCCCCCGCCTGCTCCCCGCAGCCCATCAGATAGTCAATCGCATCCAGGGTTTGCTGGCAGGCCCCGTCATTGAGCGCATCACCCACTTGCCGGGCAAAGGCCTGTGCCCGCCGCGCGAGCCGGGCTGTGGTCTCCAGCGAGCGCCCCGAGCGCCAGTGCAGCATGGCCGCATTGCGCAGCGCCCAGGAGGCCAGCGGTACGTTCCCCTCCGCCAGCAGCAGCGTGTGCAGCTGATCGTGGATCGCATCGAAACTGGCGGCAGGATGGCGCCACATCCGGCCGAAGAACTGGGCCCGGTACATGATGCCGCCATGGTCGGGCTCGTCCGGATGCAGCCGCCCCAGGGCGATCCCGCCCCAGCGTGCCGCTTCGGCATGGCGCCCCATGAGGCCGCTGAGGAATGCCATGGACGAGGCTGCTGCCCCGGTGCCGCGCGCGCCTGGCGTGGTCACTGCGGCTGTGGCCATGTGCACCACGATCTCTGGCCGGGATTCGAACACCACGGTGGCAGCCAGCGCCATCAGCTTCAGGAGGTCCGGGTCCACCGCCGCCTGGTTTCGGGCTGCCCGTTCCGCCAGTGGCGCGCGCCAGGCGAGGGAGACCAGCTCGCCGAGCGTTGCCGCCGGGTTGCTCCGTGCCGGCAGCCGCACCCCGAGTTGCGCCAGCCCGTCCATGACCAGGGACAGGGCGCCCTCCAGATCGCCAGCCTGGCGCGCCGATATCGCCGACAGCCGTGCGGCCTCGGCGATGTCGGCCCGTTCGCGGGCGATGGCGCGCAGCCGACCTGTCACGTCTGTCGCACAGCCGAGATCGCCCGCCGCATGGGCCGTGCTGGCAGCGGCCAGCAGGACAGGGCGGCTGGCCCGTCCGATCCCGCCGGCCAGCTTCAGCGCCAGCTGCGCCATCGCATGGGCGCGCGCCACTTCGAGCCGTGTCAGGCCATGCACGGCGGCCGGGCCGAGCCGCGCTGCGAGCTCGGGCCGATATCCTGCGGGCTGGGCGTCGAGCGCCACCCGCCCTCCGGCCCAGGCGGCCTCCGGATCCGGGTGATCGAGCAGGCGCTGGGCAGCACCGATCAGGCCGGCGCGGAGGTCATCACCGTGCGGCGCCGACAGGAGCCGGTCGCGCACGGTGTCGTGGCGCATGGACACCCGACCGTCCTGGATGCGGATCGTGTCGGCACCCGCCAGCCAGGCGAGGGCCGGACTGCCCTCCTGCAGCTTCTGGCCAAGGGCCGTCGCCAGCTGGTCCAGCGGCAGGCTATCCCCGGCGGCCGCGACCAGCCGTGCGATCAGCGCTGCATCGGCGGGCATCGCCGGGTCGGACTGGTCGCTCGCGCGCAGGCGCGACAGGTGCTCGATCACGGCCAGCGGCGTGTTGATGTCGGCGCCCAGCAGCCGGTGCCAGTGCTCGGCCTCGGCAGGACCCAGCAGCGCGCCGATCAGTTCCTGCCGGTCATCTGCCGCCAGCGGGCCCAGGTGGATCACGGCACTGGACTCAGGGGTGGCCGACAGGAAGCCCGGCCAGGTACGGCCCGATCCGATCAGTCCAGGGCCCGTGGCGCCTTCACCCGCTGCGCCGGCCGGCAGCTCCACCAGACGCCGGTACAGGCTGCCGACTTCCGGCGCCGCCCGGTCCCAGTCGTCGATCCAGAGCAGGCATGGCAGGCCAAGGCCTTGTGCCCATCCAAGGACCTCGCCCGCCAGGAACGCGGTCTGCTCCAGGGTGGCGATACCCGTGGCGGCTGTGCCTTCCGGCCGGACGGCACGATCCTCGCCAGCCAGCATCGCGGCGAGCGGCCCAAGCCGCCTGTCCAGCAGCGCCCGCCCGGCGGCGGGCTCGAACAGGCGCTCGAGTGTTGCCTCCACCAGCTGGCGCAGCGCCCCCAGCAGCGGGCGAAGGCCTGGCTCGCCTTCGGCGTGCTTGCCGCTGCCGACCAGGATGTCCGGCTCGGCAGAGGCCGGGAGCGCCTGGCTGACCAGCGCGGTCTTGCCGCTGCCAGGGCCGCCAGTCACCACGATCAGCCGCGTCCGGCCGGCCAGCGCCCGCGCCAGGGCCGCCCGCTCGGTTGCCCGGCCAACAAAGGGCGCAGCGCCCGCAGACCGGCTCCCGGTCATGATGCTGCCGGCCCCTGGACCAGCCGGTAACCAAAACCGGGGGCGGTAGCGATGGTATCCTCATTGCCGAGGCCGGACCGCGCCAGCTTGCGGCGCAAACGGAACACCAGCGTGTCCACCGTGCGCAGGTCACCTTCGGTGCCGGGCCTGGCCGCAACCCGGCACAGCCGTTCGCGGCTGACCACCTTGCCCTCGGCCGCCGCCAGCTGCTCGAGGATCGCCACTTCGCCCCGGGTCAGGGCCACCGGCACGGCTGCCTCCGCTCCGGTGCCGACGGGGCGCGCGAGGCAGGCTGCCAGGTCCAGCTTCCAGCCTGTGGTCTGCACCACCTGGCCGGTGCGGGCCTGGCGCCGTCGCAAGACAGCCCGGATCCGCGCCATCAGCTCGCCTGGGTGATAGGGCTTCACCACATAGTCGTCCGCCCCCAGATCGAGCAGCGCGATCCGCCGCGCCGGGTCGTCGGTGGCGGTCAGCACCACGATCGCCGTATCGCTCCCGGCTGCCAGCTGCGTCACCAGGGTCTCGCCCCCCGGCCCCGGCAGGCCCAGGTCAATCACCGCAATGTCCACCGGCCCGCCCTTCAGGGCTGCGGCGCAGGCGTAGGCATCGGAGGCCGCGACGGTCTCGATACCTTCAGCCTCCAGCAGCCGCACCAGCCCCTGGCGGGTCAGGGTTTCGTCCTCGACAACGACGCAGCGGATCATACGCACTCCGATCCAGGCGGACGCTATCACCATCCGCCCGCCTGGTCAGCAGGCCCGGGGCAGGTCAGAAGCCACGGGCCGCGACCGGCCTCAGGCCGGCGCCATCATTGGCCAGCAGATTGCCGGCGCCCCCCGCCACGATGTTGCCGGCACCCCCCGCCACGATGTTGCCAGCGCCGGCTGCCACGATGTTGCCGGCGCCGCCGGCCACCACCGAAGCGGCAATGATGTTGCCTGCTCCCCCGGCCACGATGTTGCCGGCACCGCCCGCCACGATGTTCGATGTGCTGATGCCCCGGCTGGAGATCAGGGCCGAGCCCGCAATCGAGCCCGAATACAGGTTGGACGGGATCTGTGTCATCCGGACGCTGGCGCCCGATGTGGCGGTGTACCACTTCTGATTCATCGCGCCCGAGCAGGTCCAGCCCACCACGCGTCCGCCGGCCGAGCGGTTGCCGCCCTCGATGTCGGCACAGAAGCCCAGTTCGTTGCGCAGGCTGCCGTCCGGCTGGAGGCCCCAGCGCTGGTTGGTGGCATTGGTGCAGGGCTGCAGCGTCAGGGGGCCCGTGGCGGTGCCACTGGTCAGGCAGCGCCCGGCTGCGGTGAGCATGCCGTAGGAGCCGGTGCTGAAGCGCAGCTGCTGGTTGGCGGAACTGGCGTTGCAGGGCATGTGCATGGCAACGCCCGCCGCGTTGAAGTCGAGACAGTTGCCCAGCTGGTAGTAGCTGGCGATGGCCGGACTGCCGCCCGTCACCTGCAGGCCGATCTGCTGGGCCAGGGCTGCGCCCTGGATGATGCAGGCGGTGGCAGCGGCGCCGAGTATGGCGGAAACATGCTTGTTCATGACTGTACTGTCCTTGCTGGAGTGATCCCGTCCGGGGCGCGTCGCGATGGCGCCAGCCCGCAGACCGGACCGGTCGGCGGAACAGGCCCGAGCCTGCGGCCACAGCGTCGGCAGGGATATGGACAGGATGTTGACAGCGGCCGGTTCGGTGGCCCGGCGGGCCCGGGGTGCGGCAGGCCGGGGGTCAGGCCGGGACTCAGGTCGGAGCGGCGCCCGAGGGGGCCGGCAGGCCGTGGAGGTGTGCCCAGGCGGTGACCAGGCCGGGCCAGGCCTCCAGCGGTGTGCCTGCTATGCCGCGCAGGCCAAAGCCGTGTCCGCCGCGCTCGAACACATGCAGGGTGGCCGGAACAGCGGCGGCGCGCAGCGCCTGATACAGAAGCAGCGCATGGTCCACCGGCACCGACCGGTCATCGGTGGCATGGACCAGCAGGGTGGGCGGGTGCCCGGGCTGCACGGTCTGGTCCAGGGAAGCTGCGCGGATCGCCTCCGCTGTCGGCTCCGGCCCGAGCCGGTTGTCCCGCGAGCGCCGGTGCGCGAAGGGCGCCTGCATGGTGACCACCGGATAGAGCAGGGCCAGGGCATCTGGCCGGGCGGGTAGGGTGTCGATCCCATCCACGGGCGCGTGCAGCTCCAGCCCGGCCTGGGCAGCCAGCGACCCCGCAAGGTGCCCGCCGGCCGAGAAGCCCATCACCAGGATCCTGTCCGGATTGATCCCGTCCCGCCCCGCCTGAGCCCGGATCAGCCGGATGGCCCGCTGGGCATACTGCAGGGGCGCGAGCCGCCCCGCCTGCCAGCCGTGATGCGGCAGCCGGTAGCGCAGCACATAGACGGTATAGCCCTGACCCGCGAAGTGCCGCGCGCCTTCATGGCCTTCCTTGTCCACCACCACCCAGCCATAGCCGCCGCCTGGGATGATCAGGATGGCGCCACCGTTGGGACGGGCAGGCCGGAACACCGACAGGAGCGGGCGCGTCACGTCATGGGCAGCGCGGTCCGGCAGGCCAAACGGATTGTCGCGCTCCACCACATGTTCGACCAGACCCGCCGGCACCGGACCGGGCGGCCCCGCCGGCCACAGGTCGCGCACCTCGTCCGGCTCGATCACCACAGGGCCGGCCACCACAGGGCTGGCCACCACAGGCTCGGTCACCTCAGGGGCGGCGGCCAGGGCGGTCCGGCTGGCCAGCGCGCCCCCGGTGATGGCCAGCAGGCCCGTCAGCGCCTGCAGCCGACTGCGTGCCGTCAGACGGGTGCCACCCGCCACGTTCCTCTCCAGCCCCTCAGGCCAGTACGGACTTGAGATAGTCGGCAATCGCCGTATCGGTGGCGTTGGCGAAGAACAGCTCGCCGAAGCGCTCCCCGGCAATGGCGGCCTTCAGAAGGTCCGGGTCCACCGACTTGAGAACACTCAGCATATCCCGGCACGAGGCCGCCTTCAGGTCCTTCAGGATACCCCGGTTCCGGCGCATGATCTCGGCCCGCTCTTTGGGATAGCCAAGCCCGCGTTCGCCTGCGAACAGCTTGCCATAGACATCGCGCAGATTGAGCTCGGCTGCCCAGCCAAAGCCCTTGGCATAGGGCATGGAGATCGCATTGCCGTCATTGATCTGGCCGAACAGGAACGCGTCGGTCGGGTCGATCACCAGTCCGCAGAACACCCCCGGCATCGCATTGCAGGCCAGCATCGACCCCATGCCGGTGCCGCAGCCCGTGACCACGAAGTCCGCCGCGCCGGCATTGAGCAGGATGCCGGTCAGCAGTCCGTTCATCACATAGGTCAGCGGCGCCGCATCCTCGGCCGAATACATGCCATAGTGAAACACCTGATGGCCCAGCGGTCCGGCCACCTCGGTCAGCGCCTCATGCACGATGGAGGCCTTGGCGGCCTGACTGTTCTCGATCACCAGCGCGATCTTCATGGCATGTCCTTTCGGGCTTCAGTTGGATGTCAGCTGGTAACCGGTGTCAATGTTGCTGGCAAGCGAGAACGCGTCCGTGGGCACCCGCCTGTGCGCAGTCGTGTGCCGCGCGGGGCCGCCGGGTGGGGCGGCCACGCGCCGCCCCAAGGCCAGACCAGTAGCCACCCGGCCAGGCTCCAAGTCGCTGGATCAGCGCCAGATCCAGACCAGCACCGCGGTGATCGCCAGAAGCACCAGGGCCTGATAGCGATAGTTCATCCAGGCTGGCACCGACTTCAGATGCGCGGTCTCGGCATCATAGTCGGCGCGGTGCCACATCAGGCCGTCGGTCTTCTCCGCAGGCGGCGGCGGGGCTGTCAGGGAGCCGATCACCACCCCCACCAGACTGACGGCGAACAGCAGCGTGGCCACCACCAGGAAGTGGATCGACTGCAGCCCGCCCACCAGCGCCGACAGCGCCGGGTTGCCGGCCACGAAAGCGGGCACCGCGCCGGTCTGCTGGGTGATGCCGGCCAGGATCACGTTGGTGATGAATATCACCACTCCCAGCACCAGGCCTGCGGTCAGGCCCCAGGCCGCGCCGCGTGCATTGGCCCGCTTCCAGAACAGGCCCAGCACGAACATCGCCACCACCGGCGGCACGGTATAGGCCAGCACCGCCTGCAGATATTGCCACAGACTGTCGGCATAGGTCTCGATCACCGGGATCCAGGCCACTGCCAGCACCATGAACACCAGCGTCGTGATGCGCCCCACCCGCACCAGGCCCGCCTCGCCCATCTCCGGCGCGATCCGCCGGGCAAAGTCCATGGTGACGAGGGTTGAGGCCGAATTGAAGGTGGAGGCGATCGAACTCATGATCGCGGCCAGGAAGCCGGCGATCACCAGCCCCACGAGGCCCACGGGCAGCAGATCGAAGATCAGGCGCGGATACACTTCATCGCCACTGGCCAGCTCCGGATAGATCAGGATCGCGGCGGTGCCGGGCAGCACCATCAGATACAGGATCGGCAGCTTCAAGAGTCCCGCAAACAGCGCACCCCAGCGGCCATGGTCCAGCGACTTGGCGCTCATCACCCGCTGCGCCATGAACTGGTTGGTGCACCAGAAATAAAAGCCCAGGAGCGGCACGCCGGTGATCAGGCCGAGCCACGGCACGCCCGGATCGTCATTGGGCCTGATCAGGCTGAGCTTCTCGGCCGGCACCGAGCTCATCACCTTGTCCCAGCCACCTGCCGCATCGAACGCGAACACCGCGATGAACACCGACGCGAACAGCAGCAGCAGCGCCTGGATCACTTCGGTCACCAGCACCGCCTTGAGACCGCCCAGCGCCGTATAGATCCCCGCCGCAATCGCGATACAGGCTGCGATCTGCCACAGCGGTACATCCGGGAAGATCAGCGAGAACACCAGCGCCCCGGCAAACAGCGCGGCTGCGGTATCCACCACGATGTTGAGGAACACGGTCAGGCCGGAGAAATACAGCCGCATCCCGCCCGAGAACCGCCGCTCGAGGAATTCCGGCATGGTGTAGACCTTGGAGCGCAGCACCGCCGGCAGCACGAACACACTGTAGAAGGCCAGCACCAGGGCCGCCATCCACTCGTAATTGAACACCGAAATCCCGATCGAATAGGCCGCCCCCGCCAGGCCGATCAGGGTGGTCGAGGAGATGTTGGACGCGATCAAGGCAAGGCCGATGGTCGGCCAGGTGCTCGACCGCGCGGCCAGGAAGTAATCCGTCGCCGTCTTCTGCCCCCGCGAGGCCCACAGTCCCAGCCCGATGATCCCGATGAGATAGGCACCCACCACAGCCCAATCGAGCGCACTCATGTGCGCGGCACCCGTCTCCATGCGATCCTCCCCGACCGTCGCGCCCTGTCCGTGCAGGGTCTGTCGACTAACAGTCCTGGAGGCAGCCTAGCCACCCTTGCCGGTACATGCAATCGTTTGCGGAGCGCGCTTGCGCAGAAAGCGCCTAGGCGGGGCGTGACCGCCCGCAGGAAGCCCGCACCACCAGCTCCGGCGGCAGCGTTGCCGAAGGCGTTTCGTCTCCTGCGATCCGGCGGAACAGCAGGTCGACCATCGTCCTGGCCGCGCGGCCGAGGTCCTGGCGCACTGTGGTCAGCGCAGGCGAGGCGCCGGCCGCCATCGGCACATCATCGAAGCCCACCACGGACACATCCTCGGGCACCCGCAGGCCCGCTGCGGTGAAGGCCTTGATGGCGGCGAGGGCGATCAGGTCGGAGGCTGCGAATACGGCATCGAACGGGGTGCCGGAGGCCGCGAGGGCGCGGGCGGCCTCATAGGCGGCCTCTGTGGTGAAATGGGCGGGCACCAGCAGGGCGGGGTCTGGCTCGATGCCGGCCTGGCGCAGGGCCTGCTGGTAGCCAGCGTGGCGCAGGCCGATTTCCGGGAGCTCGGGCTGGCCCAGGAACGCGATCCGCCGCCGTCCCAGGGACAGAAGATGCGCTACGGCGGCCCGCCCGCCGCCAGCATTGTCGGTGCCGACCGAACAGTAGCGCTGCCCGGCAATCTGCCCGCCCCAGACCACCATGGCCGGATAGCGGCTGGCGGTCTCGTCGAGCACCGCATGCTGGTCCGACTGGCCGATGACGATGATCCCGTCCTGGCGCTGCGAGCGGACAATCCGGTCAAGCCAGCCGGGCGAGGTGCGCGCCATCCGGGTGATCAGCACCTGATAGTCGCGCAAGGTGATGGCGTCCGCCAGATGCCCCAGCATCTCGAGGAAGAACGGGTCGGTGATCAGCTGCCCGGCCTCGTGCCCGATCGGCAGCACCACGGCGATGGTCTCGGTGCGCCGCAGCCGCAGGGAGCGGGCCGACTGGTTCACCACATAGCCTGCCTCGGCGGCGATCTTCTGGATCTCTAGCCGCTTGGCCTCGGGGATCAGCGCGCTGTCGGCCAGGGCGCGCGAGACAGTCGAGGCCGACACCTGCGCCAGGCGGGCGATGTCGGCCATCTTGAGCGGGGTGGAGCCGCCTGTCTGCCGGGTGGTGGTCATGGCTGTTCCTGGCGCACGGATGGACTTGCAATCGATTTCATGATGTGTTTGGCCAAATTGCACGGCAAATGCAAGGCCAAAGCCAGTGCATTGCATGCAAACAGGAAAATGCAGCTGCTTACGCCCAATCAGACTTGCAATCGATTGCAGAGTCTGGTGGCCTGCGCACAAGAGCCCCCGCAACGCGCAAGGACAGGGGCCGGGAGGACGCATCATGAAGTTCGCAACCGCTCTGCTGAGCGCCAGCGCCCTTGTGGCCTTTGCAGCCCCTGCGTTCGCGCAGGATGCCGCCAGCCAGACCACCACCACCGCCGATCCAGCCACCGATTCCACCGATGTCGTGGTGGTGACCGGCGTGCGGGACCGCACCAACATCATCAACACCTCGATCTCGGTGACCTCCACCAGCCTGTCGGCCCTGAACGATGCCGCGCCGCGCACCACGGCCGAGCTGTTCCGGAACCTGCCCGGTGTGCGCTCGGAGGCCTCCGGCGGCGACGGCAATGCCAACATCGCCGTGCGCGGCCTGCCGGTGGCCGCTGGCGGCGCCAAGTTCCTGCAGCTGCACGAGGACGGGCTGCCGGTGATGGAGTTCGGCGACATCGCCTTCGGCAATGCCGACATCTTCCTGCGGGCCGACGAGACCATTGCCCGGGTGGAAAGCGTGCGCGGCGGCTCGGCCTCGACCTTCGCCTCCAACTCGCCGGGCGGCATCATCAACCTGATCAGCCGCGACGGCCGCCAGGAAGGCGGCGTGGTGGCCGCCACCGTGGGCCTCGGCACCGACTGGACCCGGCTGGACTTCAACTATGGCGGCGAGCTGGGCGAGGGGTCGGGCTGGTTCTTCAATGCCGGCGGCTTCTACCGCGACGGCGAGGGCCCGCTGACCGCCGGCTACAATGCCAATGCGGGCGGCCAGATCCGCATCAGCCTGCTGCGCGAGTTCGAAGGCGGCTCGGTGCGGGTGTGGGCCAAGCACCTGAACGACAGCGCCATCGGCTATCTGCCGATGCCGGTGCGGGTGACCGGCACCAATGCCGACCCGGACATCGGCTCATTCGCCGGCTTCGAGACCGGGCGCGACACCATCCACTCGCCGTTCTTCCTGCAGAATGCGGGTCTCGACGGCGCCAACAACCGCCGCGTCAGCGACGTGCGCGATGGCATGCATGCGGTGGTGAACGCCGTGGGCGGGGCCCTGAACTTTGATCTGGGCGGTGGCTGGGAGCTGTCGAACCGGTTCCGCTATGCCAGCACCTCGGGCCGGTTCGTGTCGCCGTTCCCGGCCGAAGTCGGTTCGGCCAGCGCGATCGCCGCGTCCATCGGCGGCACGGGCGCCACGCTGCGCTATGCGGCCAACGGCCCCAATGCCGGACAGGCCTTCGTGCCGGGCGCCACGCTGAACGGCACGCCCATCATCATGCGCGCGCATATCTTCGACACCGAACTCAACGACCTGTCGAACTTCGCCAACAACCTGACCCTCACCCGCAGTTTCGAGGTGAGCGGCGCCAGTGTGGACGTGACGCTGGGCTATTACCGCTCCACCCAGACCATCGACATGGACTGGCTGTGGAACTCGTATCTGGTGGAGGTGCGCGGTGATGGCGCGCGGCTGCTGGATGTGTTCAGCGCCGGTGGCCAGAACCTGTCGCAGAATGGCCTCTATGCCTATGGGGTGCCGTTCTGGGGCAACTGCTGCACCCGGTCGTACAACACCGAATACACCATCGATGCGCCGTTCCTCCAGGTGCAGGTCGAAACCGGTCCCTGGAACGTGGACGCCTCGATCCGCTTCGACAGTGGCGAGGCCACCGGCACCTATGCCGGCGCGGTCCAGGCCACCAATTTCGACGTCAATGGCGACGGGGTGATCCAGCCGGCCGAGCGCTCGGTGTCGATCGTCAACAATGCCGCCACCAGCCCGGTAAACTATGACTGGTCCTATGTGTCCTACTCGCTGGGGGCCAACTACCGCCTGAGCGACGACATGGCGGTGTTCGGCCGGATCAGCCGGGGTGGCCGGGCCAATGCCGACCGCCTGCTGTTCGGGAAGGTGCGGCCGGACGGCAGCGTGGCGGAAGAGGACGCCATCGACTTTGTCGAGCAGGTGGAAGGTGGCGTGAAGTACCGGTCCGGCCCGGTCCGGCTCTATGCCACTGCCTTCTGGGCCCAGACCGAAGAGCAGAACTTCGAAGCCACTAGCCGGCGCTTCGTGGACCGGGTCTACCGGGCCTATGGTCTCGAGCTGGAGGGCGCCTGGTCGATAGGAGCGTTCTCCGTCACGGGCGGGGCGACCTGGACCAAGGCCGAGATCACCAAGGATGCGCTGGCACCGGCAGTGGTCGGCAACCGTCCGCGCCGCCAGGCCGAGTTCGTGTTCCAGATCACCCCGCAGTACCAGTTCGAGGCAGTTCCCCTGCGGATCGGCGCCAACTTCATCGGCACCACCGACAGCTATGCGGGCGACTCCAACCTGCTGGTGATGCCGGGTTTTGTGCAGACCAACCTGTTCGGCGAGTATGAACTCACGGACGGTCTGTCGGTCTCGGTCAATGTGAACAACGCCTTCGACGTGATCGGCCTCACCGAGTCGGAGGAGGATTCGATTGCCGGAACCGGTCAGAGCGTGATCCGCGCCCGCTCGATCCCCGGGCGCACCGTGACAGCCACCCTGCGCTATCGCTTCTGAGCGTCACATGGGTCCGGCCGGCACCGTCCCCCGCTTCCGGTCAGACCCGCCCCCCCGCCCCGATGCCACGTGCACCGGGGCGGGGATCGGGGCGGGGCAGCAGCCCATCTCCTTCACAGCCCCCGACAGCCCGCCCGCCGGATCGCCGCCCGTGACGACAGCCCGTGCCAACTCTGCAGTGCTCCCCGACGGGATTGCGTTGCCCGACCCGCTGCGGTCCCGGGCCGAACGCTTGTGGCCGGTGGCCCGGTCGGCGCTCGCCCGGCTCTATGGGGACCGTGCGGACTGGGATGCGGTCTGTACCCGCCTGATGTGGGTTCTGGCACAGGCAGCCGCCGCACGCCCGGCCGATCTGAAAGAGCTCGACGCCGCGCGGGAAGCCGAACCTGACTGGTTCCAGAAGCCGGACCTGGTTGGCTATTCCACCTATGTCGACCGGTTCGCCGGGACACTGGCCGGCGTCGCCGGCCGGATCCCCTATCTCAAGGAGCTGGGCGTCCGCGCCTTGCACCTGCTGCCGGTGATGCGGGTTGCCGAGGGCCCCAGTGATGGCGGCTTTGCGATGGCCAGCCACACCGAGGTGGATCCGCGCTGGGGGACCACCGATGAGCTGCGGTCCCTGGCGCAGGCCCTGCGCGGCGAGCGCATCAGCCTGTGTCTCGACCTTCTGTGCAACCACACCAGTGCCGAGCACCCGTGGGCGAAGGCCGCAGCGGCCGGCGACCCGCGTTACAGCGACCACTATATCGTCGTGGACGCGGCCGAGGTTCCTGCCTGGGAAGCCCATCTAGGCGAGGTCTTTCCGCAGACTGCTCCGGGCAATTTCACGCCCATGCCGGGCAGGCCCGGGAAGATGGTGTGGAGCACGTTCTACCCCTATCAGTGGGACCTGAACTACGCCAATCCGGCAGTCTTCACCGATATGCTGGCCGTGATGCTGGAGCTTGGCAATCTGGGTGCGGAGACCCTGCGCCTCGATTCAGTGGCCTATATGTGGAAGCAGCCGGGAACTGCCTGCCGCAGCCTGCCGCAGGTGCATGCGATCCTGGTGGCCTTTCGCGCCCTGATCGGCATCGTTGCGCCGGCCCTGCTGCTCAAGGCCGAGGCGGTCGTCGAGACTGCTGCCACCACCGCCTATCTGGGCCAGGCAGACGGCCCGCCCGAGTGTCAGCTGGCCTACAACAACCCCTTGATGATCGCGCTCTGGTCGGCGCTGGCGGATGGCAGTGCGGACGAGCTGGCGGGCCTGCTGCGCCGCTTGCCGGCCAAACCGGCAGGGACGAGCTGGGTGAGCTATGTGCGCTGTCACGATGACATAGGCTGGATGCTGCTGGCGCGGGATCGTGGCGCCGAAGGCGCCGCAAGGGCCCGCTTCCTGTCGGATTTCTATGCCGGAGCCATGCCGGGCAGCTTTGCCACGGGGGGGCTGTTCCAGGCTGGCCCTGGCGGCAGCGTCCACGGCGGTGTCGGCGCCACGGCCGCCCTGGCGGGTCTCGACAGCGCCCGCGCCAGCGGGGACCCTGCCGCCATCGATCATGCGATTGCACGCATCCTGCAGCTCCATGCCCTGATGGCTGCCATGCCGGGCACGCCGACCCTGTGGATGGGCGACGAGATCGGGCTCAGCGGGGCAGCACACCTGCCGGCGGGCACATGGGCAGCCGAGGACTCCCGTGCCCTGAACCGTCCCTTCATGGACTGGGCTGCGGCCGACCGCCGCCATGCGCCGGCCTCGATCGAGGGGCGTCTGCATCAGGGCCTGTGCCGGATCCTTGCCACACGGGCAGCCCTGCCGGCCTTCCACGCAGCCTGTCCGGTCGAGCAGATCGAGACCCCGCATCGCGCGGTGCTGACCCTGGCCCGCGGGGGCGGGGCGGTCCGGGTGCTGGCCAACCTGTCGGGCGAGCCGGTGCACTTGCCCTGTGTGCCGGGAGCCGGCTCCGGCGAGCGGCTGCGGGACGCACTGGGCGGTGGCAGCGTCGTGGCCGATGCCCCGGTGGTGCTTGAGCCCCATGCCTGTGTCTGGCTGGTGCCTGACGGGCAGGACTGAGGTGGGTCCATGCGGACGGGCGGGCAGATCCTGGGCGGTATCGATGCGGGCGGCACCTCGTTCCGCTGCATCGTTGCAACAGGTCCGGGGCAGATCCTGGCTGAAGAGCGCTTCGCCACCACTTCGCCGGACGAGACCCTGGCCCGTGCGGCGGCGTTCTTTGCCGATGGCCCCGGGCGGCAGGCGGCGGCCATCGGCATCGCCTGCTTTGGTCCGGTCGCAGTCGACCCGGCTCATCCCCGGTACGGAACGATCCTCTCGACACCCAAGCATGGCTGGTCTTTCTGTGATGTCCTGGGGCCGATCCGGGCCGCATCGGGCCGCCCCGTCGCGATCGAGACCGATGTGATTGCCGCCGCATTGGGCGAGCGGCAGTGGGGAGCCGGGCAGGGGGAGGACAATCTGGCCTATGTCACGGTGGGGACCGGGGTCGGGGCCGGCATCCTCAGCCAGGGGAAGCCGTTTCATGGGGCCTTGCACTCCGAAGCCGGCCATATCCGGGTGCCGCGTCACCCGGACGACGGCGCCTTTGCCGGCGTCTGCCGGTTCCACGGTGACTGCCTGGAAGGCCTCGCCAGCGCCCCGGCGCTGGCAGCCCGCTGGGGCTGCGATCCAGCTGACCTGCCGGACGATCATCAGGCCTGGGAGATCGAGGCCCACTATCTGGCGCATCTGTGCGCCACGCTGGTGCTGGTTGGGGCCGTGCGCCGGGTGATCCTCGGCGGCGGGGTCTGTGCCCGGTCGGGGCTGGTGGGCCGTGTCGCGCGGCGCGCCGGTGACCTGCTGGGCGGCTACGAAGCCTCCCTGGATGTGGACGGACATGCCATCGTGGTCCCCCCGGGTCTGGGCCTGCAGGCCGGTTCGCTCGGCGCGCTGGTGGTGGCCGCGTCAGCCTGCCCGGTCTGACGCGGCACCGCGCCATCCGGCCGGGGAACAAGGGCGCCCGGAACGCATGAAGCGGGAGGGCCTGAGGCCCTCCCGCTTCGTATTGCGCCGGACGGGGCTGGCTTCCTTAGAAGTTGGCCCGCAGGCTCACGTACCAGAAGCCGCCATTCATGCCGAAGGGGCCACCGCTGCGCGGATAGACCTGACCGTCGGCAAGGCCGCCGCTGAGCGGGAACACGTTCACGCTGCATCCCGGTGTGTTGCACTGGGCAATCCGGTCGGGATACGTGTTGAAGATGTTCTGCGCCCCCACCGTGATGGAGTAGGTGTCGGTGACGTCATAGGTCAGATCGAAATCGAACGTGGCCTTGTCATTGAACACCTGGCCCGGATAGTCGATCTCCACCTGCCACGAGCCGAAATAGCTCATGCGTGCATTGAAGGTCCACTTCTCCCAGGCCCAGTTGCTGTTGAGGTTCAGGCGGTCCTTGGGGGCCAGGTTTTCGATCGTGATGGTCTGGGCGCGGCTGATCACGTTTGGATTGGCGCGGTCAACACTGTTTTCATTGTGGTTATAAGCCACAGTGAAGGTAACGTTGGCCCCCAGAAGCTCGGTGCGATGGGTCGCAACGATATCCAGGCCCGTTGTTGTGGTGTCGAGGCCGTTCGTGAAGTAGCGGACGGCACCGCCCACGCCGACAAGGTTCAGGATCGGCTGGGCGGCAAGGTCGGCAGCTGTCACCGCGAAGGGCTGGGTGATGAAGATCCGGTTGGTGACTTCGATCTGGTAGGCGTCCACCGTGATCGTCGTCTGCCCGGACGGCGTAAGGATGAAGCCCAGACCATAGTTGGTGGCTTCGGCCGGCTTGAGTGCCTGGGCGCCATAGTAGCGGGCAACGCCGCTGCCCACCGGGAAGATCCCGTCCTGCACCTGGTTGCCGGCCACGAAGTTGGTGGTCACGTTCTGCAGGTTGGACTGGCCGGGCGAGGGCGCCTGGAAGCCGGTGCCGACCGAGGCCCGCAGCGACAGGATATCGGTCGCTTCGTAGAGGAAGCTGACCTTGCCGACCGTTGTGCTGCCGAAGGTGTCATAGTCCTCGAAGCGTGCCGCGATACCGCCGCTCAGCCGGTCCGTCAGGTCGGCTTCCACATCGATGTAGATCGCGTAGTTGGTCTGGCTGAAGGTTCCGGCATTGGCGGGCGGCGTGCCGGCATAGCCACTGGAGGCGGGCGGCACGGCGATGTTGGTCACGCCGGCCGGCAGGGTGGTCACCGGCGCGAACACGCCAGGCGATACTTCGGTGAACAGGCGCTGCACAACGGCATAGGGCCCGGCCGCATAGGACTGCAGCTCGCCCGCGGGCACCGTGAAGGATTCCTTGCGCCATTCGAAACCGCCCGCGATCGTGACCGGACCGGCCAGGCCCACTTCGATCGGATAGGTGAGATCCAGATTGAAGTTCTCGAGCCGCTGCTTGAAGGCACCATACTCGAAGGCGGTCTTGGAGGCCGGGCCGAACGATGCGTTCAGCGAGTCATACATCGACAGTTCGAGCGAGTTCTCCGAAATCGTCGCCGACACGTCATAGGTCAGGCCAGATTCCAGCTCGCCCTTGATCCCGGCCACGGCCATCAGCGACTCGGTCACACCCACGAAACGCGGGGTAAAGCCTGCCGGATAGATCGAGCGGAAGTCGAAGCGGTTGTTGTCGAGGATGAACCCGCCAGCCGGGCAGGTTGCATTGTTGGCGGGGCAGGGGGTGCGGAAGTAGGTGTTCCGGAACGCTGCGTTCGACGCCGGCAGGTTGCGCAGGTCGCCATTGGCGTTGAGCGCGGTGCCCGTGTTGGTCTGGCGGAAGTTGAAGCTCTGGTTGCCTTCGGCGCTGGCCGCATTCACGAATGCATACAGCTCGGTGTTCGGCGACAGCTCATAGCCCGCATTGATCACGGCCTTCCAGCCGTTGGAGGGCGACGAGCCCCAGATCTGGTCCGGACCGGGGAAGTTCGGCAGACGGTTCGCCAGGGTCGGGTTCTGCGCTTCGAACAGGATCGCGGCCGGGCGCCGTGCACCGCGGCTGGTGCCGTCCTCGTCGAAGACTTCCGCGCTGATGTTCACAAAACCGGCGTCGCCGAGCGGCAGGCCCCAGTTGAACGCGAACTGGGTGCTGGCGCCGTCATCGGCATCGATGCTTTCGCCATAGCGGGCGGTGATCAGGAGCCCGGAAGACGATGACTTGAGACCGAAGTTCATCACACCGGCAATGGCGTCGGAGCCGTACTGCGAGGTCGCGCCATCGCGCAGGATCTGCAGGTTGCTGATGGCAATCGAGGGAATGGACGAGATGTCCGGGCCGTGGGAGCCAAACGACAGCGCCGTGTCGCCGCCGGCAAAGGTCTGCACCAGGGCGGCCCGGTTGAAGCGCTTGCCATTCACCATCACCAGGACCTGGTCACCGGGCAGGCCACGCAGGTTGGGCGAGCGCACGAAGGTCCCGGCATCGGCGATCGTGTTCTGACCGACAAAGAACGACGGCACAATATTGCGCACGGTGTCGACCATGTTGGCACTGGACTGCGTATTGATCTCCGAAGCACTGATCACATCCACGGGCGACGCAGAGGTCGTGACGGAACGGTCGGTTCTGCGGGTGCCAAGAACGATGACTTCATCGACTTGAGCTGGCGCGGCCTGTGTGTCGGAGCTTGTTGCTGACTGCGCAAAGGCAGGCGCGCCGAAGCAGGTGATGAGCGCGACGACGCCTGTAGTGACTGCCAGATGCTTGCGTGTACCGACGGTTCGATTGACCATAACTGTATTTCCCCCAGCGAGATACGTCCATAGTGCCTGCCCGACCCTGCGAGCCACCCGGCACATCTA
>JAIXTH010000056.1 GCA_027484265.1 Alphaproteobacteria bacterium
AGGCGGGTGGCCAGCCCCCCTTTTCTTTGGCGAGCCCCGAGCAGGCAAGGACCTCTTCCCATTGACCGCTAACCGCCGAACAGTCCGCCGGCGCCCCGCTGGACCGCGCGGCTCCTGCCGCGCCCATGGCGGGGGCGATGCGCGGCGGGAGCCGCGCGGTCCAGCCGATGCGCGCGGCCTTGACCGGCCGCAAGGCGGGCCGAGGACCTCTTCCCGTTCACCGCCAACACCCGGGCAAAGTGCCGACAGGCCGATCAGCCATCGGCCTCGCGCATCAGGTTCACAAGGTCGATCTCGGTTTCCGAGGCGCGCCGCCCGATCATGGCGCGTTCGATGCTGGGGTCGGCGCCGGTGGCGAAGGCCTGGTACATGATCAGGCACATCACGCCCCATTTCAGGGTGCCCAGCATCTCGAACCAGCGCAGCTGGCCCTCATCCACCGCCAGGCCGCCGGCTGCGTGATAGGCGGCCAGGAGGTCGGCGCGGCTGCCGAAGCCGCCCACCGGATGGTGGCTGGCGCCGAACCGCCACGAGTTCACGCAGATCCAGCCCAGATCCTCGCGCGGGTCCCCCAGATGCGCCAGCTCCCAGTCGAGCACGGCCGCGAGGCCCTCCGGCGCCACCATCAGATTGCCATTGCGGAAGTCGCCGTGCACCAGCGTGGTGGCAACGGGCGCAGGCTGGCGCCGCTCCAGCCAGCTGAAGGCCAGTTCCATGATCGGGCGGTTGACCCCGAAGCTGCGGTAGATCTCGCGGTAGCGCGCCAATTGCCCGGCGCCGTCGGACACGGTCAGCGCCGGCAGCCCGTCCAGTGGGGTGGCGTGGATCTGCGCCAGCGCCTGGCCGCACTGCGCCGCCAGCACCTGGCGGGCCGGGGCAAAGGCATCGTCGCGCAGGATCTTGCGGGCAATGGTCTCACCCTCCACCCGCCCCATCACGAAGGCCTCGCCGAGCCCGTCATCGGGGGTGCAGACATGCACCACCGGCGCCACGGGCGCCCCGGCCTGGCCCGCCGCACGCATCACGCCAGCCTCGGTGGCGAGCGAAATGCCCTCCCCGGTGCGCGCGCCGGGCGCCCGCCGCAGGATCAGGGGACGCGGGGCCGCGCCGCCGGTCCGCTCGATCTGGAAGGCATAGGTCTCCTGGCTCGCGCCCCCGGAGAGGCGCACAAGGCCGCTGATGCCGGTGGCAGCCGGGTCGAGCCGGGGCGCCAGGTTGGTCAGGGCTTCGGGCAGGTCAGACACGCCGCGTGTGTGCGACAGCCCTCGCGGCCATGCAAGAGGGGAACGGCCCTCAGCCGAGGCGCGCGCGATAGTCGGCCAGCAGCGCGTCGCGGTCGCGGCCCAGCCGGTACAGCCAGTCCCAGGTATAGAGGCCGCTGCTGTGCCCATCATCGAACGTGATCCGTACGGCATAGCGGCCTACGGGCTCGGCCCCGGTCACGCCCACCTGCTCCTTGCCCCGCACCAGCTGCCTGGCCGCCGCCGAATGGCCCTGCACCTCGGCAGACGGGCTTTCGACCCGCAGCAGTTCGAAGGGGATGTCGAACCGCGCGCCATCGTCGAAACTGATGGCCAGGCTGCGCGCCGAGGCGCTGAACGCCAGGTCCAGCGGCCAGGCAGCTGCGGCGGGAGCCTGCGCCCCGCTCATTCGCCCTCGCCCAGATCGCGGGCTTCGTTCACCAGCATGATCGGCACCCCGCCGCGTACCGGATAGGCAAGGCGCGCCGCCCGCGACACCAGCTCGTGCCGTTCGCGGTCATACTCGAGGCGGGTGCGGGTCTGCGGACACACCAGGATTTCCAGCAGCTTGGGATCAAGGGTGCCCGCCGGCACGCCGGAGGCTGGATCGGCGGCCGGATCAGGGGACGGATCAGCTGGATGGCTCATTGCAGGGGTCCTTCGTCGCCGCCCGCATCCATCTGCATCAGGGCCAGCAGGGTTTCGGTGCGCGCCGGCAGGTCGACGGTTTCCAGCAGCGCCTGCTTTTCCATCGGCGAGAACGGGCACAGGGCCGACAGCGCATTCACCAGCACTTCGGGGGAGGCCTTCTCCATCGCCTCCCAGTCGCTCTTGAGTTCGTTGCGGGCAAAATAGTCGCGCACCACCGCCAGAAGCCCGGTGCGGTCGAACCCGACCTGCAGGCTCTGCGGCTTGAGGTCGGCGCCGAACGGCTCGTAGTCGGCATCCACCTGCCGGTAGGGCGTGCGCACCGACAGCTCGCGCAGCACCTGGAACCGGCAGATGCCGGTCAGCGTGATCAGGTAGCGCCCGTCATCGGTCTCGGCAAAGGCCGTGAGGCGGCCCACACAGCCCACCCGCGCCAGCCCCGGCCGGTCCGGCGTGCCGGACCCGTCGGGCTGGATCATGCCGATCAGCCGCTCGCCCGACAGCGCATCGTCGGTCATGTTGAGATAGCGCGGCTCGAAGATGTTGAGCGGCAGCTGGCCGCGCGGGAACAGCACCGTGCCGCCCAAGGGAAACACCGGGATGGTGCGGGGCAGGTCCGAGGGCTTGCGATACTGTCCGGCCATCGCGGCGCCCGCTCCTAGCTGAAGACCATGGAGGACAGGCGCCGCCGTCCGCTGCGCGACAGCTCGGCCGACGGGCCCAGCGCCTCGAAAATCTGGAACAGCTGCGCGCGGGCGGCACCGTCCTGCCACTCCCGGTCACGCCGGAACAGCTCCAGCAGCTGCTCCACCGCCGCCTCGAGATCGCCCACGCCGATCAGGGACTTGGCCAGGGCAAGGCGGGCGGCATGGTCGTCGGGATTGCGCCGGACCTTCGCCTCGTGCTCGTCGGGCTCGCCCGCG
The DNA here is from genome assembly GCA_027484265.1 of Alphaproteobacteria bacterium. Classification (GTDB taxonomy): domain Bacteria; phylum Pseudomonadota; class Alphaproteobacteria; order Caulobacterales; family Aquidulcibacteraceae; genus JAIXTH01. The sequence goes on from JAIXTH010000056.1 coordinate 2,813, forward strand.
CCGCGGGCGCCGTCGGCCAGTGCGATCTGGGCCTTCACCATCGCCACGTCCGGCTTGGTGTGATGCTCGGCGGGGATCGCCGCCAGGATATCCCTGGCCCGGTCGGGCTGGCCGCCCGCCAGATAGCAGCGGGCCATGCCGGCCATCGCCTTCACATTGTCGGGCTCGAGCTGCAGCACGGCGGCAAAGCTCTGGGCCGCGCCGCCGATGTCACCAAGCGACAGGCTCTCTTCGGCGGCGACCAGGGCCTCGTCCACACCGGCGGGCTTGGTACCGCCCAGCCGGTCGATGAAGGCCTTGATCTGGCTTTCAGGCTGGCCGCCCATGAAACCGTCCACCGGACGGCCGCCCACGAAGGCGAACACCGCCGGGATCGACTGCACCCGCAGCTGGCCTGCGATGGCGGGGTTCTCGTCGATGTTGATCTTGACCAGCCTGACCTTGCCACCGGCTGCCATCACCTGGCGCTCGAGCACCGGGGTCAGCTGGCGGCAGGGCCCGCACCAGGGCGCCCAGAAATCGACGATCACCGGGGTGGTCATCGAGGCATCCAGCACATCCGCCTTGAAGGTGCGGTCTGACCCGTCGAGGATCAGGTCGGCACCGGCGCCGCCAGCGGCGGCAGGATCAGGCTTGGGCTGGGGTTTGTCGAATCCGAACAGGGCCATGGAAGCGTGTCTCCGGCCAGGCTGCTGTGCCCGGCACCATGCTGACCCGACATGTGGGACAGCCCGGCCCGCGCTTCAAGCCGCAACCGCCGCGAAGGGCCGTGCCTGCGGCATCTCGCCGGTAAAGTCTGCAGCGAACACCCGCCCGCCCCAGGCGGTCACGAAGGTGCGCAGGCCCGCCTGGCTGATGGTGGTGGTGGCGCTGTTGCGCAGGGGGTGGAAGTTCACCGGATCGGCGGCCAGCAGCGCATCATCCAGCACCAGTGTCACCCGGTGCCCGGGGTCGTTGATCAGCCCGAACACGGTCACCGAGCCCGGCACCACCCCCAGCACCTCTGTCATCAGCTCGGGCGGGCCAAACGACAGGCGCGCGCAGCCGAGGGTCTTGTGCAGCTGGTTGAGGTGCACCCGGGTCTCGTGCAGGGCGCACACCAGGAACAGCCCGCCATCCCTGTCCTTCAGGAACAGGTTCTTGGAATGGCCGCCCGGCATCTGCGCCTTGATGTCGGCGCCCTCCTCCACGGTGAAGACCGGGCGGTGCTCGACGGTGGCATGGGCGATACCCAGCGCATCGAGGCGGGCGAACAGGTCGGTATCGGTGGCGGGCATGGCCCAGCGGGCTAACAGATGATGTGCGTCAGTTGAAGAGGCGACACGAGCGCCCGGCAGTCCGGACAGCGCATGGCGCGGACCAGGCACCGGCGTCATGCCGCAATCTGGATGTCGAACAACGCGCGCCGGAGCGAAGTCAGATCCTCCATGCAGGCTTTCAGGCACGTCCTGACCCGGGCCGCAGGTTCGAGATCGGCTTCAAACCCGATCCTGGCGGTTCTCATCGCCTGGGACGAGGCGTCCAGCCGCACCAATTGTCGCCGCAGTTCCTGGGCCAGGACAGGCGCGTCCGGATTGACCGGCTCGCCATGGCGCTCCTGCCAGGCCACAACCTCGTTCCTCAGGGTGCGGACTTCCCCTTCGAGCTGGTCGACCGCCCGCGACAGTGCCGCCGGGTCATCGAGCAGACCGCGGCGGGTCATCCATCTTTGTGCGACCCGCTTCGTCGCAATCCCAAGCCCGATACCCAATGCGCTCGCGCCAGCCGGCGGGAGGGCGAAGGCTGCGACCGCAGCATCGAGTGCCAGCCCCAGCCCCGCCCCGATCGATCCGGCCGCGATGTCGCCCGGCGTCAGTGATCTGTCCTTGAGCGGGCTCTGGTCCATGCGGATGTCAGGCCCGGCGGGTGGTTATCCTGTCTGCCACATCGAGCAGCAGATTGGAGAAGCCAAACACCAGGAGGATCAGCAGCCAGCCATTCACGGGGCTTCCAGCCAGCGCATTCACCACGCCGGAGGCAGCAGCAAAATAGGCAGCGGCACGATAGAGCTTCATGCGATCACTCCGTGTTCGGGACACTCAATCTAGGCGAAACACGCCCGCGTGTCCAGCCACATCAGCAACCGGAGCGATAGCGCCGCTTCGCCTCAGACCGAGAACGAGATGCCGCAGCCGCAGCTGGAGCGGGCGTTCGGGTTGCGGATCTTGAAGCTGGAGCCGATCAGGTCGTCGACCCAGTCGATCTCGGCCTGCTCGAGGAACGGCGCCGAGACCTCGTCCACCAGCACCACTGCCGCGCCCTGGCGGATCACCGCGTCATCGGGACCGGGGGCTCCGGCAAAGCCGAACTCGTACTGGAAGCCCGAGCAGCCACCGCCATTCACCGACACCCGGAAGGCACCCGCCCCCGGCTCGGTGGCGATCAGATGGGCGATCCGGGCCGCCGCACTGTCGGTGACGCGCAGGCCAGGTCCGCTGGCTGGCGCGGAGGCGTCGGCGGACGTGTCTTGGAGCGTGGTGGTCATGCTGGTGCGGCCGGTTTGGGTAATTTCGTTCATACCTATATGGTGGAACGCGATCCGTTTCAAAACCCCTCCTGTGTCGCCGTGACCGCGACGGAGCCAGAAAAGACAGCCCATGGTCCTGCCCCGCGCCGCCTATGCCGCCGATCCAGCCGCCAGCCGCGGCCGCCGCCACCTGGAAGCCCCCAGCGCCACCCGTGGCCCCTATGAGCGCGACCGCGACCGCATCATCCATGCCGGCGCCTTCCGCCGCCTCAAGGGCAAGACCCAGGTGTTCGTGGCCCATGAGGGCGACCACTTCCGCACCCGCCTCACCCATTCGCTGGAAGTGGCGCAGATTGCCCGGTCGGTGGCACGCCGCCTGCAGCTCGACGAGGATCTGGCAGAGGCCTGCGCCCTCGCCCACGATCTCGGCCACCCGCCGTTCGGCCATACCGGCGAGCATGTGCTGGACGACTGCACCCGGCCCTGGGGCGGCTTCGACCACAATGCCCAGACCATCCGGGTGCTGACCCGGCTCGAGCGGCGCTATCCGCAGTTCGACGGCCTCAACCTCACCTGGGAGACGCTGGAGGGCACGGTCAAGCACAATGGCCCGATGCTGCGCCCCGGCGAGGACATCGCCGGGCTGGCGCCGGTGTGGCAGGACATCAATGCCGGGTTCGACATGGGCCTCACCACCTTCGCCTCCGCCGAGGCGCAGGTGGCCGCCGTGGCCGACGACATCGCCTACAACAACCACGACATCGATGACGGCCTGGCGGCCGGTGCCTTCAGCGAGGACGACATCTGCCACGATGTGCCGATGGTGGCGGCGGCCTTCGAGAGCGTGCGGCGCGAGTTTCCGGGCCTTGATCCGCACCGGCTGCGGGGCGAGGCGATCCGCAGGCTGATCGGCATCTGGGTGGGCGACCTGGTGGGCGAGAGCCAGCGGCGGCTGGCGCATCACAGGCCGGGCTCGGTGGATGACGTGCGCGCCCTGCCCCAGGCGGTGGTGGCCTTCTCCGACCAGATGATCGCCGATGCAGCGGTGCTGCGCCGGTTCCTGATGGCGCGCATGTACCGCCACTGGAAAGTCAACCGCGCCCGCAGCCAGGCCCGCCGCATCGTGCGCGAGCTGTTCGACGTGTTCATGGCCGAGCCCGACACCCTCCCCCCCCAATGGCAAGGCCCCCCCGACGCCCCGGTGGCCCGCACCGCCCGCCGCGTCTGCGACTACATCGCCGGCATGACCGACGACTACGCCATCGACGAGCACCGCCGCCTGTTCAATCTGGACCGGAGTTTGTAGGGGGGCCCTGGCGACATCAGGAGGAGAAGCCGGGCGCACAGCGGCCGGGGACCTTTCACTTGACCTCTGGAGCGCAGTTGCTTGCAGCTGCGCAGGCGCGCTAGCGCCACGACCCTCGGGGTGGGCACGCCATGCACGAGCGTCGCCCCGCGCCACTGAAACAGATACAAGCAGCTGCGTTCCAGCCGCCGGCCATTGGCCGCCCTCACGCAGAACGGCCACCCACTGTTTTCAATGGCTTCTGCGGTCAGCACCACGACGGCTAGCGATAAGGTCTGCGCCCCACCTGCCGTCTGGAGCCGGCCCCATCGCTTGCGCTCGGCCGGTCGCACGGGTCGCCGGACCTGTCGAGGGTTCGCTTCGCCCTCCGCTACGCTCCGGCCCCCGACAGCTCCGCCGCCCCGTGCTGGCCGGGCTTCAGCGACGGGTCCGGCTCCAGACGGCAGGTTACAAGGCAGCGGCCAGAGTGTGCGGCTGACGCCGCGCACTCTGGCTGCAGGATGTGGCCAGTGGTGAGGCTTTCTCGCTCGGGGCCCTCACCATCCGGCAGGGGCGATTGGGGGGCGGGCGAGCTGGCATGAGTGGCGCGCCCGTATCCTGCCCGCATCCTGACAGTCCCACCAAGCACCCCTTTTCTTTGGCGAGCCCCGAGCGGAAAAGGACCTCTCTTCGAGCTGGTGCGCGCCAGCGCACAGCTCTGTGGCCTTCCTTTGAAACCCTTTTCCCCGGTGTCGCCCGTCGCTGGAGGCGGGGGCGCGGGCGGGCTGGCCGGTGTCAAGGATGGCGTAGCCACCGCCCCGCGGCGCCCGCAGGGCGTCCTTGAAACCGGACAACACGGCTGCGATCCCCGACGGAAGCGGCGGGCGACACCGGGGAAAAGGGCGGGCGGAGGACCTCTACCCGTTCACCGCACAAGCGTGAAAAGTCCCCGGAGGCCCCCTTCTC
>JAIXTH010000274.1 GCA_027484265.1 Alphaproteobacteria bacterium
AGCCGCAACCACCAAATCAGGCGGATTCTTCTTGTTCAAGGCTAATCTGACGGTGTCGACGGACAATATGCGTGGCATGTTTTCCTCCTCAGGCTGAGCCTGCAGGATGCTGCATACCAGGGAAAGTTGTCAATTCAAAAGAGTCTTTGGATTAGATGCACCTGAAGATTCCTGCACGACCATCGCTCATGGGTGACAGTTTCGCGGGGCCTGACCTGGGTCAACAGCGCGCTTCGCACGGTTGCCGCCTGTCCCGGGACCTGGAACGGTGATCCGGGCAGCAGCGGTTTTCCAGCGCCCACGCAAAGGTCGACCCGGCCATCCACGATGCAGTCCAATGCGCGGTCTTTCGTTATGACACTTTGGACTTGACGTTACGGAAAGCTGTGCCACCTTCCCTAACGTCAGGAGATGCCGGGCTGTTCCGGTCGCCAACAGGCCCTGACCCAACCGGAGGAGACCTGTATGACAGGTTCGCGTACTGCCGCACGGGCGGCCAGCCTTGGTGTATCCGGCATCATCTGGGTGGGGATCGGCGCCCTGTTCCTGACCCAGGCGCCGCGTCTGATGGAGACCACCCTGGTCCCGGAGCCACCACCAGTCACGGTCGACCCGCTGGAGCCGCCACCGCCGCCACCGCCGCCGGAGGTGACGCAGCGCGCGCCCGAGCTGCCAAAGCCCTGGACGCCTCCGCTGAACACCCTCACCGAGAGGCCCACACCGCCGCAGCCCGTCCCCGTCGATCCGGCGATGAGCCCCCCGACCCTTCCGCCCGGCCCGGCCCCGGTCGGCCCGGCGACGGCGGAGCGGACCGCGGTGGCTGCGCCGCCCGGCGGAATCAGCATTGCACAGACCACCGAGCCTGTACTGCCCTCCTTCGAGGAGCTGGTGGTGCCGCCGCCTGCGCCGCCGGTGATCGTCAATCCGGTCCGGGTGGCGGGCGCTGATCCTGCCTTCCCCGAGCGGGCTCTGGAAGCCGGCCGCAGCGGCACCGTGACCCTGACCTTCGCGGTGGACGAGCGCGGCCGTGTCAGCAACATCGAGGTGCTGGACGAGAGCCCGCGTGGCTATGGCTTTGCCCGGGCCGCCCGGGCCGCCATCACCCGCTGGACCTTCGAGCCGCAGCGGGTCGATGGCACGCCGGTGGTCTATCAGGCGCGCTACACGATCCGGTTCGACCTGGACGGCAGCTGATCCCGGCCCGGCATCGCGGTCCCGCCAGGACCTGTCCGGCTCTGACCGGGCAGGCCGCTGCGGGGTGGGCGCAGCCTGCTCCGCAACCGGTTCAAAGGCATCCGGTTGCCACCGCCACCACCAGCCGCAGCTGGCGCTCGATCAACAGCACCGGGCGCTGTGACCCATGGCGCAGCGCATGGCGGGCATAGCGGCTGGACAGGGCAAGGTAGGACAGGCCTGCAAGGGCATCACCGGTCTGCCCGGTCGAACCGCGCGCCAGCTCAACGGCCAGCCTGCGCGCCTCGCGGTGGTGGAGCACCACCCGCTGCGCCAGCCGCTCCAGAACCGGGCGGCAGGCAGTGCCGTCCACACTGGCAATGGCCCGATCGGCATCCAGCCCCTGCTCCGCCAGCAGCTCCAGCGGCAAGGGCGTCGCACCCCGCCCGTGCCACCAGGGCAGCGCCCGCATGATGCCCGCCAGTCCGAAGGCGATCCCGCCGGCCCGGGCCAGCCGGTCCGCCACCTGCCCCAGGGCCGGCATGCCTCCCGCCAGCAGGGACAGCCGCACCAGATTGCCCGCCCCCTGATCGAGCCAGTCCTCCAGCTGCGCCAGCGTGGCAAATGGCGCGCGCTCGAACTCGGCCGCCCGCGCATCCACCAGCGCTTCCAGCAGCCCGCGCGGCAGGCCCGCCGCCTGCACGGCTGCCGCCAGTGCCTGCGCCACCGGGTGGCGCCGCACGGTTGCGCCTGCGAAGATCTCGTCCACGACCTCGCGCCACCACTGCAGCCGGATCGCCCCGAGTGCCGGCTCGCTGGCCACTTCGCGCGCCCGCGCCAGCTCGTGGTTGAAGGCGGCCAGGGCCAGCAAGCGGTCCCGCACCCCGGGTGCGGCAAAGCCAGCCGCCAGGACCCGGTCCGGGTCGGCGGCTGCCAGCTGTTCGATGGTGGCAGGATCCAGCGCGCTCATGACCCCGCCAGCCGATGCAGCCGCCACGCCCGGACGCAAGGACCAGATGCAGCGGGCGGGGGCGCGCCGTACAGCGCCCCTGCCCGGCGGAGGCGCGACAGGTCTGCCAGGTCCGGCCATAGGCACTGGCGCCGGAGGCCAACTCATGGCAGAGGCGTGTTCATGATCGGTTCTCTCAAAGGCCTAGCTGCCGCCGTGGGCGACGACCGTGCGCTGATCGAGGTGCAGGGCGTGGGCTATCTGGTGCATGCGGGCGCGCGCACGCTGGGGCGCCTGTCTGTCGGCGCACCGGCGCAGCTCTATGTCGAAACGCAGCTGCGCGAGGATTCGCTCAAGCTCTATGGCTTTGCCACCGATACCGAGCGGGCCTGGTTCGTGCGGCTGCAGGACATTCCCGGCGTGGGGGCCAAGGTGGCGCTGGCGGTGCTGGACGTGCTGTCGCCGGGCGAGCTGATGCAGGCCGCCGAGCTGGATGACCGGGCCTCGATCGGGCGGGCCAACGGGGTCGGGCCAAAGCTGGCGGCCCGCATCGCCCAGGAGCTCAAGGGCCGGGCCCCGCCCCAGGGGATCGTGCTGGCCGAGGCCACCTCCGGCGCCTTCACCCCGCCCTCCAACACGGCAGGCACCGAAGAGACCCGGCGCGAGGGGCTGGGCGACATGGCGCTGCGCAACCAGGCGATCAGTGCGCTGGTGAACCTCGGCTTTGCCCAGCCCGACGCGATGCGGGCGGTGGCACAGGCCTATCGCACCTTCGCCGATGACCCGCCGGTGCCGGTTCTGGTCAAGGCAGCCCTCAAGGAGCTGAACCGGTGAGTGGCGGCCTGCCCGGCGGCGGCCCGGTCCCCACGGGCGAGCGGCTGATCTCGGCCGAGCGCAAGCTGGGCGATGTGCAGGACCGGGCCCTGCGCCCCTCGGGCTTTGACGAATTCGTGGGCCAGGACGAGCTGAAGGCCAATCTGGAAGTGTTCGTGCGCGCGGCGCGCGGGCGGGCAGAGGCGCTGGACCATCTGCTGCTGTTTGGCCCGCCGGGTCTCGGCAAGACCACGCTGGCGCAGATCGTGGCGCGCGAGGCGGGGGTGAATTTCAAGAGCACCTCCGGCCCGGTGATTGCCCGCGCCGGCGACCTTGCGGCCCTGCTCACCAATCTCGAGCCGCGCGACGTGCTGTTCATCGACGAGATCCACCGGCTGCCGGCCCAGGTGGAGGAGATCCTCTATCCCGCCATGGAGGACTATGCCCTGGATCTCGTGATTGGCGAGGGGCCGTCGGCGCGGTCGATCCGGATCGACCTGGCTCCCTTCACGCTGGTGGGGGCCACCACCCGCGCAGGCCTGCTGTCGACACCGCTGCGCGACCGGTTCGGGATCGTCAGCCGCCTCGATTTCTACGAGCCGCGCCATATCCAGCTGATCCTGGCGCGGGCCGCCGCCAAGATGGGTGCGCAGCTGACGCCGGACGGCTCGGCCGAGATTGCCCGGCGGGCGCGCGGCACCCCGCGGATTGCCATGCGGCTCCTGCGCCGGGTGCGCGACTTTGCCGATGCCGACGGCACCGTGATCGACGCCCCGGCGGCGGCCCGGGCGCTGGCCCGGCTGGATATCGACCCGGACGGGCTCGACATGCTGGACCGGCGCTATCTCAAGGCCCTGGTCGAGACCTATGGCGGCGGCCCCGTGGGGGTCGAGACCCTGGCGGCTGCCCTGGCGGAGGCCCGCGACGGGCTGGAAGACGTGATCGAGCCCTATCTCCTGCAGCAGGGCTATATCCAGCGCACCCCGCGCGGCCGCATGGCCGCCGGCCGCGCCTACGCCCTGTTCGGCCTGCCAGAGCCCCGCGCCCCCCGGCACTCCGGGCTGTTCGAGGCCGGCGAGGATTGACTGCGGCAGACCAGCGCCCATGTCTGTGGCATGGATCGACCGCCACCCTGCCCCACCCGCGCGAGACTTGAGCTGCTGATCGCCGAGATTGCAGCTTCGGGCCCCGAACAGGGCCCGAACAGGGGTCGCCTGCCGATGCGGTCGAGACGCTTCACCTGCTCTGGAGCCCCGCAAACGCAGTGCGTCTGCTGGCCGCCATCGACAGTCTGGAGCGCGGGCAGGGAACTGTGGGCAGTTCCGGCGCCGGGCACGCCCAGTAACGTCAGAACCGGACGTGCCCATGTGATTCGCATGGGTATGGATGGCCTGAAAGGGCTCGACTCGCGGCGGCTCCTGTGTTGGAACATATCAAGAACACGAAAGCCCGCCCCACCATGTCCCACCCTCTCTGGAGCCCCGACGCTGGAGCGCAGCTGCTTGCAGCTGCGCAGGCCATCCCTGGAGCGCAGTTGCTCGCAACTGCTCTGCATGAAGCGACATGGAATAAGAGAGATGCGCAGCCCGTAGCGCCGCTCCGCGTCGCTGGCGCAGCTGCAAGCAGCTGCGCTCCAGGTCTTTGCGCCGTTTGTCAGCAGTCTGGCATGTGCCGGCACATGCGCTCCAGCCGCGCTCTCCACGGGGCCACCCCATGACCGCCGTGCATCTCGATACGCTGCGCCAGACCATCGGTGCCATCGAGGGGGCGCAGGCCGGGCCGGCCGGGGTGCTGGCGACGGGCGCGCACCGGTTCGATGCCGCGCTGGGCGGGGGGCTGCCGCTGGGAGCGGCCACCACGTTCGAGGCTGGCGCGCCACTGGACGAGGCCGCAGCCGACGCGCTGGCGCTGAGCTGTGCCGCGCTGGCGGCGGGGACGCGCGGGGGCGATGTGGTGATCGTGCAGGACCGGGGTGCGCGGGCGCTGCGCGGCCAGGTCTATGGTCCGGGGCTGGCGCAGATCGGCCTGCCCGCTGCCCGCGTGCTGCTGGTGCAGCCGCGCGGCGCCGACGACACCCGCGCCTGCATCGAGGAGGCTGCCCGCACATCAGGTCTTGCAGCCGTGGTGGGGCTTTTGGGGCCGCAGGCGGGCTTTGGCCTGGTTCCGGCGCGGCGGGTGCAGCTGGCAGCCGAGGAGGCCTGCGCCCTGGTGCTGCTGGCCTGCGGGCTGCGCACCGCACCGTTCCTGCCGGCGCGGGTGCGCCTGTCGGTGCGTCCGGTGATGGGCGCCCTGCCCGGCTGGGCGCGCGACCTGCCCGCAGGCGCCGGCCTGCCGCCCCCGGGCCTGCCGGCCTGGCGGGCCGACATCATCCGTGCCCGTGGTGGCGGGCGCGGCAGCTTTATCCTGGAGAACCCCCATGAAGCCGGATCCGGAACGTCTGCCACAACGGCTATTCGTCTGCGCGAGCCTCCCCCTGTGGCTGACCGACCGGATCGAGCGGGCGGACAGGACGGGCCGGGCTGGCCGCCCGTCCGGCAGGTCACGGCAGCCTGAGCCGCCTCCCCTCGCCCTGATCGCCCGGGTCGCGGGCGGCGAGCGGCTGGTGGCGGTGAATGGTGCGGCGCGGCGTGCGGGCCTTGCTGCCGGCATGATGCTGGCCGCAGCCCGCGCCCTGGTGCCGGACCTCGTGGCCCTGCCCCATGATGCCGCAGCCGCCGGCAGCGCCCTGAAGGATCTGGCCCGCTGGGCCGGGCGCTGGACCCCCTCGGTCAGTGTGATGGACGGGGTGGGGCCGGGATCGGCCGCCCTGATGCTGGACATCACCGGCTGCGCGCATCTGTTTGGCGGGACGGAGGCGATGGTGGCCGATATCCTGCTGCGGCTGCGCACCCTCGGCCTCACCGCCCGCGCCGCCGCCGGCCCCACCCCGGGCGCAGCCTTTGCCCTCGCCACGACCGCGGCAGGTGACGGGCCGGGGCTTGTCATGCCCGAGCGCCAGCGGCTGGACGCGATGGTGGCCCGCCTGCCGGTGGAGGCGCTGCGGATCGAGGCGGCCACGGCAGCCGGGCTGCGGGCGGTGGGACTGGGCACCATCGGCGCGGTCAGCCGGATCGAGCCGGCTGCGCTGGCGCGGCGGTTCGGAGCAGGCCTGGTGCGCCAGCTGGCCCGGGCCCGGGGCCTCGATGGCGAAGCGCTGGAGCCGGTGGACGAGCTGGTGGAGCGGCGGGTACGGGTGCGGCTGGCCGAGCCGCTGGTGACCGGGGCCGGGATCGAGATCGCGCTGGGGCGCGGCATCGCCGAGGCCTGCGCCCTGCTGGAGCGGCGCTGCGAGGGGGCGCGGCGGATGGAGGCGGTGTTCTGGCGCCTCGATGGCACGCTGTGGCGGATCGGTGCGGGCACCGGCGGCGCGCACCGCGACAGTGCCGCCTGGACCCGGCTGCTGGCCGAGCGCCTGGCCCGCAGCGGCGATGATGATGGCAACCCGCCCGATCCGGGCTTTGGCGTGGATGTGGTGGAGGTGCTGGTGCCCGCTGCCGAGCGGCTGGAGCCGGTGGCGGTGGACCTCGATCCGGTGGCTGCCGCCGCCGCCCGCAGCAGCGCCGCCATGCACCGGCTGGCCGACCGGCTGTCGGCCCGGATCGGCTCCGGCCGGGTGTGCCGGATCCGGCTGCAGGACCGCTGGGACCCGCATGGCGCCCAGGAACTGGTCCCGGCGCTGGAGGGCGCTGCAGCCGCCCGGGCCATGCCTGTGCGCGGCGACGGACCGGCCCGCGCCCGCCCGCCGCTGCTGATGGACAGTCCCGAACCGGTGGAGGCGCTGGCCGAAGTGCCCGACGGGCCGCCGCGCCTGGTGCGCTGGCGCAGCCTGGCCCTCAAGATTGCCCGCGCCGATGGCCCCGAAAGACTGGACGGGCGGCCGGGCCGCGACGGCCTGCGCGACTATTACAAGGTCGAGACCACTGAAGGCCGCCGCCTGTGGCTGTTCCGCCGTGGCCTGGCCGACGACCCGGACGGGGCGGCCCCGCAATGGTTCGTGCACGGCCTGGGATAAACCGGGATAAACCGGGATAAACCGGGATACACTGGGATAGACTGGGGACAGCCGCCCGGTTGCTGGCGGCATCTCCCTGCGTGTCACGCTGACCAATTCGCAAAAGAGGGTTAGGATGCTGGCGATTCGTTTCGGAGTGGCAAGCTCATGGCATCGCGGCACAACGACCCGTTCGACGACTTCGAGGACGAAGACGACGGGTATCTGACTTTCGACGCCCGCGAGGAGCAGGAAGGCGGAAACCGGACCTGGCTGATCGTAGCCGGTGCGGTCCTGCTGGTATTGGTGGTGGGCATTGTCGGCTGGAACCTGTTCGCCGGTGGCGGTGGTGGCACCGACGATGAAGCGCCCGTGGTTGCCAGCACCGACGGCGAGTTCAAGACTGCCGCCGATGACACGGCCGGTGGCGCGCTGGCACCGGGCGATGGTGCCGGTGTGCTGGAAGGCGCCGATGCGGTGCAGCCGCTTTCGGTCGAGCCGCTGACCGGCGCGGAAGACCCGATCCTCGATGGCGCCGGCGCCGGCACCCCGGGTGCCGCGCCTCCGGCACCGCCCGCCAGCCCCCCTGCCACTGCGCAGAGGGCAGCAGCGCCTGCCGCCAAGGCGCCGCCGCCCCCGCCGGCAGCACGTCCGGCCCCGCCGCCGCCAGCTGCACAGAGGACCGAACCTGCAGCCCGTCCGCCTGCACAGGTGGCACAGGCCAGCCCGCCGCCTGCCGCCCGTCCGGCATCGCCGCCTGCCGCCCGTCCGGCACCGCCGCCCGCCGCACCGCCCGCAAGTCAGGCTGCTGCGCCTCCGGCAGCCCAGGCGTCCAGCGGCCCGGCGGCCCAGCTCGGCTCGTTCCGGTCCCGCGCCCAGGCCGAGACCGCCCTGGCCGGCATGCGCGAGCAGGGCCTGAACGGCGCCAATGTCGGTGTGGTGGAGGCCGATCTGGGCGACCGCGGCACCTGGTACCGCATCCGCGCCACTGGCTTCTCGAGCCGTTCCTCGGCCGAACAGTTCTGCGTCCAGGCACGGTCGCGCGGCGTCAACTGCATCGTAGCCTCGCGCTGAGGCTTGCCTGACGGCATGGGAGCCAGCTCCCGTGCCGTCTCTGCGGCGGCCAGTACCGGAAGGACCGCGTTCCCCATGCCTCTGGCTTGCATCATCGATGTGGCGGGTACCCGCCTGACTGCTGACGAGAAAGCCTTCTTCCGGGCCGCAGACCCCTGGGCGTTCATCCTGTTCGCCCGCTCCTGCGAGAGTCCCGGGCAGATGCGCGCCCTCACCAGTGAGATGCGCGAGGCGGTGGGCCGCGAGGCGCTGATCTTCATCGACCAGGAAGGCGGCCGGGTCCAGCGCCTGAAGCCGCCGGTGTGGCCTCAGTTCCCGGTGGTCTCGACCTATGGCCGGATGTGGGAAACCGACCGCGCGGCGGCGCGCGAGGCCACCTTCCTGCACCACCGCCTGATCGCCCACGAGCTGCGTGCCGTCGGCGTCGATGCCGATTGCGCCCCCTGCCTCGACCTGCGGATCGAGGGGGCCAGCAGCGTGATCGGTGACCGGGCCTTCTCCACCGACCCCGACGTGATCGCCGAGCTTGGCCGCGCCGCCATGGACGGCCTGCATGCGGGCGGTGTGGCCAGTGTGGTCAAGCACATGCCCGGCCATGGCCGCGCTCTGCTCGACAGCCACCATCACCTGCCCACGGTCGTGGAAGGCCTCCAGGCGCTGGAGCAGGACCTGCGCCCGTTCAAGGCGCTTGCGGATGCACCGATGGGGATGACCGCCCACATCGTCTATGACGCCTTCGACGATCCCACGCCCACCACCATGTCGGCGCGGGTGATCGAGGAGATCATCCGCGGCAGGATCGGATTCGACGGCCTGCTGATGACCGACGACATCTCGATGAAGGCCCTCACCGGCACCAGCCAGGCCAAGGGCGCCGGGGCGCTGGCCGCCGGGTGCGACGTGGCGATGCTGTGCAATGCGCCGCTGGACGAACGGCTGGCGTTCGCCGCCGCCTGCAAGCCGCTGGCGGGACGGTCGCTGGAGCGGGCGCTCGCGGCGGAGGCGGTGGCGCGGGCGCCGCTGGCACCGTTCGATGTGGAGGCAGCCTGGGCCCGGTTCGAGGCCCTCACCGGCACCGGTCGCGGCAGCCAGATCGCCGTGAGCCTCGACCCCACGGAACAGCGCGGGGCTGCCTGATGGACGACAGCGCGGTTCTCGATGAAGCCCTCAGCGAGGCGGGCGAAGCGGGCACCGGCTTCGTGGTGGACCTCGACGGGTTCGAAGGGCCGCTGCATGTGCTGCTGGCGCTGGCGCGGGACCAGAAGGTCGACATCACCCGCATCTCGATATTGAAGCTGGCCGAACAATATGTCGCCTTCGTCACCGAGGCCCGCAAGAAGCGGATCGACCTGGCGGCCGACTATCTGGTGATGGCAGCGTGGCTGGCGTGGCTGAAGTCACGGCTGCTGCTGCCGCGCAAGGAGCAGCCGCGCGAAGACATCGCGCCTGATGCGCTGGCGGCCAACCTCGCCTGGCGGCTGAAGCGGCTGGATGCGATGCGCCGGGCAGCGGAGGAGCTGCACGAGCGGTCGCGCACCGGGATCGATGTGTTCGTGCGGGGGGCGCCGGAAGACATTGCCGTGACCGAGATTCCGCTGTGGCAGGCCGGTCTGATCGACCTCCTGCGCGCCTATGGCCAGCAGCGCCAGCGCCTGGTGCGGCCGCGCAAGCATACCGTGAAGCCGTGGCCCGTCTGGCCGATCGAGGATGCCCGCAAGCGGATCGAGACCGCCCTGCCACGCCTCGCCGACTGGCAGGCCCTGGGCAGCTTTGCCCCGGCCAAGGCCGAGTTCCGCGCCGCAGACCCGCCCACCCCGGCGTCGCGCTATGCCAGCCTCGTGTCGGCCAGCCTGGAGCTCGCCAAGCAGGGCCGCCTGTCGGTGCGGCAGATGGCCCCCTACGAGCCGCTGTTCATCAAGGGCGCCAGCGAGGCAGCTGCGGGCCCGGGCGAGGGAGCAGGCTGATGAGCGATACCGGTCCCGATCAGGTCAACCCGCCCGGCGCGCAGACAGACGTCTCGCCCGAGGCCATCAATGCCGCGGTGCGGGCCCTGGCCCGCCGCAAGCCCGACTTCGACCTGGCCGACGCCGCCGATGTGATGGTCGAGGCCATGCCCGAAACCGACCGGATGGTGGAGGCGATGCTGTTCGCCTCGCCGGAGCCGGTGCGGGCGCAGACCATCGCCGCCCGTCTGCCCGAAGGGGCGGATGTGGGGGGCGCGCTCGCCCGCCTCAAGCGCCGCTATCTCGGGCACGGCGTGCAGCTGGTGGAAGTGGCGGGCGGCTGGCGGTTCCAGACGGCGGCCGACCTTGCCCATCTGATGGAAGAGCGCCGCGAGGAGCCGCGCAAACTGTCCAAGGCCGCCCTCGAGACCCTGGCGATCATCGCCTATCACCAGCCCTGCACACGGGCCGAGATCGAGGAGATCCGGGGCGTGGCGGTGGGGCGCGGCACCCTCGATCTGCTGGTGGAGATCGGCTGGGTACGCCCGGGCCTGCGGCGGCGCAGCGTGGGCAAGCCCCTCACCTACCGCACCACCGACGCCTTCCTCGCCCACTTCAACCTGTCGGGCCTTGACGACCTCCCCGGCAAGAAGGAGCTGCAGGACCAGGGTCTGCTCGACGCCCGCCTGCCCCCCGACTTCGAAGTCCCCCGCCCCGCCCCCGCCGCCGACAGCGATGGCGAGGAGTTCGAGGCCGACGCGGGCGACGCCAGTGCCTTCACCCGCGACTTCTTCGACGAGCCGTAGGGCGCACCGGCCCGCCGGTGTGCCATACGGATTGGCCCCGAGTCACCGCCCCGGCGGGGTGCGGCCGAAGTTCACCTGGTCGATGTCCTGACCGGCTTCGATCACTTCGCGGCGCATGCGCCGGGCACGGGTGAAGGTCTCGAACAGGGCATCCCCGTCACCCCAGCGTATCGCGCGGCGCAGCGCGGTGAGGTCCTCCGACACCCGCCCCAGCAGCTCCAGCACCGCCTCGCGGTTCAGCAGGAACACGTCGCGCCACATGGTGGGGTCGGAGGCTGCAATCCGGGTGAAGTCCCGGAAGCCGCCCGCGGAATACTTCACCACCTCGCCCTCGGTGACGGTTTCCAGATCCTCGGCCGTGGCGACGACCGAGAAGGCGATCAGGTGCGGGATGTGGCTGGTCATGGCGAGCACCAGATCGTGCCGGGCCACGTCCATGAATTCGACCGAGGAACCGAGTTCCCGCCACAGCTGTGCCACCGTCTCCACGGCGGCCTGATAGGCAGGATCGGGCCGGTCGAGGGGCGTGACGATCAGCCAGCGGCCCTGGAACAGGCTGGCAAAGCCGGCATCGGGCCCGCTCTGCTCGGTTCCCGCGATGGGGTGGGCGGGAACGAAGTGCACATGGGCCGGCAGCACCGGGGCGAGCGCCTCCACGACCGCGCCCTTCACCGAGCCGGTATCGCTCACGATCGCGCCCGGCTTGAGGAACGGTGCCATCGCTGCGCCCACCGCGCCCATGGTGCCGGGCGGGGTACAGACAATCACGATATCGGCGCCGGTCACGGTCGCTTCCAGGCTGTCGCAGACCGCGCCGGGCAGCACCTCGGCTGCGCGGG
Organism: Alphaproteobacteria bacterium; assembly: GCA_027484265.1. GTDB lineage: Bacteria > Pseudomonadota > Alphaproteobacteria > Caulobacterales > Aquidulcibacteraceae > JAIXTH01. The sequence goes on from JAIXTH010000274.1 coordinate 11,628, forward strand.
CGCGCACCGCCGGGGCGGCATCGAACAGCCGCACCGCCATTTCTGGTGACGAGGCCGCCACCCCATGGGCGATGGACGCCCCGATCAGGCCCGTGCCGATGATGGCGAGCGTGGTGCGTGTATCACTCACGCCGGTCCTGCCATGAAGGCGGTCAGGGCCGCCAGGCAATCACGGTTGGCCGCCTCGGTCCCCACCGAAATCCGCAGATGCCCCGGCAGGCCATAGGCCCCCACGGCCCGCACGATCACGCCGCGGCTGCGCAGGAACCGGTCGGCGTCGGCGGCGCGCCGACCGTCCAGATCGGGAAAGCCCACCAGGATGAAGTTGCCGACACTCGGCACCACATCGAGGCCCAGGGCACTGACAGCCCCCGACAGGGCCGCCAGCTCGCGGGCGTTGAAGGCAGCGCTCTGCTCGGCAAATGCGGTATCCTCGATGGCGGCCACGGCCGCCGCCAGCGCCGGGCCGGTCACGTTGAACGGACCGCGCACCCGGTTGAGCGCATCAATCACCACCTGCGGCCCATAGGCCCAGCCCACCCGCAGGGCAGCCAGACCATGGATCTTGGAAAAGGTGCGCGTCATCAGCACGTTCTGGCTCTCGGCTACCAGCTCCAGCCCGCTCGAATAGTCGTTGGCGCGCACATATTCGGCATAGGCGGCATCGAGCACCAGCAGCACATGATCCGGCAGGCCCGCGTGCAGACGGCGCACTTCGTCGAACGGAATATAGGTTCCGGTGGGATTGTTCGGATTGGCCAGGAACACGATCCTGGTGCGCGGGCTGACAGCCGCCAGGATCGCGTCGACATCGGAACGGAACCCGGTCTCGGGCGCACTGGTGCAGGTGGCGCCCGCCTGCTGCGCGGTCAGGCTGTAGACCAGAAAGCCGTACTGGCTCTGCACCACATCATCGCCGCGCGCCAGAAAGGCCCGGCCCAGCATCTGGAAAATCTCGTCCGAACCCGAACCGCACACGATCCGGTCGGCATCGAGGCCATAGCGGGTGGCGATCGCGGTGCGCAGGGCTGCGTGGGCGCCATCGGGATAGATCGCGAGGTCCTGCGCCGCCGCCAGGAACGCCTGCGTGGCGGCCGGCGAGCAGCCCAGCGGGTTCTCGTTGCTCGACAGTTTCCAGGGCTTGGCGATCCCGGGCACACCGGCCTCACCCCCCTTATAGGGCACGATATCGAGAATGCCGGGCAAGGGCTGGACTGGCATGGGCGGGGTCCTCTGGCGCATCGGGAACCGGACCGGGATAGCGGGCCGGGCGCGCCGTCCGGTTGGCAGCTGCCTGCCAGCCGGTCAAGCCACCCGCGCTGGCGCGGCCCCTCCCCGCTGCAGCCCTGGCATGGTCCTGCCCTATCCCCTCAGCCCATCGGCGCCACAGCCACGCCCGTTCGCGCGGCATTGTGGGCACGCCGTCCAGCTTCTGCGCAGTCACTCGCCAAGCGGTTGTTGCCAGCCGCACCGGACTGGTCCACGTCCGCGACCGCGCCAGGCCGGGTGTATACGGACAGGCTGGCTGGCGCTGCGGACTGCCGGATGCAGGAGGACTGTGTTGGAAAGCGATACCGGCTTCTATCAGCCCAACCTGTCGGTGCGGCCGGCCCTGGAGGCCCTGCTGACCCGTACAGGCGGGCGGTTCGATTCGCAGGCCCGCCAGGGCCGGGTCCTGGCCGCCGCCCTGATGGCGTGCGCCGAGACCGGCTATGCCAACCTCACCATCGCCGACATCGCCCAACGCGCCAGGGTGTCCACCGCCACCATCTATGCCGACTACAGGGACCGCGACGCGCTGCTGGTGGCGGCGATCGAGCTGGTGCTGGAGATTGTTGCGCAGGATGTGATCGAGTTGCCCGATACACAGGATCCGGTGCGTCAGGTCGAACTGCTGCTAATCGCCCATGGGGCTGTATACCGCGATCCGCTGATGATCTGGATCCTGCGGATGCATGTGACGCTCGCCTCGTCCGGCCACGGTCACCTGCACCGTATCGGCCGGCAGGTATTCGAGGGGATCGACCGGTTCTGGGCGGCATTCCTGGGCGGGCTGGTGCAGGCGGGGCATCTGCAGCCGCTCGATCCGGAACGGGCTGTCCCGGTGATCCTGGGTCCGGTGGAGCGCTGCACGATCCTGGCGCGTCTGGCCTGCGGCCCGTACCACCAGCCGGGTCCGGCACTGGAGACCGTGGCCCGCCATGCGGCGCACACCCTGTTTGCCGCCTGCGGCAGTGCCAGTGTGCAGGCCCGGCTCGGGGCATCCCCGGCACCGCTGCCGCCCGAGCTGGCTGCGGGCCAGCCGCGCGATGTGCCCGGCGCATTGCCGCCAGTGCCGCCACCCGCCGCCGGTGGCAGCCCGCTGGAGCTGCGCCTGGCCGCCGCGCTCGCACCGACCTCCGAGCGCCAGAGCGCCGCTGACCGGCGGCACCGCATCCTGCTGGGGGCAGCGTCTGAATGCCAGGCGCGCGGCTATCGCCTGGCCAGCATGGTGGAGGCGGCCGGCCGGTCCCGCGCGTCCACTGCCACGCTCTACAAGATGTTCGCCGACAAGGTCGACCTGTTCACCAGCGCGGTTGAGCAGGAAGGCCAGCCGGACGTCGACCGCCCCCTGCCCGCAGCGCCGCTGGCAGGCCAGCTCGATACGCTGGCCCGCGAGCTGTCCGACCCGCAGACGGCCTGGATCCACAGCCTGATCATGGCGAGCGAGATTGCCGACACCGACCGCATCACTGCCCTTGGGCGGGCGCGATGGAGTGCGCTCGAACAGCGGCTGGCCGCACAGCTGCCGCAGACCGGGGACGAGCTGATCCTGGCGGTCAATTTCCTGCTGGGCGGGATCGAGCGGACCGGGGTGCTGGGCCTGATCCTCTTTGGCAGGCCCGTGGTGGACACAGACCAGCTCCAGGCGCTGTGCCACGCAGGCGCGGCCCTGTGGCAGGCCGGCGCGCCGCAGCCGGCGCGATCGGCAACCGGGGCCACCGGCTGAATCCGGCCAGATGCCTGCAACCGGGGGCAGGCCGCCCCGGGAAGACCCTCGAATTGATTGACACAGGCGCTGCCCTGCAGGCACGCTGCCCCCGCTGACGGACCGGGACAGGCCCGCAGGGGGAGACAGCGCCATGGTCGACAGCACCCTTGTGCCGGACGGGGGCACCAAGCCCGCGTCCGCCCCCGTCACAGTCCGGGTCAAGCCAGCCCTGAAGGCAGCCTATGGGCTCGGGAATCTGACCGAAGGTCTCCTGTCGGCGGTGGTCGCGACCTATGCCTTCTTCTATTTCACCGCGGTCCTGGGCCTGTCGGGTACGCTGGCAGGGGCGGCGCTGGCCATCAGCCTGGTGATCGATGCCTTCATGGACCCGCTGCTGGGATCGGTCTCGGACGGCACCCGGTCACGGTTCGGACGGCGCCATCCGATGATGGCGCTGGCGCTGGCACCGGTGTTCCTGACCCTGGGGATGCTGTTCACCACACCGCCGGGCCTGTCGCAGCTGGCGCTGTTTGCCTGGCTGACGGTGCTGATGACGGTGCACCGGATTGCGCTGTCGGCCTTCACGATCCCCTATTCGGCGCTGGGCGCCGAGCTGTCCAACGACTATCGCGAACGCACCTCCATCGTGGTGGTGGCGCGGCTGTTCGGGGTGACCGGGACGCTGATCGCGCTGGTGATCGGCTATGGCTGGTTCCTGAAGCCGGACGGCGCCGTCCTGAGTGCGCAGGCCTATGTGCCAGTGGGCTGGCTGGGCGGACTGATGGCGCTGCTGGCGGGCGTGGTCTTCATCGCCCTGACGGTCCGGACCGGGGTCACGGTGGCGCCCACCACCGTACCGGACAGCGGCCAGGCCCTGGCCCGGCTGCCCGCCGAAGTGCGCGAGGTGCTGGCGAACCGCTCGTTCCGGGTGCTGTTTGCGGGGCTGGTGGTGTTCTTTGCGGCCATCGGCTCGCACCTCGCCCTGGCGCTGCATGCCAATGTGTTCTTCTGGAAGATCGACCCGGAGGACCTGCTGATCCCGTCGAGCGGCTATCTGCTGGGCCTGCTGGTGGGGGTGCCGGTGACGGCGCTGCTGGCGCGCCTGTTCGAGAAGCGCGGCCAGGTGTTCGTGGGGCTTGGCCTTCTGTGTGCCAGCTGGACGGTGCTGCCGCTGCTGCAGATCACAGGTGCCGCCGCGTTGCAGGGCGACGCCATCGTGGGGCTGCTGACCTTGAACTGGCTGGTGGCCGGCATCGGCTCCAGCGTGGCGACGGTGGCCTACAGCTCGATGATGGGCGATGCCGCCGACGAGCACGAACACCTGTTCGGGGTGCGAAGGGAGGGGCTGTATTTCGCCGGGCTCTCGTTTGCCAGCAAGGCAGCGGGGGCGCTGGGCACGCTGGTGGCGGGCGTGGGCCTCGACCTGATCGGCTTCCCCGGCGGCTTCGACGGCCAGGCCCTGGCCTCGGTTGCGGTGCCGCCCGACAAGGTCCAGCTGCTGGGCTGGGTCTATGGGCCGGGCACGGCGGTCCTGACCGTGCTGTCCGCCGCCATCCTGCTGGCCTACCGGATCGACGCCCGCCGCCACGGCGAGATCGTGCGGGCGCTGGGCAGCCGCAGCGCGGGATAAAGCCGGGCCTGCCGCAGGAGGAGTGCCCGCTGGCCGACCAGCCCGGACCGCTGCGCTCCCAGCCGGCTCGCCTGGACGCTCACCAACCCGGCGCGGCGCCCGTGCAGGGGTGCACCCAGGTGTTCCGGCCCCTCCTTGCCTTTCAGGGGAAATTGAGGTATTGAATTCTTGCTCCAGAGAGGATTCTCATGTCGGCTGAGCCGCAGATAGTGCCTCCGCCGCAGGCGGGCGCGGTTGTGACCAAGGCGGTTGTCCGGGCCGCCGATCATCTGGGACTGTCGGGCCGTGTGCTGGCGGCCATCATCGGGGTCAGCGAGGCCACGGTCTCGCGGATGCGCCGGGGCGATGTGCTGCTGGAGGCCGGCAGCAAGCCCTTCCAGCTGGGTGTGCTGCTGGTGCGCCTGTTCCGCTCCCTCGACAGCCTGGCCGGTGGCGACCGGGCGGTGGCCGCGAGCTGGCTGGTCAATCACAATCTGGCACTGGACGGCCGGCCGGTCGACCGGCTGCACAGCATCAGCGGGCTCTTCGATGTCATCGCCTATCTGGACGCCCGACGCGCTCGCGTCTGAGCTTCGCCACCACGAGGGCCGGTGCTGGCGGCTTGTCGAGGCGCAGAACCGGGTATCGACCCTCGCCCTGACCGACTCCCTCGACGAGCAGGCCCTTCTGGAAGAGCTGATCGATGACACCAAGCCGGTGATACCGGAGGCGTGCCGCCATATCGACTATCTGCTGGCCACACCGTTCCGCTATGGTCCGGTCTATCCCCATGGATCACGGTTCCGCAGCGCGGGTCGCACGCCGGGTGTCTTCTACGCAGCCCAGCTCGCCACAACGGCAGTGGCGGAGATTGCCTTCTACCGTCTGCTGTTCTTCGCAGAATCGCCCGGCACCCCATGGCCTGCGGGAACGGCAGACTACACCGGATTCGCGGCCGACCTCGCAACCGATCGATTGCTCGACCTGACGGTCGAACCGCTCGTCCGCGACAGTGCGCTCTGGAGCCACCTGACCGACTACCAACCCTGTCAGGCTCTGGCCGGGGTTGCCCGGACAGCGGGGTGTCAGGTGATCCGGTATCGGTCCGTGCGTGATCCCGGAGGCGGCGCCAATCTGGCGGTCCTCTCCTGCAGCGCCTTTGCAAGACCCTATCCCGTTGATCGCCAGACCTGGCGTCTGCGTCTGGGCCGGCACGGCGTTCAGGCCCTGTGCGAATACCCGCGGCTGGCGATCGAGTTTCCACCCGGCACGTTTGCAGCCGACCCCCGGATCTCAGCCCTGAACTGGACACGCGACCAGCGGCGCTAGGGTGCCCTTCAGCCTGTCAGCCAGCCAGGCAGCCAGCCTGGCCGTGACCACGCCTGACAGCTGCGATCCTGCCAGCAGCAGTGCTGTCGACAGCACCCTACCCCTCGACCCCGGAAATCTCGATGCCGAAGCCGCCGAGCGCCACATAGCGGTGCGAGGAGCGGGTCAGGAGGCGGATCGAGCGCACGCCCAGATCCCGCAGGATCTGCGCACCCACCCCGATCTCGCGCCAGATCTGCGCGCGGCCCAGCTCGGACGGCGTCGGGGCCTCGCCCTGGGGCGTGACCGGCACGCCCACCGTACCGTCGCGCAGATAGACCAGCACCCCCCGGCCCGACTGGCGGAAGGTCTCGATCGCGGCCTTGATGGCAGGCGCGCCGCCGAACACGTCGCGGATCACGTCGGCCCGGTGCAGGCGGGTGGGTACATCCTCGCCATTGCCGATCCGGCCATAGACGAAGGCCAGATGATGCACCGGATCGAACGGGGTGGCATAGGCATAGCCGGTGATCGGCCCGATCTCGGTCTCGACGGTGAAGGTCGACACCCGCTCCACCAGCTTCTCGCGCGCCTGGCGGTAGGCCACCATCTCGGCGATGGAGATGTGCTTGAGGCCGTGCTTCTCGGCAAAGGCGCGCACCTGCGGACCGCGCATCACGGTGCCGTCGTCATTCATCATCTCGCAGATCACGCCAACTTCCGGCAGGCCGGCGAGACGGCACAGGTCTGTGGTGGCCTCGGTATGGCCGGTCCGGACCAGCACACCGCCGTCGCGCGCCACCAGCGGGAACACATGGCCCGGCCGCACGAAGTCGCCGACACCCATGTTGGAATTGGCCAGCGCCCGCACCGTGTTGGTGCGCTCCTCCGCCGAAATGCCAGTGGTCAGGCCGTGGCGCACGTCCACCGACACGGTGAAGGCAGTCGCCAGCGGCGCATCGTTCACCGCCACCATCGGATCCAGCCGCAGCCGGCCGGCAGCTTCGCGGGTCAGCGGCGCGCACACGATGCCGGAAGTATGGCGCACGATGAAGGCCATCTTTTCCGGGGTGCAGTGCACCGCCGCGACGATCAGATCGCCCTCATTCTCCCGGTCGTCGTCATCGGTGACCACCAGGATCTCGCCAGCCCGGAAAGCTTCGATGGCGGCTTCGACACGGGCGTGAGGCATGGGACGGTCTCCGGTGGCAGGGCGCGGACCCAGGTCGAGGCCCGCCCGCTCGAGGATTTCGGTCACGGGGACCTTGAAAAGGCTGGCGATGGCCGGGGCCTGGGCCATCTTGAATTCGAGCGCCCCGGACAGGAGCCGGCTGGCGGCCGAACGGTCGCGCCCGATGGCCCGCCCCAGGTCCTCCTGGGTGACGCCCAGCGCGCGCATCCGCGCCCGGAACCACTCTGCATCCATCGGCCTGCTCCCGGCAGTCTGGCCCGGCCCGGGCCACAAGGTGCCAATCGCACACAGCCGGCGACCGGTCCAGCTGGAATGTGCGAAAATCGCACGGCGCCGGTGCGGTGCAGGGCGGCGCGGTCCGCTCAGCGGCTGCGGTCGGGCCTGACCTCGTGGGCAGACCACAGGTCGGGGCGGCGCTCCCGGGTGACGGCCTCGGCCTGCGCGCGCTTCCAGCGGGCGATCCGGGCATGGTCGCCCGACAGCAGCACCTCGGGGATCTCGCGCCCTTCGAACTCGCGCGGCCTTGTGTAGAGCGGATGCTCGAGCAGGCCGCCCTCGAAGCTCTCCTCCACCGGACTGTCGGCATTGCCGAGCAGCCCCGGCAGCAGCCGCACGGTGGCCTCCAGCATCAGCTGTGCCGCCACATCGCCGCCCGCCAGCACCACATCACCGACACAGACCTCTTCCAGCCCACGGGCCTCGATCACCCGCTGGTCCAGCCCCTCGAAGCGCCCGCACAGCACCACCACGCCGGGACCGGCCGCCAGCTGGCGCACGCGCGCCTGGGTCAGGGGCGCACCGCGCGGGGTGAGGTACAGGCGCGGACGGCCGTCATCCGGGATCGAATCGAGAGCGGCAGCGGCAGTATCAGGCCGGATCACCATGCCCGCACCGCCGCCGGCCGGGGTATCGTCCACCTTGCGATGGCGCCCTTCGCCAAAGTCGCGCAGGTCCACCAGCTCCAGCTGCCAGCGCCCCTCCGCCAGCCCCTGCCCCGCCAGCGACACCCCGAGCGCCCCCGGCCAGGCTTCGGGCACCAGCGTGATGGCTGTGGCATGGAATGGTGTGGCGGGGTCGGTCATGGATGGTCCGGCAGCTGGTTGGCCCGCGTCGGTCCGTAGACCATCGCGGCGCCCCTGTGTACCGCGTTGCGCCGCCCCCCTTCTGTACACAGCCACGGGGCTGGCAGGCGTGAACGCTCCGGTGCGAGCGCCAGCTTGCCCGGCGGGGCAGACAGGCTGTAAGGCCAAGCCTGGTGGCAGGGTGCAGCAGGCTGGCGCGCAAGGGAGCGGCGCCGCCCGTGCCCGGGCCTTCCGGAACGAGGGAACCGATGGACTACGCCAGAGCCCGCACCATGATGATCGACAGCCAGGTCCGCTGCAACGATGTACCCGACCTTGGCCTCCAGACCGCCCTGCGCCAGATCCCGCGCGAGCTGTTCGTGGTGCCCGAGCGGGCAGGCCTCGCCTATGCCGAGCTGGAGCATCCCACCCCGTCCGGGCGGGTGCTGTGGATGCCGCGCGACTTTGCCAAGCTGGCGCAGGCGGCCGGCGTGCTGCCGGGCGATGCGGTGCTGGTAATCGGCGGGGCTGGCGGCTATTCGGCCGCCGTGTTCGCTGCCATGGGCGCGCGCGTCACCGTGCTGGACGACCGGGCGGTGGCGCTGGCGGGGGTGACGGCCGTGACCGGCCCGCTCGACAGCCCGCCTGCCGGGCCGTTCGATGTGGTGTTCGTGGACGGCGCCGTCGGCACGGTGCCGGAGGCCTGGAGCCAGGTGCTGACCCCGCATGGACGCCTGTGCCTGGTGAAGGTCGAAGGCCCGGTGGGCCGTGCCTATGTGATCACCCGCACCGGCGGCGGCACCACCGCCCGCCCGGTGTTCGATGCCAATCCCCCGCGCCTGCCCGGATTCGAGCCCGCGCCCGCCTTCACGTTCTGACGGACCTGCCGGTGCCAGCCCAGCTCTATCTCGTCTCGCCGGCCCGGATCGAGGCGCCCGAGGCGCTGGCGGGCCAGCTGGCGCGGCTGTGCGCCGACCATCCCGTCGCCGCCTTCCGGCTGGAGCTGCCGCAGGCGGACACGGACACGCTGCGCGCTATGGCCGCCGTGCTGTTCCCGGCGGTCCAGGCAGCGGGCACAGCCGCCATCATTGCCGGGGCGGCCGAGCTGGCAGCGGCCACCGGCGCCGACGGCGTGCATCTCGACGACCCCGCCAGGGTGGCCGCCGCGCGGCGCACCCTCGGTCCGGATACCAGCATCGGCGTGGCCTGCGGACAGGTCCGGCACGATGCGATGGTGGCTGCCGAGGCCGGGGCCGACTATGTCGAGTTCGGGCCGTTCGGTGCGGACAACCCGCAAGCCGCCGACCCTGGCCTGCTGACCTGGTGGCAGGAGCTGATGGAGCTGCCCTGTGTGGCCGGGGGTGCGGCCGGAGGTGAAGCCGGGGGTGCGGCCGGGGGTGCGGCCGGGGGCGGCACCGACGCTGCCGGTGCGGCTGCCCTGGTGGCGGCCGGCGCCGATTTCATCGCCATCGGCGGCAGTTTCTGGAACCTCGATGCCGGGGCGCAGGCCGACATGCTGGCCCGCACGGCCGCTGCCTGCGAGCTGCCGTTCGCGCCAGGCGCCTGAGCCGCCACTGCGGACATCCGCTGCGGGGGCCGCCCCACGGGCCATCTGTTCGCGCGATTGCACCTGTGATACTGTCTTTCTCCATCATCCTTGGAGCAATCCCCTGCCAACCGCCGAGACCACCCCCGCCACGACTTCGGGCACCGATCCTGCTGCCAGCCCGAGCCCGGATGCCATGCTGCCTGCCGCGACCCTCAAGGACCTGGTCCTGGCATCCCTGGATGAGGACAAGGCCGAGGAGATCCTCTGTGTGGACCTCGCCGGCAAGAGCTCCATTGCCGACATCATGGTGATCGCCTCGGGCCGCTCGCAGCGCCACGTGGCCGCTCTCGCCGACCATGTGCTGCGCAAGGTCAAGGAAGCCGGCCATGGCAAGGCTCGGGTCGAAGGCCTGCCCAATGCCGACTGGGTGCTGATCGATACCGGCGACGTCATCGTGCACCTGTTCCGCCCCGAAGTGCGCAGCTTCTATGCCATCGAGCGGATCTGGGCCGAGGGCGGCACCCGCCACGCCGCAGGCGCGGCGTGATCGTCACGCTGGCCGCCATCGGGCGGCTGAAGGCATCCGACCCCGAACAGGGCCTGGCCCGCGACTGGATCGACCGGGCAGCCGCCACCGGCCGTGGCCTTGGCTTTCGCGGGGTGCGGCTGCTGGAACTGGATCCGCGCACACCCGCCCCCGATCCCGAACGCGAAAGCGCGGCCTTCCTGGCAGCGCTGGACCCGGCTGCGCAGCTGTGGCTGCTGGACGAGGGCGGCGAGCAGCCCGGCTCGGCGGGCTTTGCGCGGCTGCTGGCACAGGCGCGCGATTCGGGCATGGGCGAAGTGGTGCTGGCCATTGGCGGGGCCGATGGTCACGGTGCCGGGGTCCGGGCACGGGCGCGCCGCTCGCTCGCCTTCGGGACCTGGACCTGGCCGCACAGGCTGGTGCGGGCGATGGCTGCCGAACAGATCTACCGGGGACTCACCATCCTCGCCGGAACACCCTATCATCGGGCCTGAACATGCCCGTGCGCAAACCCTTCCCCCGCCTGCCGGCACCGCGTGTCCTGGCCTGGTCAGCCACCGGCCTCGCTGTGGCGGGGCTGCTGGCGGTGCTGCCGGTGACCGCCCCGGCCCAGAGTTCGGCCCAGAAAGACCTGGAGCGGCTCGAGCGCGAACAGGCCAAGCGCGAGCAGCGGCTGGAGACGCTGGAGGCCGACGCCGACCGTACCGCCAGCGAGATCGCCGACCTGCGCCGCCGTCTGGTCCGCGCCGCCGAGGCCCGTGACCGGCTGGAGCGTGATGTGGAGCGCTCCCAGACCCGGCTGCAGCGGCTGCGCCGCGAGGAACGGTCCATGACCGCCCGCCTCCTGTCCGACCGCAAGGCGATGGACGATCTGGTGGTGGCGCTGATCGCGGTGGAGCGCGACCGCCCCCCGGCTCTGGCCGTGACACCGGACAATGCCGCCGAGGCGGCCCGTGCCGCGATCCTGATGGGCACCGTCGCCCCCGAGCTGGAGCAGCGCAGCCAGGCCGTGGCCGCCAGCCTGGCCGAGCTGCGCGAGACCCGCCAGTCGATCCTGATGGAGAACACCGCCTTCCGCCGGGCGACCGAACAGCTGGCCGAGGCCCGCCGCACGGTGGGCGCCCTGATCGCCGAGCGCCAGAAGCGCGAGCGCGAGCTGCGCCGCGAAGCCGGGGTCGAGCGCGAGGCCGTGGCGGGGATTGCCCGCCGCGCCGCCGACCTGCGCGACCTGATCACCCGGCTGGGGATCGAGCTGCCGCAGCTGGGTGGCAATGACGGCCCTGCCTTTGCCCGCGGCTTCATGCAGGCCAAGGGCCGCCTGCTGCGGCCAGTGGCTGGCGATCTGGCCACCGGCTTCGGCGCGCGCATCCCCGAAGGCGGCCGCGCCGACGGCATCACCTTCGCCGCCCGCCCCGGCAGCCAGGTGCTGGCGCCGTTCGACGGCCGGGTGGAATTCGCAGGCCCCTTCCGCTCCTTCGGGCAAGTGGTGATCCTGAATGTGGGCGACGGCAACCACCTGGTGCTGGCAGGGCTCGGCACCGTGTTTGCCGAGGCCGGGCAGGAGGTGCTGGCAGGCGAGCCCGTGGGCGAGACCGGCGCGATCCCGGTGGCGGCCCCGGGTCAGGCGGACCCCGGTGCGGACCCCGCTGGTGTCAGGCTCTATATGGAAGTGCGTCTTAATGGCGAGCCGGTCGACCCGGAAGACTGGCTGATGCCCCCGGCCGACGCCAACTGACCGCACCGCGCGCCCCCGGTTGCCAGGCGGAGGCAAAACACGCCACGCTTGCCCTGACATGTCCCCGCCCCCGCCTTCCACCATCCTGATCGGAATCGATCCCGGCCTGCAGCGCACGGGCTGGGGCGTGGTGGCAGCCGAGGGTCCTCGGGTGAGCTGGGTGGCCCATGGCGTGATCGCGCCCGATCCCAAGCTGCCCCTCGCCCGGCGCCTCGGTCTGTTGGCGGAGGGGCTGCGGGAGGTTCTGGCCAGCTATGGTCCGCACGAGGCGGCGGTGGAAGAGACCTTCATGGCCAACAATGCCCGCTCTGCCCTGATGCTCGGTCATGCGCGCGGCGCGCTGCTGGCGACCCTCGATCGGGCCGGCTGCCCGGTGAGCGAGTATGCGGCGCGGCTGGTCAAGAAGGCGCTGGTGGGGACCGGAGCCGCCGAAAAGGACCAGGTCGCCTTCATGGTCCAGCGCCTGCTGCCCCGTGCCGGCAAGGTGAGCGCCGATGCGGCGGATGCCCTGGCGGTGGCGCTGTGCCATGCCGCCGAGCGCCGCCATCCGTCGAACCGGCTGGCCTGAGCCCCTAGCCGGCGACCGGAACCGCCGTGCCGCGGCTGGTCCAGCCCGCAAAGCGCGGCGTACCCGCCAGATAGCGCTGCTCGAGTGTCTCGCAGGTGAAGCCCGCCGCCTGCACCAGGGCCACCGGATCGCGGGTCAGGTGGCAGCCTCCCGCCAGCCGCTTCCACACCGGCTCGACACGCGCCTGCCAGCGCGCCACCCCCGCATCCGGCGCCCGGCCATGCTCGCAGAACAGCAGCTTCCCGCCGGGTTTCAGCAGGCGCCGCGCTTCCACCAGGGCCGCCGGGGCGTCGGGGATGGTGCACAGCGCATAGGTCACCACCACGGTGTCGGCGCAGGCATCGGGCAGGCCCGTAGCCTCCGCGCCCGCCACCACGTCCTGGACCGGAATGTCCTGCCGCCGCCGGTCGCGTCGATAGTCCAGCATGCTCCTGTCCGGCTCCACGGCGATCACCCGGCTGACAAGGTCCGCATCATAGTACGGGAGGTTGGTGCCCGACCCGAACCCCAGATCCACCACCACGCCCCGCGCCAGCGGCACCAGACGGGCCCGCTGGCGCGCCACCGGCCGCGACCCGCAGGCACAGCCGATCAGACGCGGCAGCAGCCAGGATTCGTAAAAGCTCATCGCGCCAGCCTGCCCGAAGCCCGGGCATCCTGCAACCAGCCACGGCGCGCACTCCCGGCAATCTTGCCCTTACCGGCCAGCGGCGGCACAAGCGGGGCTCAGCCCGCCCCTGCTGGGCGCCAACCCATGACGAGAGCCTCCATGACCGACACCCTGATCGAGCTTGTCCGAGCCCTGCCCAAGGCCGAGCTGCACCTGCATCTGGAGGGCTCGCTGGAACCGGAGCTGATGTTCGCCCTGGCGCAGCGCAATGGCATCGCCATCCCGTTCGCCTCGGTGGAGGAAGTACGCGCTGCCTATTCCTTCTCGAACCTGCAGGACTTCCTCGACATCTATTACCAGGGCGCCGGGGTGCTGGTGACCGAGCAGGACTTCCATGACCTGACCATGGCCTATCTGGAAAAGGTCGCAGCCGACAACTGCCGCCATGTGGAGGTCTTCTTCGACCCGCAGACCCACACCGAGCGCGGCATCGCCTTCGGCACCGTGGTGGAGGGCATCACGCGGGCGCTGGCGGACGGCAAGGCGCGGTTCGGCATCTCGTCGCACCTGATCCTCTGCTTCCTGCGCCACCTGAGCGAGGAGGAGGCTTTCAAGACCCTGGAAGAGGCCGAGCCGTGGCTGGACCGGTTCCTGGGGGTCGGGCTCGATTCCTCCGAAGTCGGCCACCCGCCCGCCAAATTCGCCCGCGTGTTCGCAGCGGCCCGCGCCAAGGGCCTGAAACTGTTCGCCCATGCCGGCGAGGAGGGCCCGCCCGAATATGTCTGGGAAGCCCTCGACGTGATCGGGATCGACCGGATCGACCACGGCAACCGCGCCCTGGAGGACAGTGCCCTGGTGGACCGGATCGTGGCCGATGGCCTGACCTTGACCGTCTGCCCGCTGTCGAACCTGTCCCTGTGCGTGGTCCACGACCTCAAGTCCCATCCGCTGCGCACCATGCTGGCCCGCGGACTTCGGGCCACCATCAACTCCGATGATCCGGCCTATTTCGGCGGCTATCTCAACACCAACTGGGTACAGACCACACAGGCGCTGGACCTGACGCGCGACGAGCTGCTGACACTTGCCCGCAACAGCTTCACCGGCAGCTTCCTGCCACAGGCCGACATCGACCGGCATCTGGCCGAGATCGAAACCGTGGCGGCGCGGTTTGCGGCGTGACACCGGCCCCCGTGGGTCTGTTCCAGTCCGGCACGAAGCTCGCCCGGCGGGGGATGCGCCCTGTGGTGGGCCGGTAAATTCCCCTGATCCGGGCACCCGCTTGCATCGGCGCCCGCCAGCGCCTTCAATGACCGGGCAAGCCGGTCCTGTCCGGTCGTCATAGCCATGCCCGCGCAGAACGCGCGCCAGTTCAGGGGGTCAGAATGACCGCACGCATCATTGCCGCCGCTGCTGCCGGGGTCCTGGCCCTGGCCGCTTCCCCGTCCCTGGCCAGCGGTTACGGTCAAGGCGGGATGGCGCCGCCAGCGGGCACCGGGGGCTCCACCGGGGTCTCCAATCCCTGCCTGCTGGGCACCGCCGCACCCGGCCAGTGCGTGGGTCCGGTGCAGATCACCGGCGGCGTGACGGTACAGGCCCCCAATGCCTTGGCCGGCCCCGGGGTTGCGCCGGTCGCGGGACAGGTGGCCGGGGGCAACAGCGCCGGCTGGCAGTCCTCGGGCTCATCGTTCTATTCGTCTTCGTCCTCGTCGTCGTCTTCTGCATCGCAGATGGTGTCGAGTTCCGGCACCGGCGGTTCGTCGTGGTCGTCCAGGACCAGCGGTGAAGTGGTGACCGATGGCGTACCGGTGCGATACTCCAATGCTGCATCCGGCTGGGGTCCTGCCCCGCCGATGATGCCGCCGATGATGCCGCCGGCCGGGCCGATGGCCGGGCCCGCCGCGCACCCGCCCGTGGTCGTGATGGCGCCGCAAGGACCGGCTGTCACACAGGGTGGCTGGGCAGTGCCCCCGGCTCCGCCGCATCCAGGCCAGGGTGTCATCGCCCAGGCCCCGACAGGTCCCGGCTGCACCCAGCAGATGATTGCCCAGCAGGTCCCCTGCCCCGGCGTGTGGGTCTATGCCACCCAGCCGCAGCCGGCGCCGGTGCACCCGCCCCAGGTGGTGGTGCATCCCGCTCCGCTGCCCGTTCCGCTGCCCGGCCCGGTTCCGGGCCCGCAGGGCGTCGGCCCGATACCGCCCAGCTTCTTTGCCGGCGGGATCAGCAATGGTGTCGGCTTCAACAGCCAGCAACAATGGAGCTCTGGCGGTGGCGGCATCGCGATCGTGGGCGGCGGCACCCGCTTCTCCGGCGTCGCCCAGCGCTCACCGCTGACGCCGCCGCCGCGCCGCGCTCCACCCCACAATCCGCCTCCGGCCCACAAGCCCTGCGGCTGCTGAGCGGGCAGACGGGTATCCTGCCGGACCCGGCGGCAAAGAAGCCTGTGCCTCAGTCCGGCAGATTGCCGTCCGCCAGCACGTCTCCGGCGAGATAGAGCGAGCCGCAGATGAGGACACGCGGCCGCAGCGGCGCTGCGGCCAGCGCCCGGTTGATGGCATCGCTGACGCTGACAGCAGCCTGCGCCTGGAAACCTGCGGCGGCGGCCCGGGCGGCCAGTTCGGCCGGATCGAGGCCAGACGGGCTGGAGGCAATCGGCAGGGCGATCACAACGTCCGGCGCCAGACCCCTGAATGCGGACAGGAAACCATCGCTATCCTTGTTGCCGAGCAGGCCGCACAGCAGCACGAACGGGCGCGGGTCACGGGCCTGCAAGGAAGCCATGAAGGCTGCGGCCGCCGTGGCCCCATGGGGATTGTGGCCACCATCGAGCCAGAGCTCCCCGCCCGCTGCCAGAACAGCCGCCGCATGGGGCCCCTGCACCAGCGGCTGCAGCCGCGCGGGCCAGCGGGCGCGGCGCACCCCCTCGCCAATCACCTCCGGCGCCAGGCCGAGCGACAGGGCCAGCATCGCCGCCGTTCCGGCATTCATCGCCTGGTGTGCACCGGCAAGACCCGGTGGCGGCAGCTCGAAGAACCGGTCCCCGGTCTGGAACGCCAGCCCGCCAGCAGCCTCGTGCCAGCAGTCCCAGTCGCGGCCGTTCACCAGCAGCGGTGCGCCCGCCCGCCCGGCCGCCGCCTCGATCACCGCCAGCGCCTCGGCCCGCTGCGGCGCCACCACACAGGGCACGCCGGGCTTGATGATCCCCGCCTTCTCGCCCGCAATCGCGGCGATGGTGGGCCCGAGGAATTCCTTGTGGTCATAAGCCACCGGCGTGATCGCCGTCAGGCGCGGCGCCTCGATCACATTGGTGGCGTCGAGACGGCCGCCAAGGCCCACTTCCAGGAGGAGGACGTCTGCCGGAACCTCTGAGAATGCCAGGAAACCGGCCACCGTCTC
>JAIXTH010000249.1 GCA_027484265.1 Alphaproteobacteria bacterium
AGGTAGAACGTCAGCTTCCCAAGCTGAATGTCGGGGGTTCGATTCCCCCCGCCCGCTCCAGCTTTTACATCAAAATCCGATAGTTGCCAGCAGCGAGCGGCAGCCGGTCTCAATGGCCTGTGCTGGGTCACCAATGGACAGGACACTGGCAGCCGGACAGGCGCCCGTCCGGCGATGGCAGTCCATCAGGCCTCGGCTGTGCGCGTCGATTGGGACCTCTGCCGCCGGCGCCTACGCCAGACGTCTTCCGGACACGGGTCGCGACATGGTCCAGAAGGCTGGACCGCCCTTGGGCACGTTCCAGTGCTGGATCACGTCGAAGCCCATGCGCCGGTACAGGGCCACATTGTGCGGGGTGCATGTCTCCAGACAGGTGGGCACGCCCAGCCGGTCGGCTGTCTCGAGGCCGCGCTGGATGGTTTGCGGCCCGAGGCCGCGGCCCTGCAGGGCCGGATCGACCGCCGCAAAGTTCAGATACAGATAATCCTGCCCGGCTGGCAGATGGTGGTGGATTGCTGCGGCAAGCTCCATAGCCCGTACCAGGCGGGTTCCGAAGATGCTCAGGCCCAGGAACAATTCGCGGAGCGACCTGGGCCGCTGCGCTGTCGCATGGCCGGGCAGACGCCAGACCGTCACGGCGCCACCACCCTCGCCCGTCAGAATGAGATCCGAGCGGGCCATGTCTTCCAGGACCCAGGCAAAGAACCGCTCCAGGCGCGCTGCGCGTGTGCGCTCGTCAGGGAACATCCAGAGGAAGGCCGGGTCGGTGTGAAAGGCGCGGGCGAGTGACTGGATGGCGCGGGCGCGGACCGCCTGGTCAACTGCCCCGCTGTCGGTGCTGTCTGTCATGACCGGCACGTGTCCAGGCGAGCCGGGCAGCTGGAGACCGGGGCGGGCGCCCCATCCGCTGCCGACGGCGTGGACGTGGAGCGTCGGCCGGCCGTCACTGCGCCAGACCCAGCGGTCGGGCCTCGGCGGGAGCGCCCGGGCTGTCGGCCATGATCTGGACGCTCATCAGCGCGTCGATGCCGGCACACAGGCTCTCGGGCGTGACGGGCTTCGAGATATGCAGATCGCACCCGGCCTCGATCGCGGCGAGCTGGTGCTCGGGCATTGCATTCGCGGACAGCATTGCAATGGGCGTATGCGGGCGGTTGGTCTCGGCCTCGAGCTGGCGGATGCTGCGGGTGGCGGCCAGCCCATCGAGGTTGGGCATCTGCATGTCCATCAGGATGAGGTCGAAGTGGGTTGTGCGGAAGGCCTCAACGGCCTCCAGACCATCCGCCGCAATGGTCACCGAGAAGCCGAGCGGTTCCAGAATGATCTGAACGATCCGCTGGTTCATGGGATGGTCTTCCGCCAGCAGGATCGAGATCGGGGCGCCGCCTTCGGCCGGTTCGGCATCGTCGTGGCGGATCAGGCGGCCAGGCTCGGGCGCTTCGGCCCTTGGCTGCTCCGCACGGACCAGCGGCAGACAGACCATGAAGGTACTGCCCTCACCGGGACGGGAGGTCGCGTCGATCGAGCCGCCCATCATCTCGCACAGTGACCGGCAGATCGCCAGGCCGAGGCCGCTGCCCCCAAACCGGCGCGTGATCGAGCTGTCGGCCTGCTCGAAGCGGCTGAACAGCTGGTCGCGCACGGTGTCGTCGAAGCCGATACCAGTGTCCGAAACCCTGATCTCCAGCATGCTGGGTCCATCATCCCCCTCCTGGATGCCGACCGTGACCGCCACGCGCCCTTTGGCTGTGAACTTGATCGCATTGGATGCGAGATTGGACACGATCTGGCGGATGCGCACGGCATCACCCCGGAACTGGCCTTCCGCCCGGCCCTCGAACGTGACGTCGAACGCCAGGCCCTTGTTGTCAGCCCGAAGACGCATCAGGTCTGTGGCGCCGGCCACTACCTGACGCAGGTCGAATGGCTGGTCCTCGATGGTCAGCTTGCCTGCCTCGATCCGCGACAGGTCCAGGATGTCCGACAAAAGCCGATCGAGTGTCTCGCCCGATGACTTCAGCAAGGCGACCATTTCCTGCTGGCGTTCGTCCAGCTGGGTGCGGGCCAACGCGCCTGCCATGGCGATCACGCCATTCAGGGGCGTGCGAATCTCGTGGCTCATGTTGGCGACAAAGGCACTCTTGGCCACCGTCGCCTCGTTGGACTTCTGCAGCGCATCGGCCAGCGCGGCGTCGGTCGCCTTGCGGGCGGTGATGTCGTAACGGACGCTGACAAAGCGGTCAGGACGTCCGTCCGGGCCCGTCATCGGCACGATGGTGGTGTCGACCCAGTAGAGCCTTCCATCCTTGGCACGGTTGCAGATCTCGCCTTGCCACGGCACGCCGCCAGCAATCTTGCGCCACAGGTCCTGGAAGAAGCCTGGCGGATGGGTGCCGGAGTTGAGAATGCGGTGGTTGGCGCCAAGAAGCTCCTCGCGCGCGTAACCGCTGATCTCGCAGAACTTGTCATTGACGAAGGTGATGCGGCCGCGCGCATCGGTCATGGCAACGATCGCATGCTTGTCGAGGGCAGCCTGGTAGGCGGACACATCCGAGAGCGCCCGGTCGGCCTTGGAGAGAGCCGCGGTCAGTTCGGCCTGGCGCTGGTGCTCGATCGTGATGTCCTGCACCGTGCCCAGCAATCGTACCGGCTTGCCCGAGGTGGACCGCTGGAGCGCACAGTGCGAGCGCACGTGGATCTGCCGGCCCTTTGCCGTGACGATCGGCAGATCGGTGCTGAGCCCATCGCCCGAGGCGATGCAGGTCTGGATCGCCTGCTTGACGGTCTCGGCATCACGGGGACTGTAGAAGGACAGGACCGATGTCCGGGTTGGTACGAAGGAGTCGGGCACCTCATGGATCAGTCGCGTCTGGTTTGTCCAGGTCAGCTCGCCACTGGCGAGGTCGAGTTCCCAGCCGCCAATCTGGCCGACGCGCGACATGTCCTCGAGCAGATCACGCTTCTGGGCCAGCCGGGCAGACAGCGAAGCCACCTCATCGGTCAGGATTTCGGCCCGCAGACCAGCCGCGCGCTGTTCCAGGAGACCGACAACAATGCGACCGAAGCGTGCCAGAGTGTCCACCTCGGCAGCGCTCCAGCTGCGCGGGCGCGTGTCGATCACACACACCGTTCCGAGGGCAGCTCCGTCTTGGAGTACCAGGGGAAATCCCGCATAGCTGCGGATGAAAGGCAGCCCGGTCACCAGGGGATTGCAGGCAAACCGTTCGTCCTGCATGGCATCGCTGACCAGAAACGGCTCGTCGGGGCGCTGGATGGCGTGGGCGCAGAACGAGTAGTCCCGCGGGGTTTCCTGGGCATCCAACCCGACGCGCGCCTTGAACCACTGGCGACCCGCGTCCACGAACGAGATCAGTGCGATCGGGATGCCCAGAACTGTCTTGGCCAGCTGTACGATCTCGTCGAACGCCTGCTCACTTGCCGAATCCAGTATCTTCAGCGCGCCGAGTGCCTCCAGCCGCTTGCATTCAAGCTCGTCGAAAACTTCTGACATCGTTCCGCCCATTCGTGCGGCATGAGCCTAACCATAGATGTCCTGAAAAATCTGTTAGCAGTCGATGTGCGGGAACGTCACTGTGATGATGTTCGTCGCCCGATGTGAATGCCACGATTGCAACATTCGCTTGCCGAAGGCTGAGCAAGACACCCCGCCGCTATCGCAACACCTTAAAAGGAGTTTTCTGCTTCCACCATATTCTAGGCGCGCCACTTTGGATACATTATCTTTGGGTATTCCTCTTTAGCTTCCTCCGCTATCGCATCTGGCCGCATCACGTCGCCAGTGCCGTGAACCTCAAGCACGGCCTGAGCGGGCTGGATGGCGTGACTCCCGTTGCTGATTGCCGTGGCCCCTCTTGCCAGAACCGCGAGGGAGGGCGACACACCTGCGCAGACAGAGTGAGAGGCGCCCGTGTACCTTCAGCCAGCAAACACGAATCTCGGCCAGATCAATGTCGCCACCGCCCGCTTTGACATGGACGCACCGGAAATGGCCGACTTTGTCGCGATGCTGGCAAGCGTCAATGCACTGGCCGAGCGCTCTGAGGGTTTTGTGTGGCGGCTGAAGGACGGAGACGGGGACGGGGCCACCGGCGTGCGGGTGGACGAGAACCCGCGCACCATCGTGCAGCTCAGCCTGTGGGAAAACGCACAGACACTGGAACACTTTGTGTGGAAGACAGTCCACGCGAAGGTTTATGGTCGCAAGGCCAGCTGGTTTCCCGCCGATCCGCGCCCCAGCCTGGCCTTCTGGTGGCAGCCCGCTGGCACCTTCCCCACCGCGCAGGAGGCCTATGAACGGCTCGAGCACTTGCGCGCGCACGGCCCGAGCGAGACAGCCTTCGGCTGGACCGAGCTGTCCGGCGCCAGCCTGTGGCAGACCAGGCGCTGCGGCTGACTGTCTGTCGAACCGGAAAGGCCCAATCATGCTGACGTCCCGTCGCCAGTTCCAGCTCCAGGCCGCTGCGGGTCTTGCCCTGCTCGGCACAGCACCGGCCCATGGGCAGCCTGCCGCCGCCCGCCCTGCCACCCCGCCTCTGACAGAAGGCCCGTTCAAGCCACGCCAGTGGCCCCGCGACACAGATGCCGACCTCACCACCCGGCTGGGCCAGCCGGGCCGCGCGCGCGGCACCGTGATCCTGGTGCAGGGCCGCGTGCTGGGTCCCGATGGCAGGCCACTGGCAGGGGCGCGGATCGAGCTGTGGCAGGCCAATGCCGCCGGCCGCTACAACCACCCGGCTGACCGGGTGAACCAGCCGCTCGATCCACATTTCGATGGCGCCGCCAGGCTGGTCACCGATGCCAATGGAGCCTGGTCTGTCCGCACGGTGATGCCCGGCCCCTACAGCGCTGCAGGCGGCGTGCGCGCGCCGCACATCCACGTCGAGGCCCGCGGCGACCGCGGCCGCCTCACCACCCAGATGCTGTTCGAGGGCGACCGCCACAACGCGGCCGACCCGCTGCTGCGCCGCTTTCATGCCGCCGGGCCGCGGGCGCTGGCGCCGCTGCTCGCCCGCCGCGCCGGTACCAGCGCTGACGGGATCGCGCGCTATAGCTGGGACCTGGTGCTGCCAGGGAGCTAGCAAGGCACCCGGCTTGCGCTCCGTCAGCCCGCCGCAACGCCGCGTGCCATCGACTTCATCACCTGGGTCATGATCAGGGTGCGGGCCGGGCGCGGCAGGCCGGTGAACAGCGCTTCCAGCAGCTTCGACTGGAAACCCGGCCGTACGGTTGTCTTGCGTCCGAGGGCGCCGAGCACTTCGGCAGGGATGGCTTCCGGGCCGGGCGCACCACTGACGACCATCTTGGCCCGGGCGGCAAAGCCACTGGCCACAGGCCCCGGCGCGACGGAAATGACATCGACCCCCAGCGGCTTGAGCTCCGGACGCAGGCCTTCGGCAAAGGTCTGGATGAAGGCCTTGCTGGCGGCGTAGGCGGCTGCCCGCGGGACGCCCTGGAAGCCCACCAGCGAACCGAACAGGATGATCCCGCCACCCCCGCGCGCCACAAACCGGCTGGCCAGCGGATGCACGAGCGCCACCACCGCACGGCAGTTGACATCGATCATGTCGAGCTCTGGCTCGACTGGCTGCTCCACAAACAGGCCTGAGGTCCCAAAGCCCGCGGCCGCCACCAGGAGGCCGATGTCCCGGTCTGCGGTCGCGTTGAGCACGGCCTGTACATCCGCGGCAACGCCCAGGTCGGCAACCAGCACCTCGGCCCGGACACCATGGCGGCTGCCAAGCTCGGCAGCGAGCTCGTTCAGAGCAGACTGGCGGCGCGCGACCAGGATCAGATCATAGCCCCGGCTCGCCAGCTCCACCGCAAAGGCCCGGCCAATGCCGTCGGACGCGCCCGTGACCAGGGCAATGGGGCCATAGGGGCGCGGTGCGGAGGCGCCTTGCCGGGGCGGTTCGGTAGAGAGGCTTTGCATCGTGGGCTCCAGCTCGGTAGACACTGTCTACAGACCTAGATAGCGCGAAGTTGACAGTGTCAACATCCTGCTCTGCCGAAGGCAGGCTGCACCTAGTTCCCAGGAGCCCGATCCTTGCCCACGCCTGCCCCCAAGCCACGGCCCGATCTGAAAGAGGCCTGCCTCACAGAGGCCCTGACCATCATCGAGCAGGAGGGGGTGGAGCGGCTGAGCCTGCGGGAAGTCGCCCGGCGGCTCGGGGTGTCGCATCAGGCGCCCTACCGGCATTTCCCCAGCCGTGACCATATTCTGGCGGAGATCGTGGCGCGGACCTTCGACGGCTTTGCCCGGCATCTCGACCGGCATGCCACCAGTGGCGACCCCGACGCCGACATGCAGGCGATGGGGGAGGCCTATCTCGACTATGCCGCCACGCGCCCCCTGCACTATCGCCTGATGTTTGCGACCCCCCTGCCAGACCCTGCCAGCCATCCGGAGATGACGGCACGGGCGCATCACGCCTTCGACCTGCTGCTGACAGCCTTGCGCCGCAAGGCCGAGGCCAGCGGGGGGCGCGTGGATCCGCAGGCGATCCGGCTGGATGCCCTGTTTGTCTGGTCAGCGCTGCATGGCCTTGCGACGCTGCGCAGCACGTCGATCCTGGCCACGCTGGATCTGGACCACACCCTGTCGGCACGGGGCGGGGAGCATATGCTGGCGCGGTTCGGCCCTGCGCTGGCCGCCCCTGCCAAACGCGATGGCCCGGCGCCTGAACCTGCGCGCTAGACTGCCCGGTAGGTCACTGAATGGACCGTCGCGGCGCCCGTGCCGCTGGCATAGAGCGCCGGGCGCAGGCTGAAGAAACCGCCGTCGGTGTTGTGGTTATAGCCCGACACTTCCATCTGCACCCCGAAGCGGGTCCAGCTGGTGCCGTCCGGGCTGGTATGGATGGTGACGATGTGACGGTCGTTGCGGATGCGAATGCGCAGCCGCTGGCCGAAGCCCGCTGGCGGGCGCGACCGGCGCTGGCGGCCATAGCGGTGCATGATCAGGCCGCTGCCGTCGAAGCCCAGGCCCGCATAGAGGCGCGGGGAGTAGAACAGCAACAACCCTGCCTCACAGCCCGGCTCCAGCGTCATGTCAGCCTCGACCTCATAGGCCAGGTCGCCGCACAGGAAGCCCAGCGGCGGGCTGTCGGTGGGTGAGGTGCCGCGCGCCGCCATGCGCAGGCCATTGGCCGCGAAGCTCAGCCGGGCAGCCTCGTCGGGACCGGGGTCATGGAAGGACCACAGTGTGCCGAGGCGGTTGGTCCGGAAATCGTCCGACAGCGGCTGGCCGTGCGGTGTGACCGGTCCGGGCACAGGCTTGCGCAGCGGCCTCGACAGGTCGCCGCCGCGCGCCACCGGCCAGCCGTCGCGAGACCACTCCACCGGATCCAGCAGCATCTGCCGCCCGAGGGTCCAGAAGCCGTTCTCGTAGCCGTGGTAGGCCATCCACCAGCCGCCACCCGGCACCTCGAACAGGGTGGCATGCCCGCGCGACCACCATTTCTCGTCCGCCGACCAGGTGCGGACCAGCGGATTGTGCGGGCAGTCCTCCCAGGGGCCGGCCAGATCGCGGGCGCGGGCGGCGATCACCATGTGGCCGGTGGGCGGCCCCGCCGTGCCACCGACTGCGGTGATCATGTACCAGTAGTCACCCCTGCGCACGATCTTGGGACCCTCAGGCGAGAACGATTCCACCGTCCAGTCATCGGGGTAGCGCCACGGGTCATAGACATGCTCGACCGGCCCTGCGGTCGCGAGCCCGTCGGGTGTCAGCCGCACCCGGTCCCCGCCACTGAGAAACAGCCAGCGGGTGCCATCCAGATCGGCCACATGTTCCGGGTCGATATGGGCCGGCAGGCGCAGATCGATCGGCTCGCTCCACGGCCCCTCGATCCGGTCGGCATGGATCACATAGATCGAGCGGTAGGTGCGGGTGCGGGCTGGGATATAGAGATAGAACCGGCCCTGGTGCACCGCCAGCGCAGGCGCCCACACCGACCCGATATAGCTGCGCAGGGCAGCCGTCACCGGCGACCAGTTCACCAGATCGCGTGACTGCCAGATGGTCAGGCCCGGATAGGCCTCGAAGCTGGAGAAGGTCAGATACCAGATATCCCCCACCCGGATCAGGGCCGGGTCGGGACGGTCGCCACTGAAGACTGGATTGAGGAACCGGCCATTGCCGAGATCGGCCCGCCGCTGCCCTTCGAAGCCCCCCGGCCAGCGCAGATGGTCCCAACCGGTCCCGGATGCCGACAGGCGCCCTTCACGCCTGGCAGGCTGGGCCGCACTGGCTCCTGGCAGCAACGGGCTGGCCCCGGCCACCAGAAGCGACGCCAGAAGGTCGCGTCGGATCATCGCTGCCGTTCCCTTCCGAGCAGGCGGCGACCCGCCCGGACCAGGCAGGCCCGGACAGGTCGTCAGCCGGTGGACATCAGAGCTTGTAGCGGACACCCACCACGAATTCGCGGCCGGTATGCTCGTAGTTCAGATTGTTCTGACGCACCGAATTGATCCAGCGGTCGTCATACTCGTCGGTGAGATTGAGCCCTTCGAAGGAAATCTCGATCCGGTCATTCACGTCCCACGAGGCCGAGAAGTTGACGTTGGTGGTGGCGGCCTTGCCCTCCACGTCATTGCCGCTCTGGGCCGGGACCGTGGTGAGATACTCGCCGCGATAGGTGGCCGAGATGCGGGCCTCGAACGGTCCGCGCTCGAAGTAGAGGGTGGCGGAGAACGATTCCGCCGACTGCCCCACCAGCGGCTGGCGCACGGTGGCGAGGGTGGTCGGATTGACGATGTACTCGAACTCGGACTCGATCGAGGTGTAGTTCAGCAGCACCCCGAACCCGCTGAGAGCCTCCGGCAGGAAGTTCAGCGGCGTCTGGACCGTGATCTCGTAGCCGGTCAGGCGGCCGCCACGGGTGTTGACGAAGGTGGTCACGTCGAACGGATCATTCACCGTCACGCCCGGCCCTAGCAGCGACACCGGGAAACCGGTCTCGGCAAAGGTCACTGTGCGGCGCAGGCGCTGGATGAAGCTCTCGATGTCCTTGCTGAAGAAGGCAACGGCAAACAGGCCCTCGCGGTAGGGATACCATTCGATCGACAGGTCGAGGTTGTCGGACCGGATCGGCTCGAGGTTCGGATTGCCCGACGTCAGCGACAGGCCGGGCGGGGTGGCGTCGATCGAGCCACCCGGCGTCAGCGAGGCGAGGTTGGGCCGCGCGATCGTGCGCGCTGCGGCAAAGCGCACCAGAAGGCCATCCATCGGCTCCAGCACCATGTTGAGGGCCGGCAGGGTGTCGGCATAGGTGTTGGTAACCGTGGTGGGTGCACCGTTCAGGATACCCGTGGCCTCAAGCTCGGTGGTCACCTGGCGCAGACCCGCATTGCCGCGGAAGCCGATGCCGTTGAAGTCGATCGACCAGTCGAGCTGCACATAGAAGCCGGTGGACGTCTCCTCCGCCCGTCGGGTCTCGCCATCGAACAGCGCCAGGCGGAAATCACCGAAGTCATTGACGCAGTTGCAGTCGAAATTGGTGATCGCCCGCAGGGCATTGAGATCCGGGATGACCCAGCGGGTATCGGTGCCTGGCGGCAGGTCCATGCCACGACCGAAGCCAGTCAGCACCGTCGTGTAGGCCGATGGCGCAATCCCGCGCGCCGCGAACGCTGTCAGCACGCTGGCGGGCACGCCCTCATTGGCGCGGCGGAACTCGGTCACCTCAAAACCGAAACGCTTCACTGACGCCCCGAAGCTCAGGCTGGCAACATCGCTTGCCTGCCAGGCGAAGTCGATGCGGGCGGTCTCGTAGGAGTTCTCGGTCTCGTTGGGCCGCAGCCGGATCAGCGAGGCATCGCCCAGCGCCGTGGACGCCGAGAACACATAGTTGGCCGGGTTGGTGACATCGAAATTGTAGTTGAAGGCCGGCAGGCTCGGATTGCTATAGTCATAGCTGTAGCCGTCGACATCATACCGCTCGAGCGAGATGGTGGTCTGCTGCGGATTTTCGCCCAGCGCGTTGGACGCCCCAATCAAGCCGCTGACCATGAACGTGTCGGAGAAATCGTGCTCGAACGACAGCGTGTTCTGCACGAAAGTGGTCGAGAGGATGTCGATCCGCTGCTCGGTGCGGATATCGACATCGTCGAACGTGGCCGTCACCAGATTGCCCTGTGCATCCACACGGCCGCGCACCAGGTCCACCGCGCGGAAACCCTGCACGCCGGTTTCCCGGGCAAAGGCGATGACTTCCAGGAACTCTTCATTGCGGGTCTGGTCGAGCTGGGCATAGAGCGACTCGAACGTGACCATCGTCGAAGGCGTGGGGCTCCACTGCACGGTGGCTGTCAGACCCAGGCGCTCGCGCTGATAGCCGATCCGGCCATAGCGCGGGATGCGCGGGTGCGACGCCCGCCAGGCGGCTTCCTCGGCTGCCGGGCCGGTCAGCACCGTGCCGCTGGCCGTGGTGATCTGTCCCACCGACTGGTAGCATCGGGTGGTGTTCACATAGCGGGTGATACCCGCCACCACCGTCGGCACGCAGCCATCATCGGCCGGCACGCGGAACCGGCCCGAGCTGTGCCCTTCCTCGAAGGTGTTGCGGGTTGAGTAGGCACCGGAGACCAGCACCCCCAGCGTGCCATCCATGAAGCGGTTCGAGACCAGGAAGGTCACCCGCGGGTCTGTCTCCTGCGCGAGGTCATTGTAGGACAGCTGGCCGCCCACGGCGAAGTTGAAGCCATCATAATCGAACGGCCGCGCCGTCCGCAGCTGTACCGTGGCGCCCAGCGATCCCTCATCCAGGGCCGCATCCTGCGACTTCACCACCCGCACGCTGGTGAACATTTCCGAGGCGAAGACGTTGAAGTCGAACTGCCGGTTCCGGTTCGCACGCCCATCACGGCCGCCAGTGGTGGCCAGGGCTTCCATCCCGTTGATCTGCACCCGCACGAAGTCGGAGCTGAGACCGCGCACATTGATGGAGCGGCCCTCGCCGCCGTCGCGGTCGATCTGCACGCCGGGGATGCGCTGCATCGCCTCGGCCAGATTCAGGTCGGGGAAGTCGCCGATGTCTTCGGCATTGATGGATTCGACGATCACGGTCTCGTTGCGCTTGATCGACAGCGACCGCGTGAGACTGCTGCGGAAGCCGGTGACCACCACCACTTCTTCATCGCCCCCGGCTTGGCTGCCAGCCGCCGGTGCCGACTGGACAGTCGCCGGGGCTGGCCCCGTTTGGGGCTGTGCCGCCTGGGCCTGGGCCACACCTGCCCACAGGCTGGCCAGTGAAACCGATGCCAATAGAACAGGCATCATTCGAACCGTGATCGCCATTGTGTCCTCCCGTCGGGCGCGTCCCGCTATCGTGCCGGGTATGTCAATTCCATGCCGAAGCAGGGTCATCCCAGTCTTTGCCACCGGTGGCATTCTACAAATTGTCACCGGTGTCAATCCTCTTCGGTAACCGGTCCCATGCACCTTCAGCCCGGTCCGATCTGGCCAGCGTCCGGAATTCATGGAAGAACAGGTCACTGCGTGTTACTGGGCAGCGAGTTATGCACGATACAGACCGTCCCGAAACCAATCCGTCTCCCGGCCCGATCGATGCCGCAGGTCTGCCGGACGCGCCCCGGAGCGGCAGCGTAACCATCAACGATATCGCCAGGATCGCGCGGGTTTCGAAGAAGACCGTCTCGCGCGTCATCAACGAATCACCCTTCGTGAAGGAAGGGACCCGGGCGGAGATCAAGCGGGTGATTGCCGAGCTGGGCTTCACGCCAGACCCGCAGGCGCGGGCGCTGGCACTGGGCAAGTCGTTCCTGATCGGGCTGGTCTATGACAATCCCAGCCCGCAATATGTGGTGAATATCCAGCGGGGCATCCTGGATGCCCTCGAAGGCACTGACTTCCAGCTGGTGCTGCGCCCCTGCGACCGGGCGCAGGCAGGCCACATCGAGCAGGTCCTGCGCTTTGCGCAGCAGCACAAGCCTTTCGGCCTGATCATGCCGCCGTCGGTATCGGAGGACCAAGAGCTGACGGGCGCGATCGCCGCTGCCGGCATCGGCTATGTCCGGATTGCCTCGGTCAGCCTCGACGGCCCGGACCACATGATCCTCACCGAGGATGCCGGCGGGGCAGCCCAGGCCGCACGACACCTGACGGCCCTGGGTCACCGACGGATCGCGCACATCCATGGCCCGCTGTCGTTCCGTTCGACCCATGAACGTCGGCAAGGCTTCGAGGCCGGGCTGGCGGAAGCCGGCCTGACGCTGGATCCCCTGCATGTGGCGGAGGGCGGATACACGTTTGAATCCGGGCGGCAGGCCGCCGAGAAGCTGCTGGCCCTCGATCCGCGTCCCACTGCGATCTTTGCCGGCAACGACGAGATGGCCACCGGAACACTGGTGGCCGCGCGCGAGGCGGGCCTGCGCATCCCCGAGGACATCTCGATCGTCGGCTATGACGACACGCCCATCGCCGGACGCCTGTGGCCAGGCCTCACAACCGTCCGGCTGCCGATCCGCGACATGGGGCGCGCTGCCGCACGCCTGCTGCTGGATACAGCCAATGGTGCCCGGCGCACCGCGCACCAGCGCTTCTCCCCGGAACTGATCGTGCGCGGCTCGTCCGCTCCGCCCGCGCGCACCTAGCCGCCCCTGGCCGCCTTGACCCACCCTCCGGCACAGGCTTGCACCGCTCCAGCGTCGCTGATATGACACCGGTTACCTAATTGTGTGGAGACAGGTCAGGGTCCATGGGCCAGACTGGGCTTCTCCATCAACCCCCGATGGGCCACACGGCCCGCCCGTATCATCTGCCGGAAGCGAAAGCCCCATGCATTCATCGCTGTTCAGCCTCGAGGGCAAGGTGGCACTGGTCACCGGCGCCAATGTTGGCCTTGGCCGGGCGATAGCCGTGGCACTGGCGCAGGCCGGTGCCGACATCTGCGGGGTCAGCCGCCGGGCCGCGCCTGAAACCGCAGCCGACGTTGCAGCGGCCGGGCGGCGCTTTATCGGGATCGAGGCTGATCTCGGTTCGACCGACCCTATCCAGGACATCGTTGCGCAGACCGTCTCCAGTCTGGGCAGGCTCGACATCCTGGTCAACAACGCCGGGATCATCCGCCGCGCCGACGCGCTCGAGTTCAGTGAGGCTGACTGGGACGACGTGATG